>JANLYY010000064.1:0-11142 GCA_031365885.1 Polaromonas sp. | reverse complement strand
GCCTGGAGCTGGAGCCGCAGCGGCTGTGGAACCTGCGCCGGCCGATTTTTGGCTGGGGCAGCGCCCAGGTGCTGGGCTGTGCGGCTCTCCTGACCGGCGTCGCCATGCTGTTTGGCGCGGGCTGGCAGACGGCGCTGGTGGCCGGTCTCGGCCTGGCGCTGTCGTCCACCGCCATCGCCCTGCAAACCCTGGGCGAGCGCCACCTGCTGCCCACGTCCAGCGGCCAGGCCGGGTTTTCGATTCTGCTGTTTCAGGACGTGGCGGCGATACCGATTCTGGCGCTGCTGCCGCTGCTGGCCGGCGTTTCCGAGTCAAATGAGGCGCTAGCCCAATCAAATCGTGCACTTGAAGCTATTAAAATCATAGCAGTGATAGGCGGCATCATTCTCGGTGGCCGGCTGCTGCTGCGCCCGCTGCTGCGCTGGATTGCCAACAGCGGCACGCCCGAAATCTTCACCGCCGCCTCGTTGCTGCTGGTGGTCGCGATTGCTGCGCTGATGCAGCTGGTTGGCCTGTCGATGGCGCTCGGCGCTTTTCTGGCCGGCGTGCTGCTGGCCAGCAGTGAATACCGGCGCGAGCTGGAAACCGATATCGAGCCCTTCAAGAGTTTGCTGCTGGGACTGTTTTTCATCGCTGTCGGCATGAGCATTAATTTTGGCGTGCTGCGCGATTCACCCGGCCTGATGGCGGCGATATTGCTGGGTTTTCTGGGGCTGAAGTTGATCGTGATTTACGGCCTGGCGACCCTGATGAAACTGCCCTACCAGGAGCGGCCGGTGTTCGTGCTGCTGCTGGCGCAAGGCGGTGAGTTTGCGTTCGTGGTGTTCCAGGCGGCCGCCGGCGCGCGGGTGTTTTCGCCCGAGACCGCTTCGCTGCTGATAGGCGCGGTGGCACTGTCGATGCTGCTCAGCCCACTGCTGCTGGTCGGCGTCGACAAACTGCTGCTGCCCCGCTATGCCAACGGACGCAAGTCGCGGCTGCCAGAGATTTCCGAGCCGCAGCACGCACAAGTCATCATTGCCGGCTTTGGCCGCTACGGCCAGATCATCGGCCGCATGCTGCTGGCGCAGGGCATCGCGCCCACCGTGCTGGACCACGATGCTGACATGGTCGACAGCGTGCGCACTTTCGGCTACCGGGTGTTCTATGGCGACGCGACGCGGCTTGATCTGCTGCGCACCGCGGGTGCTGCCAGCGCGCAGATTTTGGTGGTGGCGGTGGACGATGTCGAGCAGTCTTTAACCATTGTCGATCTGGCGAAGGAACACTTCGGGCACCTGCAAATCGTTGCGCGCGCGCGGGATGTGCCGCACTGGAACGCGCTGCGTGACCGGGGTGTGAGCCGTGTCGAGCGCGAACTGTTCGAGTCCAGCCTGCGCAGCGCCAGAAGCGTGCTGGAACTGCTTGGCCAGCCGCCGCACGAAGCCCGCCAGGGCGCCATGCGTTTTCGCGCGCACAACCTGGCGCTGTTCGAGCGCATGTACCCGCACCGCAAAGACCGCAGCAAAGTGATCGCCGTCGCCCGGCAGGGCCGACTGCAGCTGGAAGAGCAAATGGCGCAGGAACGCGCGCAGGTCGAACAACGCCGACCGGCCGGCTGGCACCGTGAGTCTGAGGATAAAAAAGGCCCCTAGCCCAATGAATACGTGCGTAAGCAGCTACTCTTTTTATAGCGGCTGCAGCGGGCTCAGGCAGCCAGTCAGCGTCTCGACTGCTCGGTTTCCCGGCGCCGTTCGTCCATCGCCCGCCGTTCCACGCACAACGGGTGGTTGGTGAATGCGCGCTTGGCGCACTGTTCGACCATGCAGATTTGAAAACCCAGCAGCAGGCGATCTTCGCAGGCCTGCTTGGGGCTGCTGCTGGCTGCTGCGACCACACCCGGTGCTGCTGCTGGCGCTGGTGCTGCGCGCTTGACGGGCGCGGTTTCGGCGGGTGCTTCGGCCTGTGCTGCGGAGTCAGCCGCAGCCGCGCTGAGGGCCTGGGCCTGTTTGGCGACTTTTTCTTTTTCCAACGCTGCTTTTTTGGTTGCCGCCCTGGCCTCGGCTTTCGCGTCCGCCTTCAGCTCGGCCGGCGTCCTGGCGGCAGCCGCATCAGGCGCTACGGTCGCTGCGGGCGCGGCAGATGCTGCCAGACCCGCCGCAGCAAGTACAGACACCGCCGCTGCTTTCAATGCTGGCGCCGGCAGGGACGTTGGTGCCGCCACTGTCGGCGCATTGACAGCCGCCGGGGTTTTGTACTCGGTCACCATCGCGGCCGCATCGCCTTGTGCAATTGCCACAGGTCCGGACGAGGTCAGTCTGCTGACACCGAACCCTGCTGCAAGCAACAGCACAGCGCCGACCGCAATCGCTGCCAGTCGCTGCGGGTTCGGCACCGACGACGGCAGGACGGGCGTCAACGCTTTCGCTGGGCCGGGAAAGCGCCCGGGCGGCACGAGACTGGTTTCGGCAACGAAGATTTTGGCTGGCGGAGCAGACGCAGCCTGCTGGGCCGTAGCCACTTTTTTTTCTGGCGGAACGACAGCTCCGGGCCACTTGCTGGCGACCTGTGTTTCGGCCCAGGATGATTCACCGGTGCCCTGGAACACGGTGGTCGCCGCGTCATCGAAAAATTGGGTTGACTGGCTGTCATCGTGTTTTTCAGCCGGGCGTGCGGGTGCCCGTGTGCTTCCCGGCCATGGGTGTTTCCCAAGCAGTACTGTCGGCTCGTAGCCAGCAACCTGCCGCGGCAACACCACGGTGCCGGTGCCGGTGCCGACGGAAAAGCCGACATCGGAGTGATCAGCGCTGACGACGCCCAGCTGGCGCAACCGGCGTCGCGCCAGGTCAGCGTAAATACCGGTCGGAAACTTGGCCATGAAGCCCTGCAGGTCTTCAATGTCCGCCGAGTCCTTGATGTCTTTCCAGTACACCAGCTCGATTTCCTGCGTGACGGTCGACTGCCCGCTGCCACCGCCCGAGTGCAAGCCCGCCTGCGAGCCGGGCTGCGTTCCGACCAGCGCTTCGCCCCTGGACAGGGTGCCCGTGAAGGTGCCGTTGACGCCGGCCGCGCCTGATGCGCGCTCTCTGGCAGGCGGCGCGATGGTAGGGTCTGCCGCATCGAGAGACGCGGTCTGCAGCGCAGCAAAAAATTCTTCTGCCGTCGCATAACGCTGCTCTCGCACTTTGGCCAGCGCCCGGCTCACCACCGCGTCGATGGCCGGCGGCAGCTGGGTGTTGTAAATGGTGGGCGCTACCGGCGCCTGCCCGACGATCTGCTGAATGGTGGCGAAATCGGTCGGACCGTCAAACGGCCGCTTGCCGGTGAGCAGCTGGTACAGCACGATACCCGCGGCGAAAATGTCGGCGCGGGCATCCACCGGACGGCCCTGCACCTGCTCGGGCGACATGTACTTGAGCGTGCCGACCATGGTGCCCTGCGTGCGCGTGGCCTCACCCGAATCCTGGATGCGGGCCACGCCAAAATCAGTCAGTTTGGCGCGCCCGCTTTTCTCGATCAGCAGGTTGGCCGGTTTGATGTCGCGGTGAACGATGCTCTGTCCATGGGCGTATTCCAGCGCCGACAGCAGGTCACGCATGATGCCAATGGTTTGTTCCAGCGTGTAGAGCGTGCCCTTGTCGAGATGGTGTTTGAGATCCTCGCCTTCAATGAATTCCATCACCATGAAGGCGATGTCGCCGTCCCGGTCAGAGTCATACACGCTGACGATGTTGGGATGTTGCAGCCGCGCCGCCGAGTGCGCTTCGGTGCGAAAGCGCACCTCGTATTCGGCCGCCGCTTCTTCGGACAAATTTTCGACCTTGATGGTCTTGATCGCCACACGGCGGTCCAGGTTGGGGTCACGGCCTTCATACACCAAACCCATCGCGCCTTTACCCAGCACGCGCGTCAATTCATAGCGACCAAGCTTTTGAATCATAGGGGTGAAAAATGGGGTGTCATAGCGTTGCCAGCCGATACGTCTTGAAACAAAAATCAATTCTAGTGGGCACCTCTGGATAAGCGGTTGGTTGTCCTCACAGGAATTCTGATTCAGCACCAAACCCGTGACTAATTCCACAATCTACAGCGTTTAAGTTGTCTTCATTGCCGGTTGTCAGACCGAAAACCGCACCAGACCGGCTTGCGCCCCGTCAAGCAGATGCCGACGAACAACAGGTGACGAAGCAGATGCCGACGACCGTAGCAGGCCCCGCGCAACCCGTCGATGTCCGCCAGCCGGCGCAGCAGCGGCGAAGACATCAGGCTGCCAATTGGGGCCATGGCTGCAGCGCGGTTTGCATCGCGCTATAGGGCTCTAGCCCAGGTAAAACGTGCGTAAGCAGCTATTAAATAAATAGCGTCTAGACGCGTTCCAGCACCACCGCAATGCCCTGCCCGACGCCGATGCACATGGTACACAGCGCGTAGCGGCCGCCTGTGCGGTGCAGCTGATTGACGGCGGTGGTGACCAGCCGCGCACCCGAGGCGCCCAGCGGATGACCGAGTGCAATCGCGCCGCCATTGGGGTTGACGCGCGGGTCGTCGTCCTGCAGCCCAAGCAGGCGCAGCACCGCCAGCCCCTGCGCTGCAAACGCTTCGTTCAACTCAATCACATCCATCTGCGCCAGAGTCAGCCCCGTCAGCGCCAGCACCTTTTGCGTCGCCGGCGCAGGGCCGATGCCCATGATGCGCGGCGCCACGCCGGCTGTGGCCATGCCGACGATGCGGGCACGCGGCGTCAAGCCGTTTTTCTTCGCCGCCTCTTCGCTGCCAATCAGCAGCGCGCAGGCGCCGTCGTTGACGCCCGACGCATTGCCGGCCGTCACGCTGCCATCGGGCCGCACCGCGCCCTTGAGTTTGGCCAGCGCTTCGAGCGAGGTTTCACGCGGGTGCTCGTCTTTCGTCACGATGACGGGATCGCCTTTTTTCTGGAGGACAGTGACGGACGTGATTTCCTGGTCAAAAAACCCGGACTTCTGCGCAGCAACCGCTTTCAGCTGCGACGCCAGCGCCATCTTGTCCTGGTCGGCGCGGCTGATGTTGAACTCAAGCGCGACGTTTTCGGCCGTCTCGGGCATCGCGTCAACGCCGTATTTGTCCTTCATCAATTGATTGACGAAGCGCCAGCCAATGGTGGTGTCATACATCTGCGCGGCGCGGCTGAAAGCGCTCTCGGCTTTGCCCATCACGAAAGGCGCGCGGCTCATGCTTTCGACGCCGCCGGCAATCATCATGCTGGCCTCACCGGCCTTGATGGCACGCGCCGCCGTGCCGACCGCATCCATGCCGGAGCCGCACAGGCGGTTGATGGTGGCGCCGGGCAGCTCCATCGGCAAACCTGCCAGCAAACTGGCCATGTGCGCCACGTTGCGGTTGTCTTCACCGGCCTGGTTGACGCAGCCGTAGATCACGTCGGTCACGGCCAGCCAGTCGACATTCGGGTTGCGCGCCATCAGCGCCTTCAGCGGAATGGCGCCCAGGTCATCGGTGCGCACGCTGCTGAGCGCGCCGCCGTAGCGACCGAAGGGGGTGCGGATGGCATCGCAGATATAAGCTTGGGTGGTCATGGTGTCCTTAGGAGAGTGGATTTTTCAGGTTTGGGGTGTGCGTTTCAGGCAGCAATCGGCAGCCCAATCAGTTTTTCAAGTTCTACATGGCCCAGGCCTTCCACCAGATCGACGAGCTTCAAGCCCTGCGGCGTGCATTCCAGCGTGGCGAGTTCTGAATAAATGCGTCTGACGCATGCCATGCCGGTCAGCGGATAAGTGCATTTCGCGACGATTTTGCTCTCCCCTTTTTTCGTCAGCAAGTCCATCATGACCCAGGTCTGTCTGGCGCCAATGGCCAGGTCCATCGCGCCACCCACCGCCGGAATGGCGCCCGGCTCGCCGGTGTGCCAGTTGGCCAGGTCGCCTGTGCTGGAGACCTGGAAGGCGCCCAGCACGCAAATGTCAAGGTGGCCGCCGCGCATCATCGCGAAGCTGTCGGCATGGTGAAAAAACGAGCCGCCCTTGAGCAGCGTGACCGGCTGCTTGCCAGCGTTGATGAGGTCGTAGTCTTCATCGCCTTCCGCTGGCGCGGGCCCCATGCCCAGAATGCCGTTCTCGCTGTGCAGCAGCACCTCCAGGCCGGCTCGAATGTGGTTGGCCACCAGCGTCGGCATGCCGATGCCGAGGTTGACGATGTCGCCCTCATGAATGTCTTGCGCCACGCGTGCGGCAAGCTGGTCTTTGCTGCGTTTTTGGTAGGTCATTTTTTAGTCGCCTAATTTTTTGTTGCTATGTTTTTAATAGCTGCTTGCGCACGTATTACGGGGGCTTTAGGCCTATTTGATTGGTATTTTATCTCCAGCAGACCTCAGGCAGCCCTCTTGCTGCCGCCCGCACTGGTCGCCACCCGTTCGATCTGCACGATCTGCTGCACGTAGACGCCTGGCGTGACGATGTGCTCGGGATTCAAGACGCCCAACTCGACGATTTCATGCACCGTCGCCACAGTTTTGGCGGCGGCCGTCGCCATCACCGGGCCAAAGTTGCGCGCCGACATGCGGTAAATCAGGTTGCCCCAGCGGTCGCCTTTTTCAGCCTTGATCAGCGCCACGTCACCGTGAATCGGCAACTCCAGCACATAGTGTTTGCCGTTGATTTCGCGCGTCTCCCTGGCCGTGCCATCCGGGTTCTTCGCCAACTCGGTGCCGTAGCCCGTCGGCGAAAAGAAGGCGCCAATGCCCGCACCGGCGGCGCGCAAACGCTCGGCCAGATTGCCTTGCGGCACCAGTTCCAGTTCGAGTTTTCCGCTGCGGTACAGCGCGTCAAAAATATGGCTGTCGGTCTGGCGCGGGTAGCTGCAAATGATTTTTCGCACCCGTCCCGCCATCAGCAAAGCGGCCAGGCCTGTTTCGCCATTGCCGGCGTTGTTATTGACCACCGTGAGGTCTCTAGCGCCCTGCGCAATCAACCCGTCTATCAGCTCGGTGGGAATGCCGGCGGTGCCGAAACCGCCAATCAAAATGGTGGCACCGTCTTTCACGTCAGCCAACGCATCGGCGATGGTCAGCGCAATCTTGTTGATCATTAAAATCTTCTCCGGGGCCGTGCTGGCAATCTGCCATGCACACACGCAATTATGAGATCCGGTCTAAAGCAGCCGAAAGCACGCCCTGAAGCAGCGTGAATCCGGTGCGTGATAGGCTTTGAAAATGTTCACACCCTCGCAATCCGATGTTCGCCGTTTCTTCTGCTCTGTTTATGCCAAGAGCCGCTCTGGCGCGCCAATGGAGGCTATTGAAACCATAGCTAGTCAATGGCTGGAAGAGCACCCCGAATATCAGGCCGACTTTTCCGACGCCGACGCAGCACTCGAAAAGATGTATGACGTTGAGGCTGGCAAGACCAACCCTTTCCTGCATCTGTCGATGCATCTTTCCATCAGCGAGCAGTGCTCCATCGACCAGCCGCGCGGTATTCGCCAGGCGGTTGAACTGCTGACGGCGC
The DNA here is from genome assembly GCA_031365885.1 of Polaromonas sp. GTDB lineage: Bacteria > Pseudomonadota > Gammaproteobacteria > Burkholderiales > Burkholderiaceae_C > Polaromonas. Next base: position 3,667 of record JANLYY010000064.1, on the reverse strand, counting down.
GGCGCAATTCGCTGCACGACGCGCACCACGAAACCATGGACTGCCTGGGCCAGATGGTGTGGGAAAGCCAGCGCGCGGGCACACCGCCCGATGGTGCTGCGTATATCGATTGCGTGCAGCGACAGGCCACGCGAGACTAGGGCCGCTCAAACACCGCCAAGCAAAAAGCCGCTTGTCCAGCGGCTTTTTGCTTGGTGCGCAACAGATGCGCGACTCCGGGTTATCTGAAACGGCTCTGCGGCACGACTTTCATCTCGCCGTCCAGCGACGCCAGATAGCCCGCCATGGCCTTCAATTCAGCGTTGGTGTACTGCTTCGCCATTCCCGCCATGATGGCGTTGCCCCGACCCACCTTCGGATTGTTGTCGGTTTTATAGGCCTTGAGCGCGACATACAAATAGTCGGCATGCTGGCCGGCGAGTTTGGGATAAGACGGATCAATCGGCTTGGCGAAATTGGCGCCGTGGCACGACGCGCAATTGGCTTTGCCCAGCAGCGCCTGCACGGCAACACCGGGCTCTTTTTCGGGCTTGGCCGGCAAGGCTTCGGTGTTGGCCCGACCGCTGGCAGCGTAATACGCTGAAAGATCAGCAATATCCTGATCGCTCAGCGCCTCGGCAACGCCGCGCATGGTGGGGTGCTTGCGCTCACCTTTTTTATACGCATTCAAAGACGACGCAAGGTATTTCTCGCTCTGGCCCGAAATCATCGGCACTTTATAGACTTCGGGAAACGACGCCTGGTAGCCCGAGATGCCGTGGCAACCAATGCACATGGCGTTTTTGGACCCGCCGGCCTTGCCATCGCCTTTGAGGTCCTGAGCCAGGCTCAAACCCGTCGCACAAGAGACAGTTAAAGCGAAAATCGTGGTGAACAGCTTATTCATTTTGCGCGCACAATCAGGTGAAAAATCGTCAAACCAAACAGCCTTTGATTATATCTGTGCCGTTTTGCCCAAGTGGCCGGCGGGACTTAATCCATCAATCAGCCATGAATCGGCTCGTGGATGGCCACCGGCAACAGCCCGCTACCGCCCGCTTCCCAGGCTGACTGATCGCCACGTTTTATCCTCCACATCCTCACCGCGTTGCTCATCCATGAAATTTCACGGCTCAAAAAACTACGTTGCCACCCAGGACCTGATGCTGGCTGTCAATGCATCTGCCACCTTGCGCAAGCCCCTACTGGTCAAGGGCGAGCCCGGCACCGGCAAAACCATGCTGGCCGAAGAAGTGGCTGGCGCGCTCAAGCTGCCGCTGCTGCAGTGGCACATCAAGTCCACCACCAAAGCGCAGCAGGGCCTGTATGAATACGACGCGGTGTCGCGCCTGCGCGACTCGCAGCTGGGCGACGAGAAGGTCAAGGACATCCACAACTACATCGTCAAGGGCGTGTTGTGGCAGGCCTTCACCGCCGACGAACCGGTCGCACTATTGATCGACGAAATCGACAAGGCCGATATCGAATTTCCCAACGACCTGCTGCGGGAAATCGACCGTATGGAGTTCTACGTGTATGAAACGCGTGAACTGATCAAGGCCAGGCACCGGCCGCTGGTGTTCATCACGTCCAACAATGAAAAAGAACTGCCCGACGCATTTTTGCGCCGCTGCTTTTTCCACTACATCAAGTTTCCCGATGCGGACACGATGAAGCAGATCATTGATGTGCATTTTCCGGGGTTGAAAAAAGAGCTGCTGACCGCTGCGATGAAAACGTTTTACGACGTACGAAATTTGCCGGGCCTGAAGAAAAAACCATCCACCAGCGAACTGCTCGACTGGCTCAAGCTGCTGGTCGCTGAAGACATCCCGCTCGACGCACTGCAAAGCAGGGACGACAAGGTCGCCGTGCCGCCGCTGGTGGGTGCGCTGCTGAAAAATGAGCAGGATGTGACGCTGTTTGAAAAGCTGGTGTTCATGCAACGTAACAACCGTTAAGCAATAACCGTCAAGTTCTTTTTAGCCAACACCATGCAGACCAGGTCATTGCTTGTCGAGGGAATCACCGACGCCGCCGGTGTGCTTGTGGGTGGATTTGCAGGCCTGGGCGCGGGCTGGCTGCTGGGGCTTGACATCAACGACCCCAAGCTTGGTAACAGCGCCCTGTTCGGCATAGCGCTCATCGTGCTGGGAGCGGCCATCGGCCTGCGGGCGGCGCGCCGCTTCAAGTCGCGCCGCGCCATACATGGCGACGACAAACCATGAGCAAACGTTTCATCGACTCCGTCATATTGAAAGGGCGTAGCTGGGCCACGCTGGAGCCCATGCAACATGATCACGCTGACGAGCTTTTGGAGGCCGCCAAGGATGGCGAGCTCTGGAAGCTCTGGTACACCGGCGTGGCGGATGCCGGGGCGGTGCTCAATTACATGGATGCCGCCATGCAAATGCGCGACGAGCAGGGTGCGCTGCCTTTCGTGGTTCGCCGCAACGCTGATGGCCAGATCGTCGGCGCAACCCGTTATTTCAACGTGGATGAAAAAAATCGTCGCCTGGAAATCGGCCACACTTGGTACAGCAAATCGGTGCAGCGAACCGGGCTGAACACCGAGTGCAAATACTTGCTGCTTCGGCACGCTTTTGAAGAATTGGAATGCATCGCCGTTGAGTTTCGTACGCACTTTTTCAATTTCCAGAGCCGCGAAGCGATTACCCGGCTGGGCGCAAAGCAGGACGGTATTTTGCGCAATCACCAGATTTCAGCCAACGAAACGCTGCGCGACACGGTTGTTTTCAGTATTTTGCAAAGCGAATGGCCGACCGTGAAGGCACATCTGCGCTTTCAGCTTGACAAGCCCAGAAGCTGAAAGAATCCGGGGAAAACCACCATGCTGATCGACTTTTTCTACACCCTGCGTTCTGCCAAACTGCCGGTGTCAGTCAAGGAATACCTGATGCTGCTCGAAGCGCTGCAGGCCGGTGTGGTCGGGCCGAACAGCGACAAACTTGCCTCGAATGAAGGTGAAGGCGCGTACAAGATCGACGACTTCTACTACCTGAGTCGCACCGTGCTGGTGAAGGACGAAAAGCATTACGACAAGTTTGATCGCGCCTTCGCTGCCTACTTCAAGGGCGTGGAAATGGTCGCTGACTTCACCAAGGACATTCCGCTCGAGTGGTTGCGCAAAAACCTGGAGCTGGAGCTGAGCCCGGAAGACAAGGCCAAGATCGAAAAAATGGGCTGGGACGAGCTGATGGAGACGCTAAAAAAGCGCTTTGAAGAGCAGAAAGAACGTCACGAAGGCGGCAGCAAATGGATTGGCACCGGCGGCACGTCACCGTTTGGAGCCAATGGCTACAACCCGCAGGGCGTACGCATTGGCCAGGAAAAAAGCCGCAACAAAAGCGCGGTGAAAGTGTGGGACCAGCGCGCCTACAAAGACTACGACGACACCCAAGAGCTGGGCACGCGCAACATCAAGGTGGCGCTGCGCCGCCTGCGCAAGTTTGCGCGCGAAGGCCATGAGGAAGAGCTGGACCTGGACGAAACCATCAGCAAGACGGCCGCCAACGCGGGCTGGCTGGACATCAAAATGCGGCCCGAGCGCCACAACAATGTGAAGGTGCTGCTGCTCATGGACGTGGGCGGCACCATGGACGAGCACATTGCGCGTGTGGAAGAACTGTTCAGCGCCACCAAGACCGAGTTCAAGCACCTGGAGTTT
>JANLYY010000061.1:0-7200 GCA_031365885.1 Polaromonas sp. | reverse complement strand
TTTGGCGAGCGCTACCACTGGTACAGCTCGACCGGCTGGGTGATGTGGAACGCGCAGACCAGCGGCCTGCTCAACGGCACCACCTGCTGCATCTTCGACGGCAACCCCGGCGGCACGAAAGAGCAACCCGACTGGACCACGCTGTGGCGCTTCGCCGCGCAACTCGGCGTGACTTTTTTCGGTGGCGGCGCGGCATTTTTTGCGAACTGCATGAAGGCCGGTGTTGATCTGTCGGGCTGCGGTGATTTGACGGCGGTGAGAGCGCTGGGCACCACCGGCTCGCCGCTGGCCGCAGAGGTGCAGCAATGGGGCACGACACAGTTCAGGCAAGTGCAGCAGCAAGGTGGCAAAGGTGGAGAGTCTTCTCCAACCCAGCAGGGGCCGCGGGACTGGCTTAGCCAGACCGCAGGCGCAGCGGCCCCCTCGGGGGGCAGAGAGCCACACGCAGTGGGCGAGCGTGGGGGCGACATCTGGTGGTGCAACATTTCGGGCGGCACTGACTTTGCTGGCGCTTTTATTGGGGGAAATCGTGAGCTTCCACTTGTACCCGGCGAAATGCAATGCCGCCTGCTCGGCTGCGCGGTGTACGCATGGAGCGAGGCCGGCCAGCCGGTCGTCGGTGAAGTCGGCGAGCTGGTTTGTACGCAGCCGATTCCGTCGATGCCGCTGTATTTCTGGGGCGACGACAACAATGCCCGCTACATCTCCAGCTACTTTGACATGTACCCCGGTGTCTGGCGGCATGGTGACTGGCTGAAGATCATGCCGTCGGGTAGCTGCATTATTTATGGCCGCAGTGATGCCACCATCAACCGCTTCGGCCTGCGCATGGGCACCAGTGAAATCTACAGCGCTATCGAATCGTTGCCCGAGGTACTCGACTCGATGGTGGTCGATCTGGAATACCTCGGACGCGACAGCTACATGCCGCTGTTCGTCGTGCTGCGCGCGGACGTGGCGCTTGACGAGGCGATGAAAACGAAACTCAACAACGCCATCAAGACCGCGCTGTCACCGCGTTTTGTACCGAGTGAGATTTTTGCCGTGCCGGAAATCCCGCGCACACTGTCAGGCAAAAAGCAGGAGCTGCCGATCAAGAAACTGCTGCTCGGCCAGCCGATTGAAAAAGTCGTCAATCGCGACGCGATGGCCAACCCGGCCTGCCTGGACTGGTACACCGCGTTTGCGGCCCGGCACGCTGCGAAGCCAGCCGGCGCGGCGGCCGACGCATCTGCTTGAGGCAGACCGCCCGAACTGCGCAGCCCCTGCGACTCTTGCAGCTGCCGGCGCGCTATTAAAAAAGTAGCTGCTGGCGCCGGATTTGCCTGGGCTTCAGCCTATTTTTAGCCCCTTATCTGCCTAGGCGGGCGACTGCAACTGGTCGCGCAGTGGCAACTGCCGGATACGCCTGCCCGTGGCGGCGTTGATGGCGTTGAACAGCGCCGGGGCAATCACCGGCACACCGGGTTCGCCGACGCCGCCCATCGGCACGTCATAGGTCGACGGCATCAGATGCACGACGATTTTCTTCGGAGCCAGCGCCATGCGGGCAACCTCGAACTGGTGAAAGTTGTCCTGCTCGACCCGGCCGTTTTTAAAGGTGATCTCGCTCATCACCGCCTGGCTGATGCCCATGATGCAGGCGCCCTCGATCTGCGAGCGAATGCGGTCCGGGTTGACCTGCGGGCCGCAATCGACCGCCACGTCGATGCGCGGAATCAGCAGCTCGCCCTTGGCACCCACGGCCACCTCGACCACGGCAGCGATATAGCTCACAAAGCTGTAATGCGCCGCCAGGCCCAGCCCCTGGCCAGCGGGCATCTTGCGGCCCCATTTCGCTTCTGCCGTGACGCGCTCGATCACCTTGCGCAGCCGGCCAGTGTTGATCGCGTAGCGCTCGGGCGACTCGCCGTGGTTCCAGGCGTCACCGATCTTCGACGGGTCAATCAGCCGGTCAGCACCGAGCAACTCGATCAGGTAGTCACGGTGGTCCTTGCCCTGCGACTGTGCCAGCTCGGCGATAAACGACTGCGACGCGAACGCATGCTGGATGTTGTTGACCGCGCGCAGCCAGCCGATGCGGGCATGCGCCGTCGTGGCCGGGTTTTCAATGCGTACATTGGGTATTGCATACGGCAAGCCGACCAGGCCCAGCCCCAGCTCAATGCCGGAAAGCTGTTTCTGGTCGGGTGCAAAGATCGACATGAAAGTCGGTTCGGCCGTGCGGTGCAGCCAGGCGGTGATCTTGCCACTGGCGTCCAGACCGGCTTCAAGGTGCTGCGCCGACACCGCATGGAAATAGTCGTGGTGCAGGTCGTCCTCGCGCGTCCACGTCAGCTTGACGGGCGTGCCACCCATGGCCTGGGAGACCAGCGCTGCTTCGATTGAGAAATCCGCTTTTGACTTGCGGCCGAAGGCGCCGCCCAGCAGCGTGACGTTGACAGTGACTTTCTCGGGCGGCAGGTTCAGGCGCTTGGCTACCTTGTCGCGCACTGCCTGCGGCGACTGGCTGGGCGCCCAAATTTCGCACTGACCCCTGACGATGCGGGCGGTGGCGGCGGGCGCTTCCATCGACGCATGCGCCAGGTGCGGCACGTAGTAGTTGGCCTCGAGTTTCTTCGCCGCGTTGGCCAGCGCGATGTACGCATCGCCCTGACTGCGTACTTCCTTGCCGCCGGTTTTCAGCACCGCCGCTTCCAGCTCGCTGCGGTACGCCACCGAGTTGTAGTCCGCGTGTACGCCGTCGTCCCACTCGATCTTCAAGGCGCTGCGGCCCTTGATCGCGGCCCAGGTGTCACTCGCGACGACAACCACGCCGCCAATCGGCTGGAACTCCGAGGGCGGCGGCGTGCCGTCGAGCTGAAACACCTTGAGCACGCCCGGCACCTTCAGCGCCTCGGCGGCATCAAAGGTTTTGACCTTGCCGCCCAGCACCGGCGGCCGCGCAATCACGGCATACAGCATGCCGGGCAGGCGCGTGTCGATGCCATATTGCGCCTTGCCGGTGACGATGGCCTGCCCGTCCACCAGATGCGTGTCGGTCTTGCCGATGTAGCGAAACGCCGACGGGTCCTTCAGTTTCACGGTGCCGCGTGCGGGCACTTCCAGCTTGGCGGCTGCCACGGCCAGCGCGCCATAGCCCAGCTTGCGGCCGCTGGGCTTGTGGGTGACCTGGTGGTTTTTGGCTTCGACCTGATCGAGCGGCACCTTCCACTGCGCCGCCGCCGCTTGTTCGAGCATCATGCGGGCGCTGGCGCCGCAGCGGCGCATCGGCTCAAACCAGTGGCGCGTGCTGCGTGAGCCGTCGGTGTCCTGGTTGCCATATTTGGCTTCATCGCCCGGCGCCTGCACCACGCGCACATATTTCCAGTCGGCCTCTAACTCGTCAGCCACGATTTTTGGCAGGCTGGTACGAACGCCCTGGCCCATTTCGGAGCGGTGTACCGTGATGCTGACGATGCCGTCGGCGCCGATGGCGACAAAGATCTTCGGGCTGTCCTGCAAGCCATTGGGCATGCTGTCGCCGCCGTATTTTTTCGGCTCGTCAGCGCCGTGCGTCAGGCCTGGCAGGCCGACGCCCAGTACCAGACCCGAAAGCGCCGGGACGGTCTTCAAAAAAGTCCGGCGGCTGGTGTGGGTGCGACCAACCGAATAAGTGTCAAACGGGGTGTTCATGTGGTCTCCTTGATGCCGGCCGCGACCTTGATTGCGCTGCGAATACGGGTGTAAGTGCCGCAGCGGCAGATGTTGCCGCTCATGGCGCTGTCAATATCAGCGTCGCTTGGTTTGGGGGTTTTCTGCAGCAGCGCGGTCGCGCTCATGATCTGGCCCGACTGGCAGAAGCCGCATTGCGGCACACCTACGTCAAGCCAGGCCGTCTGCACCGCCTTGCCGGTACGCGTGGCGCCAATGCCTTCAATCGTGGTGATCTTCTTGCCGACTGCGGCTGACAGCGGCGTCTGGCACGCGCGCACCGGAAGGCCGTCGAGGTGTACCGTGCAGGCCCCGCACAGCGCCATACCGCAACCGAACTTCGTGCCGGTCAGGCCGACATGGTCGCGCAGCACCCACAGCAGGGGTGTGTCGGCCGACGCGGTGACGCTGGTTGCCCTGCCGTTGATTTGCAATGTGGTCATAGGGGTCTGCCTTGTGGTGAGGTGTAAGGGCTTGGGCTTGAAAACCGGAGTGGATTCAGCGCGATGCTATGCCGGTTAGGACGGCCTGGGTTCAAAAAATTTGGTGACTAAAAGTTACAAAGCCGCCGCCGGAATGTCGGCCTTGCGGTTCACCAGCACGATCCCCAGTGCCACCAAAGCCAGCGCCGCCAGCAATGACGGCGTCACCGTTTCTTTCAGCCATAGCGCGCCGAACAGCAGCGCAAACAGCGGCGTGAGAAACACGAACACGGAAATTTTTGTCGCCGGGTAGCGCCCCAGCATCCACATCCACACCAGGTAACTGGCGAAGGCGCCAACAGCGGTTTGCAGCGTCATTGACGCGATGGCAAACGCACTGAATTGCCATACCCACACCTCACCCAGCGCCAGCGAAAGCGGCGGAAACACCAGCGCGCTGACGGCCAGCTGATAAAAAAGGAGCTTTTCGGCCGACACGCTGGCCAGGCGCGTGGTGCGAATTACCACCGTGGTGAGCCCCCACAACATGCCCGCCGCCAGGCCCAGCAGGTCGCCGCGCACGGTGGCCGCACTGCCCGCGCCCAAGCCTTCACGCAGCGCAAACAGCACCGCCGCAAACGCGCACACCAGCCCCAGCCACTGCAGGCCGCGCAGCCGTTCGGATGCCACCCACAGCGGCACCAGCAGCGCAACCCAGAACGGCGAGGTGTACAAAAACACCGTCAGCCGCGACGCACTGGTCAGCTGCAGGCCCAGGTAAATGCAGGCAAATTCAGCCGCGAACAGGGCGCCCGCCAGCAGGCCCGCTGACAGCGAGCCGTCACGCCGGAACAGCGGCACACCGCGCCCCAGGCACCACAGCCACAGCAGCGCCGTCGCGCCGACCAGCCGCAGCGACGCCTGAAACATGGGCGGCACCTGGGCCAGGGTTGCCTTGATCAGCACCTGCTGAAAGCCCCACAGCAGGCAGCAGCCCAGCAGCAGTGAAATGGCCAGTGTGTCGAGGTGGGTCTTGCGTGCGGTCATCGCCTGATGGTAGTGCGCGCCCGCGCCGCCCCGCCAACGCTTGGCCGGTTCAGACCCGCGGCGGCGGCTCTTTCAGCAAATCATTGCGCACCGACTTCATCATCTCCTCGCCTTCAACATCCTTGCCGTCGGTGGGCACCGATTCTTCCTGCGTGATGGCGGGCTCTTCGTTGTCTTTGCGCTTTTGATCGGGGTGGTCAGGCGTCATGGTTAAGCTCCTGTTTAAAGCTTCACTTTGACGCGCGCTGCCTGCGCCGCCCCGCCAATGGCAGCTTGTTTCGCTGTCGGAAAAATTCGATGCGGACCGGCAAAAAACGGCCATTATGCAGGCCTGAGTGACCAAATAGCCCCGTAGCCCACGTAAAACTTGCGTAAGCAGCTATTAAAATAGTAGCAATTAAACCGACCGCAGATGCTGCGTCTTTCTACAACGCATGCTCGGTATAAAACCTGCCGCCGTGGAAAAGCAGCGGCGCGGCGCCCGGCTGGTGGTTGCAGCGCTCGACCTCACCGACAAAAATCACGTGGTCGCCTTCCTCGTAGCGGCTGCGGTTGAAGCACTCAAAACTGGCGGCTGCCCCGCTGATCAGCGGCGCGCCACTGGCGCCTTCGGTGTAGGCCACACCGTCCCAGCGGTCGTCACGGCGGCCGGCAAAGCGCTCGGCCAGCGCCTTCTGGTCGGCGGCCAGCACATTGATGGCGTAGTGCGAACCGGTGCTCAACGCGGGCATCGAGCCTGCGGCCTGCGACAGGCTCCACAGCACCAGTGGCGGGCTCAGCGACAGTGAATTGAACGAGTTCGCCGTCAGCCCGATCAGCGCCCCCGCTGGCGTGCGCGCAGTGACGATGGTGACGCCGGTGGCGAACATGGCCAGCGACGCCCTGAATTGCAGCGCAGAAAAGTTGGGTTGGCCGGCTTGGCGGCGTGTCGGCGAAGGCAGCATGATCACTTGAATTTAACCGATGCCGGGCGGTCTCGCCTCGGGTCACTAAAAGCCACTGCTCCGCCGGTCGCGCCATCGGTTTTCGTCAGGCCGGGTGGTGCTTCACCCGGCGTCGTTAAACTTGGCGGTCTAAAACAAATTTGAACAAGGAGATCAAGAGATCAAGGAGGAACAGCCCCATGATTTTTTTCTTCCTGCTTACTTACATACCTCCTTGATCTCATTGTAAAAATTCTTCTCCCGTTGCAGCTATGCCCATTTTCCTGTCTGTCCACAGTTTCGCCGCAGCTGTCGCTGCTACCGGTTTCATAGCTGCCAGCGCGCAAGCCGCCGGCCCTTGCACCGAGTTTTCAGCCCGGCTGCCGAACGTCAAAATGGCCCTGTGCGAAGCCGCCAAGCTGCAGCCGTCGGCCGGCAGATCCGTCAAGGCGCAGACGCTGTGGGTGCGCGACGTCAAGCCGCTCAACCCCAACCTGCGCGTGCTGGTGGTCGGTGCCATTCATGGTGACGAGCCATCGTCGGCCGCTGTCGCCCTGCACTGGATCGGCCTGGCGCTTGAGGCGCCTGTCGATACGCCGCAAACCGTGCACTGGCGCTTTGTGCCCGTGCTCAACCCCGACGGCGTGCTGGCCCAGCCGCCGCGCCGCGTCAATGCCAACGGCGTTGACCTGAACCGCAACTTCCCGACGCCGAATTGGGAGCGCGACGCCGACGCCTACTGGCAGCGCCGCACCGGTAAAGACCCGCGCCGCTGGCCCGGCCCCAAGCCGCTGTCCGAGCCCGAATCACAGTTTTTGCAGCAGCAGATGGAAAGCTTCAAGCCCGACCTGATCGTCAGCATTCACGCGCCCTACGGCGTACTGGATTTCGACGGCCCGTCCGTGCCGCCATCCCGCCTCGGCCGCCTGTACCTTGACCAGCTCGGCATCTTCCCCGGCTCACTCGGCAACTACGGCGGCGTCCACAAAGGCGTGCCGGTGGTCACCATCGAGCTACCCAACGCCATGCGCACCCCGCTCGACTCAGAGATGCGCCAGATGTGGCTAGACCTGCTGCGCTGGACCGCCGAGCGCATAGGCGCGCAGCCGGGAAAG
>JANLYY010000037.1:0-8525 GCA_031365885.1 Polaromonas sp. | reverse complement strand
CTCAACCAGACCAGCCTGAAAACTGTCGGCGACATTATTTTTGTTGGCACGGTAGGCGAAGAAGAGCTTGGCGATTTGCGTGGCGTCAAGGCGCTGTTCAGGGATAACAAGGCGATTGACGGTTTCATCTCTTTGGACGGACTTGATATCGGCCGCATCGTGAATCAGGCGACCGGCAGCCGGCGCTTCCGGATTATCTACACCGGACCTGGTGGGCACAGTTTTTCTGCTTTTGGCCTGCCGTCGGCAACCCACGCGCTGGGCCGTGCGATTGCCAAGATCAGTGAAGTGCGAACTATCGATGAGCCCAAGACCACCTTCACGGTCGGCACGCTGAAGGGCGGCACGTCGGTCAATGCGATTGCGGCCGAGGCCGAAATGGGCCTGGATATGCGTTCGAACAGTGCTGCCGAGCTTAAAAAACTGGAAGACCGCATCATGGTGCTGGCGCGCGAGGCGGCTGACGACGAAAACAAGCGCTGGGACAAAAAAGACGTGATCAAGGTCGAGTTCAAGCTGGTCGGCGACCGGCCCGCCGGTGCGGGCGAGATGGAGTCGCCCCTGGTGCAGGCCGCACGGCGCGGTGTGGCTGCGGTCGGCGGTGAAGTGCGCAACATCGCCGCATCGAGCACCGATTCCAACCTGCCCATCAGCCTGGGCATCCCGGCTGTCACGCTTGGTAGCGGCGGCGTCGGTGGCGGCTCGCACGGGCCGGGCGAATGGTACTCACCGGTCAACGCGTGGCTGGGTCCGCAGATGACGCTGCTCACGATGCTGTCGCTGGTGGGTGTCGATGGCGTGGCCGCGCCGCTGCTGGTCAAGCGGGCGCGTTAAGCCTGACAGTGAATTGCCTATGAAAAAGCCCCGGGTCGCCGATGCGGCCGGGGCTTTTTTTATGACTCATCGGACGGGTCGATCCGCAGCGTATTCAGATCAAAGCGTATCGATGAAACTCCGCAGCTTGTCCGACCGTGATGGGTGCTTCAATTTCCTCAGCGCCTTTGCTTCAATTTGCCGGATGCGCTCGCGCGTCACGTCGAACTGCTTGCCGACTTCTTCCAGCGTGTGGTCGGTGCTCATCTCGATACCAAAACGCATGCGCAGCACCTTGGCTTCGCGTGGCGTCAGACTGTCAAGAATGTCTTTGACGACATCGCGCAGGCCGGCCTGCATCGCGGCCTCTAGTGGTGCGGTGTTGGCGCTGTCTTCGATAAAGTCGCCGAGGTGCGAATCGTCGTCGTCACCAATCGGTGTTTCCATGCTGATTGGCTCTTTGGCGATCTTCATGATCTTGCGGATCTTGTCTTCCGGGATCTCCATCTTCTCGGCCAGCACGCTGGCGTCGGGCTCGAATCCAAACTCCTGCAGGTGCTGACGCGACAGACGATTCATCTTGTTGATGGTCTCGATCATATGGACCGGAATGCGAATCGTGCGGGCCTGGTCGGCAATGCTGCGGGTGATTGCCTGGCGAATCCACCACGTCGCGTAGGTTGAAAATTTGTAGCCCCTGCGGTATTCAAACTTGTCCACGGCTTTCATCAGGCCGATGTTGCCTTCCTGAATCAGATCGAGGAACTGCAGGCCGCGGTTGGTGTACTTTTTCGCGATTGAGATCACCAGCCGCAAGTTGGCCTCGATCATTTCCTTCTTCGCGTCACGCGAGTTCGACTCGCCTTCATTCATGCGCTTGTTGATGTCCTTCAGGTGACCCAGCGGCACCACGACACGCGCCTGCAACTCACCCAGTTTGGTCTGCAATTCCTGAATCGGCGGAATGTTGCGCGCCATCACGATGGACCAGGGCTTGCCAGACGCAACCTGCTTTTCAACCCACTTCAGGTTGAGCAGGTTGGGTGGGAAATCCTTGATAAAGGTTTCTTGCGGCATGCCGCATTTTTCAACGATGATGCGGCGCAATTCACGCTCTTTTTTGCGAACGTCGAGCACTTGGCTGCGCAGCAGGTCGCAGAGTTTTTCAATCGTCTTGGCGGTGAAACGAACCGTCATCAGTTCGTCGCTCAGTGCAGTCTGATTTTTGGTGTACGTCGGCGTGCCGTAGCCTTCCTTGTCGTAGGTTTTGTGAACCTTTTCGAACAGCAGGGCAATTTTTTCGAAGCGGGTCAGCGCTTCTTTTTTCAGCTCTTCAAGCTTTTTCGTCAGCGCTTTGGAGCCGCCCTTGCCGTCGTCGTCATCTTCTTCGTCGAATTCGTCAAAGTCTTCTTCGGCCACATAGTCATCGGCTTCGTTCGGGTTTGAAAAGCCATCGACCACGGTTGAAATAACAATCTTGCCTTCGCGGATTTCTTCGCCCAGGCGCATGATTTCGGCGATGGTGGCCGGGCTTTCAGAGATGGCTTCCATCATGCGCATCAGGCCGCCCTCGATGCGTTTGGCAATTTCAATTTCGCCTTCGCGCGTCAGCAGCTCGACCGTGCCCATTTCGCGCATATACATGCGGACCGGGTCGGTGGTGCGGCCGAATTCACTGTCAACCGTCGACAGCGCGGCTTCGGCGGCTTCCTCTGCTTCTTCTTCGGTTGAACCCGCTGGCGCGTTGGCGGTAATCAACAGCGATTCCGCGTCCGGTGTCTGCTCGTATACCGCCACGCCCAGGTCGTTCAGCGTGATGATTACTGCTTCCAGCGTCTCGGCGTCGATCAACTTGTCGGGCAGGTGATCGGAAATCTCGCCGTGGGTCAGATAGCCGCGCGTTTTGCCCAGCTTGATCAGCGCCTTCAAGCGCATCCGGCGCTTGAGCATGTCTTCTTCGCTGAGCACGGTTTCGTCCAGCCCGAACTCTTTCATCAAGGCGCGCTCTTTGGCCTTGCTGATCTTCATGCGCAGTGGTTTGACCTTTTCGGTCGTCTCAGCGACCGGCTCACCGACCAGATCTTCTTCAATATCGGACATGTCCAGGTCATCGCCCGACTTGGCATCAGCCGCTTTGGGCTTGCGGCCGCGCTTGGCGCCCGCCGCTGGCGCCGTGTCGGCTTCTGTCGGGTTTTTCGGCGGACGACCGGCTTTCTTTTTTGCCGGGGCTGCAGCCAGCAACGCGTCAGCAGCTTCGGTTAATTTGGTTTTGGCGGATTTGGTTGGCACGGCGGGAGCTTTCTTCAGGGGAACATCGGGTTTTGCAGCTTTTGCGGCTGGTAGCGCACTCTTGCTGGCCGGAGCAGGCTTGACGGGAAGGGGAATGGCTTTGACAGATATGGCGGGTCGCGTGGATTTTTCAAGCTTCGATGCTTTTGGCGAAGACGTTTGGGTGGTGCTTTTAGTGGTGGCTCTGGGGGCGGTTTGGGCCGATGGACTGGATGACGGACGGGCCGAAGGCTTCACAGACAACAAAGCGCCGGTTTCAGCTCGCGCGGCCAGATTTTTTCCAGCATGGCTCTGCGTATTGAGCTTTTCGGGTTTTTCATTTTTGATGTGGGCACAAAGCCTCCGGAAATCGGAAAAAAATCGGCCCCGGTCGAGTGCATGCAAATGAAGGAATGCACCGGGAGGTGAAAAATCAAACTTGATGGCAAGCTGTCTGGGCGAACATTTGGTGTGCAGTCCTTGCGGGAAATTGGCCGTCTCTTGTGTGAGTACCCTTGGGTGAAAGGGGGCCGGTGCCGGAGGTGCTGCTGTCGCGCTTGCCAGTGAATCAACTACTTAATTCACTCTGGAAGTCGGATTATACCCTAATGCCTTATTTTTAGGCAATGTTTTGTGCCATATCAGGCCTTTACTCAGGCTTTCACCTCAGGCTTTCACCTCAGGCTTTTTCAGGCTGGCCTGAAGCAGCTCCTGATAGCGCTGTCTTGCCGCCGGATCGCTCATCACCAGCGGCGCCAGTGCGCTCATCTCACTTTGGTGCTTGAGCTTGAGGATCTGGCTCAGGATGCTGCGCACCTCGTCCCAGTCGCACTGAATGCCTTCGAGGATTTGCGCGATTTGTGCGATTGCGTGCTTCTCATGCGCGTGCCCGCGCAGGCCCTCGCGCAGCGCAGCCCACGGCTGCGGGCCGTGCTCGTGCATCTGACCCTCCAGCCAGACGAACAGCGGGCCGTGCGGGGCCGGCAGTGCCAACAGCAAATAGTGTTCCTCGGCACTCAGGCGGTCCCAGCTGTCGGGCTCGGTCAGCAGCAGGCGCAGTACGCGGTCTTCGCGACTGGCCGGCAAGATGCGCCCTGTAACCCGACGCGGCGTGGCAAGGGCGCGAGGCGAAGCGCTAGAGGGCGGACGAAAGGCGGATCGTTCCATTGCAGTCGAAGCCAATGGCGGCGGGAACGACGGTTCCGACGCGTAATAGTCAGGCGCGTCTGGATAGTCAGGGCTGTCTGCATGCAGGTGCGCAAGGTCTGCAGGTGCTGCGCTGCCACGCTTAATAGATGAATCAGGGCTGTAGCCCACGGAAGACGTGCGTGAGCCGCTATTATTTTTATAGCCCCTGTTGTAGCCGGCGGCGGCGGGCGACCAAAGCTGCAGCAGCTCCCGGCTGTCGATCAGCACTGTGTCGGCAATTTCGGCCAGCAGCTGGCTTTTCAGGGCGCCGTCAGGCATGGCAGTCCACAGCGGTCGGGCGTTGCTGGCCATGTGAGCGCGGCCTTCCGCGGTGTCCAGGTCGCAGGCATCTGCCGCTGCTTCCAGCATGAACTTGCTCAGTGGCACGGCGGCCTTGATGCAGGCGGCAAAACCTTCCGTGCCGTGTTCGCGAATGTAGCTGTCGGGGTCGTGTTCGGCGGGCAGAAAGAGGAATTTGACAGTGCGAACGTCGGTGGCAAAGGGCAGGGCGGCGTCCAGCGCCTTGCGTGCGGCGCGGCGCCCGGCGGCGTCGCCGTCAAAGCTGAACACCACTGATTCGGTGAACCGAAACAGTTTTTGCACATGATCAGCGGTGCACGCGGTGCCCAGCGTGGCCACGGCATTGGCAAAACCCATCTGCGCCAGCGCCACCACGTCCATGTAACCCTCGGTGACCAGCGCGTAGCCATGTTCACGCAAGGCAGTGCGGGCTTCAAACAGGCCATAAAGCTCGCGGCCCTTGCTGAAGACTGGCGTTTCTGGCGAGTTGAGGTACTTGGGTTTGTCGTCCCCCAGCACGCGCCCGCCGAAGCCGATGCACTCGCCCTTGACATTGCGGATCGGAAACATCACGCGGTCGCGGAAGCGGTCGTAGCGCTTGGCCTCACCGCCTGAATTTTCCTCGCCCGGCTCGCCGGCAATTACCAGCCCGCTCTCGACCAGCAGCGGGTCGTTGTAGTCAGCAAAGACGCTCGCCAGCGCGCGCCAACCTTCGGGCGCATAGCCCAGGCCAAATGTTTTGGCAACCTCGCCCGACAGGCCGCGCAGCTTGAAATAATTGATGGCCCGCTCGGAGCCGCGTAGATGCTTGGTGTAAGCCGCGCCGGCTTTTTCCAGCACGCTGGTAAGCGTCGCCTGCTGCTCGCGCATCTGCGCTGCCCTGGCCCGGTCTTGCGGCGACACATCGTCTTCGGGCACCTGCAGACCGACCTGCTGGGCCAGGTCTTTCACCGCCTCGATGAAGCTCATGCCGGCGTGTTCACACAGAAATTTGATCGCGTCGCCGCTAACACCGCAACCGAAGCAGTGGTAGAACTGTTTGGCCGGGCTAACGCTGAACGACGGCGATTTTTCGCCGTGGAAAGGACACAGCCCCATGAAGTTGGCGCCGCCTTTTTTTAGCTGGACGTGGCGGCCGACGATGTCAACGATGTCGGCGCGCGCCAGCAGTTCCTGGATGAATGATGAGGGAATGGCCACAGGGCTATTTTGACTTAAAGCTGAAATGCAACTGGCGCGCCTGAACGACTTTTAGTCCGTCTTTGCAGCCCGGACGGACGAAAAAAAGCCCGCAGCGAGCGGGCTATTTTTTGTCAGAGCTGGCAACCAATTACTTGGCAGGCATCTTCTTGACGGGCTTCTTGCTTTTCTTTTGTTTGGTAACTGCGTTCATGATGGATCTTTCAGGTTTATAGAAAATTAAAACACTTGCCTGGCTTGCGAACAAACCAGCTTCTCCTCTTTGCCCTGTTACGGAGGCCCGCAACGCGCGAAGTTTATACGTAACGAATCGGTTTGAAAATGGGTTGACACCCGGCCGTAAAAACTACACTGCGTGACCATTTGTTTTTTTTATGACCGCATCTTCCGACCGACCCCTCATTGTTCAACCGGCCTCGTCAGGCGCCGCAAATTCCGCCATCGCCGCCTACCGGCAGCGCGATTTCCTGCGCTTTCTGCTCTGCCCGCCGTTCTACTGGATGCTGCTGCTACTGGTGGTAGAAGCCGCGCTGGCTGCCGCCACGACCGCGCTGATCATTGCGGCAGGCCGCGATATGGCGCTAGAGGATTTTCTGATTTCAGACTTCGTCTGGATCGTGGTGACACAGTCAGCTTCTTACGTATTGGGCGCGACCAGCTGGGTATTTGCTGAACGTGCCGGTTTTGGCGCCTACGGCCGCTACATGCTGCGCTTTGCGCGCGACAACCGCCACCTACCGGCGCTGCTCAATGACAAAAACGAACGCGAGCGGGCCGAGCCCTTTCTGACCAACGAGACTTTTCACATATTTTTCGAGCTGACCTATGAGCTCGAAGCCGATCTGAAGCTTTTTTTCAGCCTGATTTTCAATGCCATCGTGCTCGGTTTTGCCATCGACGCCGGGCTGCCGGTCATTTATGCGGCCGTGTTCGTGTTGTTGCTGGCGCTGCAATTCGCGGTGCGGCGGCCCGTGGCTGCTGCGTATCTGAAGCAGCAGCGCACCACCAACCGCATGACGGCCCACACCTACACCGCCTGGGACAACATCACCACCGGCAACCGCTACAACTTTCGCCTCTGGCACGCCGGCTTCAAGTTGCGGCTGCGCGCCGCGCTTGACGCGCAAATCCGCGCCATTTTGGCCAAGGAAGGCATCGCGGCCATCTGTGGCATTTTTTCGCTGGTGGTGATCTTTGGCTACCTGGCCTGGGTGGCCGGCCGCAATGTGACCGACACCGGCCTGTTGATTGCGCTGGCTGCCACCTTGCCGCGCCAAATTGACATGTCCTACAGCCTGCACGGCCTGGCGTCGGGCTGGAACGACCTGCTGGCCGTGTGGACGCGCATGGGTGGCGCCTGCCAGGCGATGCGGCCGACCGCCGACAGCCAGTTCGACCAGCGCATCCGCTTTGAAGGCGTCGCCCTGCATGACGGCCTGGAGCGTCTGCCGTGCAGCAGCGTCGATGAAGCGCTGGCCCACCTGCAGGCACGGCCGCAAGGGCGGCTGGCTGTGCGCGGCAGCAACGGCTCGGGCAAATCAACCCTGCTGGCGGCCTTGAAGGGGCGGCTCGGGGTTGACGCTTTTTATTGGCCGACCAGTGACAAGCTGGCGTTTGCGTTTGCGCACGGGCAGGCAGCCTGCGAAGCAGATGACGCGCACGAGGTTGAAGACGCGGAGCAGCCGGCTCAGCCGACACAATCTGCGACGACGCCGCCGCCACCGCCGCCACCGCCACCGCATAACACCTACGCCGGGTTTTCATCCGGTGAAAGGCAGCTCAAGTCGCTGGCAGAGATCGCCGGCCAGACGCAGGCCCGTGTCTACCTGCTCGACGAATGGGACGCCAACCTCGACGCCAAAAACCGCGCCAGTGCGGAGCAGCTGGTGGCGATGCTGGCCGCACGCGCGCTGGTGGTCGAGATATCGCACCGCGACCGGGTTTGAGCGCGTGTAGAGGCGTTCAGATATCAAATAAGGCTGTAGCCCCCGATTTACCTGCGTAAGCAGCTATGAAAATAATAGTAATAGGTGGGATGCGTTCGCGCGTGTGATGGCTCATGTTTTCAGCCTTGCCGAAGCGGAACCTGCTTGCGCAGTGCTTCCTCAAGCTTTCTGCACGAACGCGTCGCACCAGCCTTCTGCCGAAACCAGTTTGCCCGGAAAGATGGCGCAGGCCCCGGCAGCCGGTGCGGCGGGCGAAGCCCGAAACATCTGGCATGCGGCGCATTTTTGTCCAGCCGCATGTTTTGGATAAGTCGCGCTGACGACTTTGCCTGAATCTTCTCGGTAGCCCAGCGTTTTAGCCTGGCTATTGGACTCCAGCAGCATTGCCGACTGCGCTTGCGTCAGGCCTGCAGTCACCAGTCCGGCAGCGCTCAGGCTGGAATGAATGACAAAGGTTCTGCGATTGATTTGCATATTTGTTTACTCCAATAAATAGACGCTGAATCAGGGTCCGGGAACGCCGATTTCCATTTTTTGACCGCGATTTTCATAAGCCTGAAAGGCTTCCAGCGCTGTCAACTCCGCGCTGCCAATTTCCAGGCTGTCGCCCCGCATCGCGGCCACGATGCACCAGTTGATGAATTCCTGAACCGTGACGACGCGGCGGAATTGCTGCTTGTATTTGGGAAACGTTTCTGGATGCGTCGCCGAGCCGCTGGGGTGACACATATTGCAGTTTTGGCCATTGGTGCCCAATTGGCGATCCTTCCACAGCATCTCTCCGCGCTGAACGACCTTGTCGGTTTCCTC
>JANLYY010000017.1:0-21435 GCA_031365885.1 Polaromonas sp. | reverse complement strand
TGGGCGAACGGTTCCGGTGGTCAGTAACTTTGAAAAAGGCATTGATTCATTGATACCTGCCGAGCTGCGCCGCAGCAGTGAATTTCTGACACATCCGGTCTTCAACACGCATCACAGTGAGACCGGCATGCTGCGCTACATACGCATGCTCAGTGACAAGGATCTGGCGCTTGACCGCAGCATGATTCCGCTGGGCAGCTGCACGATGAAGCTCAACGCCACCAGCGAGATGATTCCCATCACCTGGCCAGCGTTCGCGAACATTCATCCGTTCGCGCCGCCCGAGCAATTGCAGGGCTACGCCGAACTCGACCAGCAGCTGCGTGACTGGCTCTGCCAGGCCACAGGCTATGCGGGCATCAGCCTGCAGCCCAATGCCGGCTCGCAGGGTGAATACGCCGGCCTGCTGGTGATCAAGGCTTTCCACGAAGCCAACGGCCAGGGCCACCGCGACATCTGCTTGATTCCTTCATCCGCGCACGGCACCAACCCGGCCAGCGCGCAGATGGCTGGCATGACCGTCGTCGTCACCGCCTGCGACGCGCAAGGCAATGTCGACATGGAGGACCTCAAAGCAAAGTGCGAGCAGCACAGCGCCAGCCTGGCCTGCATGATGATCACCTACCCCAGCACGCACGGCGTGTTTGAAACCCATGTGCAGGACTTGTGCAAGCTGGTGCATTCGCATGGTGGGCGCGTGTACGTTGATGGCGCCAACATGAACGCGCTGGTCGGCGTGGCGGCACCGGGCGAATTTGGCGGCGATGTGAGCCACCTGAATCTGCACAAGACCTTCTGCATTCCGCACGGCGGCGGCGGCCCCGGCGTGGGACCGGTTTGCGTGGTGGCCGACCTGGTGCCTTACCTGCCCGTCCATGCAACGGCGGGCTATCCAGGTGGAGGCGCGAGCTTTTCCGCCGGGCCACCCCAAGGAAAAGCAGCCCCATTCACCGGTGAAAGGGGCAGCACATTTGGCGAAGCCAAAAGCGTGGGGGCCATCTCCGCGGCCCCTCTGGGCAATGCAGCCGTGTTGCCGATCAGCTGGATGTACTGCCGCATGATGGGACCCGAGGGTTTGAAGCAGGCCACTGAAGTCGCCATCTTGAGCGCCAATTACATCAGCGCCAAACTGAAGGGTCATTACCCCACGCTGTACGCGAGTGAAAACGGCCATGTCGCGCACGAATGCATTCTGGACCTGCGACCGCTCAAAGAAACCAGCGGCGTGACGGCCGAAGACGTGTCCAAGCGGCTGATGGACTACGGCTTTCATGCGCCCACGCTGAGCTTTCCGGTGCCCGGCACGCTGATGGTTGAGCCGACCGAAAGCGAAACGCTGGCTGAGCTGGATCGATTCATCGACGCGATGATTTCGATTCGGCAAGAGATTCGGCAGATCGAATCAGGTCACTGGCCGCAGGGCAACAACCCCTTGACGCACGCGCCGCACACGGCAGCAAGCCTGATGAGCGCAGACTGGGACCGCCCTTATTCACGCGAGACAGCGGCCTTCCCGGTGGCTGCGTTAAAGCGCGTCAAATACTGGCCAACGACAGGGCGCGTTGACAACGTGTATGGCGACCGTAATCTGATGTGCAGCTGTGTGCCGGTGAGTGACTACGCATAGCGACGACACTCGCCACCGCTTTTTATCGTTCGCGCGCAATTTCAGACGCTATATATTTAATAGCTGATTACGCACGTTTTACGGGGGCTTGAGGCTTATTTGTCTATAGGAACATGGTGTGCGGGGCATACCGCAAGCAGCGCGGCTGATCCGCACAGCAGTCGCCTAGTTTTCCAGCCGCAGAATCTCGAGCTGCTCCGGAACCGTTTCAAAAGTGCCTGTCCCCGCGGGCATCTGCATCAGTGGTTTGGCTGCGCCATTAAGCAGCCATACACTGGGGTAGACCAGCGCACGCGCCCGTTCGTCGCCAATGGAGCGCTGAAAATCGGCATACGGCAAACTGACTTCACCGATGCGAATATAGAGCCGGCTGGCCAATGCTGCCAGCGTGCTGCGCAGATCAACCACCAGGTAGTCTTTGGCGAAATGCGGCGCCAGATCAGCGGCGTTGCCGGCAAGAAAGGCCTCGTACTTTCGGCAATAAGGGCAGTTGTCAGCGCCCAGATAAACATAAAGGCGTTTGCGCTCGCGCTGGGCGCGAGCAAGCGCAGCGGTCAGGTCGAACTCATAGCGCTGGGGCGTGCCCACAGGCATCACCACCATGGGCGCGTACGCGGCTGGAATTCCGGCCACTGCGGCTGACGTGGTAAGCACCCAGACACCGAGCATCAAGGCAAACCGGCGCAGCATGGTCAGCTGATCAACAGCGTGCCAAAGAACCGCGCATCTTTTGAGTCAACCACCTCGGCACGCAACTCGCCCGGCCCTTGCGGTACAAAGTTGAATCGCAGCGTCGGGTTTTCGCTGACCGAAAAATCGAGATCAGCTTCAAAAATAGTTTGTTGCGCGAAGCGCACTGCAATAGAGCGAACGAAGTGCGGCGGGATGTACATCACCGTCACCTGGTTCAACTCGAATCCGGTGTCGTTGGGATGAACGACGGTCACTTCAGCCGCCGTCAGCGCACCCGGCCGCCAGTCGCCGGCTGCTTTAAGCACCGTCTTGCCGATCAGGTGCGGTGCGCTGCGGTTCGGCGGCGCCGAGCAGCCGCCCGACGTTTTGACATAGCGCGAATCGGTATGCAATTCACCGTTGGAGAGTTCACTGATCACGCGTACATGGCTGTATTCATCAACGCGCAGCCGGGTCTCGAAGTCTGCCTGGCCCACGGCAGTGGTCAGGTCAAGCGTCACGGCAACCGGTGAGGGATTTTTGTCCACCACCAGGTGAATCTTTCGCACGTACAGGTCAGCGCCCTGCGCCACTTTGGACACAACCTTGACCGGCACCGAAGCACCATAGGCCGCACGCAGCGGCACGGTCAATTGCACGGTGCCCTGCCCCACGAGGAATTGGCGGCCGGGAAACATTCGCTCGCGCAGCCGATCCCATTCGGGTGAAGATGCATCGTGCGTTGCCGACGGCAAACCGCCCACTGCGGCATGCACGGCGCCGGGCACCAGCGCCAGCGCAGCAAGACGGCGCAGTGCGGCACGGCGATGGGAAAGCAAGAGAGCGTTCATGGTGTGTACCTCCTGAGTCGGAACTATTTAAACATCAACTCGCGTTCAATGCGAAGAAACGCAATCGATGCATTGCGCCGGTGAATCGTGTCGTATTGGTCCCAGTTTTCGAACTCGGGCAACTCGCCTTCTTCTGACACGCTGAGCAGCGACGTGCCTTTTTCTACAAGCGAGCGCGTACGTGCCTCCAACTGCGTCAGATAGTGTTGAACGGTTGCTATCAACAATGCCGGGGACGCCGCGCCATGTCCCGGCACCACGCGCGCAAGCCGCATGCCCTGCAGATTGCGCAAAGCCTGGTGCCAGCCGGGGAGTTCGCTGTCCTGAATGTCGGGAATGCGCAGGGCGTCTGCCAGCCCGCCAGCGTATAAAACCTCGGTTTGTACATCGAGCACAGCGACGTCGCCCGGCCCGCTGGCGTGACCAAAATAAAGCACTTTCACCGGTCGGCCGATCAGATCAAGCTGATGGCTGGCGTCGAATTGTTGATCAGCCAGGTACATTTCCGTGCCGCGCATCGCTTCGTCGCCAAGGGTCTGTCGCAAGGTCTTCAGGCACGTATCACAGCGCGAGGCCATCAGGCGCGCAGTACGGCTGTGCAACCGGATGGGGATGCCGCGCTCGCGGAAGGCCGCTGCGCCGAACAGAAACTCCGGCCGCGTGTGGGTGATGAGTGCGACGCGCACTGGCTGGTCCGTGACCTCAGCGATTAGCGCCAACAGTTCACGGCCATGCGCATACGATGTACCAGTATCAATGGCGATCACGCCGCGCTCGCCGACAATGAAGCCAGCGTTTCCAATGCGGCCCTGGTTTTTTTCGTCAGCCGCACCGCCTGATCCGGCCACCATGTAGACGCCCGGCGCAATCATCACTGCCCGACTGCTCCGCCTGGCGCCTGCCAGTGCGCAGCCCTGGAATGCACCTGCCACTGCTGCGCATCCTGCAACCAGAAAATGACGGCGCGCCACAGCGGGAAAAAATGGCACGCGCATTGCTAGACTACCCTTTTGCTGTAATTGTTAACGGAGCAACGACGATGAAGATGCGTGATCACTTGAAAACTTTTTGCAGCCTCGTTGTGGCTGCCGGATTGTTGCTGTTCGCTCAGATTACCTCTGCAGCTGAAACCGAGCCACCGGCACTGGCCGTGCTTGGGTTTGATCTTGTTGATGACCATCCCGATGCGGCACGTGCTGAACTGCTCCGCCCTCGTCTCGCGGCTATCAAGACGCAGCTTGAGAAGGGACTTCATGAACGGGAACTTTATCGGGTGGTAGACCCGGCTGCGGCACAGGACTTGATCAATATCCAGCGCGCAAGCAATGAATTTTTGTACCGCTGCAACGATTGCCTCGCCGACGTAGGCAAGCGCCTGGATACCCGCCTGGTGGCAGTGGGTTGGGTGCAGCGGGTCAGCGAACTCATTCTCAATGTCAATGTACTAGTACTGGACTCACAAACCGGCGTCGAGGTATTGAGCAAGTCTGTAGACCTGCGCGGCAACACCGACGAGACCTGGACGCGCGGCGTCAACTTCATGCTCCGCGATTGGGCCGAACGCCGCGCGCGCAACCCGCGCTACGGGCGTTAGTGGCGACTGGCCTCATGGCGCCGCGGCGCGAAGCGCGTCGAGCAGTTCGAACCGCATGTCGCGAGAATCCAGCACTGTCACGCGCATTTCGCCTTGGCTTTGGCCTGGGCGTTGCGGCTGAAAATAAAAACGAAAGTTTGGGTTCTCACTGATCGAAAAATCAAGATCTGCGGAGAAAACCGGCTTGCCCGCATAGCTCACATCAATCTTGCGCACATAGTGGGCGGGCGTGAACTGCCGCGTGAACTGGTCCATGGCCAGACCGGAATGATTGGGATGATTGATTATTAACTCGGCTCGCACTGCCTCGACACCTTTGAGGTCGCCATCGACACGCAGACGCATTTTTCCCAACGACGCCAACGTGGCCTGCACATCGCCGCCAGCGGGTGCAGAGCAGCCGCCAGAAGCTTTGACAAACCGAGTCGTTGCGTAGAGTTGACCATCGTTCATCTCGACAATCGCGCGCACATGGGAGTATTCGTCTACCCGTACCCGCGTCTCGATATCCACACGCCCGCTTTCCGGTATCAGCTCAAAGATTGCCGATATTGGTGAGGGGTTGGCATCGATGATCAGGTAGAGCCTGCTGACGAAGCTGGCTGGCGTCTGCGCAAACCCGGTGCGAATGGCAATCGGCACCGTTGCTGCATCAATGGCGCGCGCGGGGGCTTCAAGGCTTAACAAACCGGCAGGCGCCGGATTGATGAGCCGGTCCTGAAACAGACTGGCACGAACTTTTTTCCATACCGGGCTGATGGCTGGGTCGTCTGTCGGTTGAAGCGTGGCAGCCGACACCGCGGTCGCCAGTACCAGAAGTGCGAGGGCGAAGACTCTGGCAAGAAGGAAAGGCATTTTTGACTGTCTCGAAGCTACATTGAAACTGTCTTGACTACCGGCTACCTAAAAAACACGAACTCTGGACTTCCGACTGCAGGTCACGATAGCGCTTGATTTGTGGCTTGAGGGTCTCGTTGTCCCGCAGATCGCCGCCGCGCTCGCCGCCGATGGTGACTGCCTTGACAATGGTGCTCATCGTCACGTAATCATCGAATTTCACTTTCAGCGCCAGCTTGTCGAGTGCGCACGAGCACTTGTTGACTATTTCGAAGTTGGAACCCGGATGGGCGCGCATGCATTCCTGAACATACAGTACCCGATCGACGGTTGGAAAATCGTTGGCGGAGGCCGACGCTGCTGCAGCAAGCAATGAAGCCGCGCAAAAAAATCGATATGTCGCATTCATCGTGTAGGTGTTCCTGAAGTTTCTCGCGATCCCGTCGGTGCCGAATCAAGGACCATTTCTTCCGCCAACAGCGGCGGCTCGCCAGCAGATACGCCATTGACTCGTGTGCGAATGGCATAGACTCCGCCGGGCACGTCTCTGGACAAAGTAAAGATGTATTGCTTGTCTGCGAGCTTTTCATAGCGCGTGCGCAAGGGGTCGTCCGAATAGGGCGAAATCGTGATTTGCCGCGCCGCAATCGCCTTGCCTTTGTACGGCACTTCAACATCCGAGATTTTGGCGCCGTTGAACACTGCCATTCGGATGCGCTTTCTGAAGTAGTTCGGCTGTCCCTTGGTGAGGCGCTGCATCTCATGAATATCGCGCTCCAGGAAATGCAGAATCACCGGATTTCCCCGCGCTGATTCAACCTCGGGCAGCTTGACCCGGCGCGCTCCACCAAGAAATTCTGTACTGGTGATACAGCACTGCGCCTTGGGTTGCGCCTTCAATGCAACTGCCACCCTGTCCTCAAAGTTCTCTTCAAGACTACCGCTCTTTTTGAACGTATATCGCAGCGTCGTCGGCGTGGTCAAAGCACTGAGGTGGTCAGTCATGAACAAGGCGCTCTCAGCCGGAGAAAATTCTTCCACCGCTCCGGCAAAACCTGCACACAGTGTCAGTAGCGCTACCATCAGAAGGCGCACACCTTGTAACCAGTCTGCAAAGGTCGGCACCGCAAGCAAGCCCCAGTGAAACGCATCATTGCGTAAAGCAACTGCGCGACAACGGAAACTATCGAGCAAAGGCAAATTCATGACTGGCGATGCCGCTCACTGCCTGAGCTTTTGAGAAACACCGGATTCCTCCATCAGCGGAACGCCATACTCTTGCAGGACAGCCTTTATTTCACTTTGTCTGGACTGAATCAGCGATTCGACCTGGCGCTTCCATTCGGGCTCGCCGTAGCGCACCCCCATTGCCATCTGGTAGTCAAACTGAACGCCGGGCTCGGACTTCAACAAGACTACTTTCAGCGATTTGGATTTGATACGTTTGGCGAAATAGCCAGCGATCGGGCCCCAGACGATGGCCACGTCAATTTTTCCGTTGGCCAGGTCTTTTTCAATAATCTCACCCGGATACTGGCCGGGATCAGCGTTCAAAATCTTGTAGGGAACGCCACGGTCTACCAGCCCGTGCTTGCTGAGCCAGACCGACGCTGGCGAACGGTCGTAGACACCAATACGGAGCATGTCCAAGCGGGCTTTGTCAACGCGCAGGAAGTCGTCACCGGACTTCACGTCATCGAGGCCTATTCCCGTGGAGAACACCATGGCGTAGGTTGACCGGTAATATGGCTGGGTTACCGACACCTGGTCAAAACCCACCGGCACGCCCATCACGATATCGCAGGGATAGTCCTGGCCTGGAAGCTTAAAGCGCAATGTGTTGCGGATAAAAGCCATCCGCTGCGGAAACGAATAGTAAGTAACCGGTAGACCAAGCGCTTTACCAAATATCTCGGCGATACGATTTTCAAGCCCAGCGCCGTCTGTGCTTGAAAACGGCAGATTGTTCGGGTCTTGACAAACGCGCAGAGCTTTGCGCTCCGATGGTTCCGTTTGCGCAAAGCCTGCGGCGGTCGAAACGCACAACGCGGCGCCAACCAGCAGAGCGCGCAGCGTGTTCATGGCATCGGCTCGACTTTGGCCCGGGTAATTGCACCGTCCGACCGGCCCTTCAAATAGGCGTAGAGGTTGTCCATGTTGTCCATGACCATCTTGCTCGATGAAAAGCTCTGCATGCCTTTTTCAAGGCGACCGTCACGAACAGTTTTAACGAAATCCTCTTTCGGCAGTGTCTTCAAGCTGTTAACCAGCGACGGACCAACCATGCCTTCCTGGTTCGCACCGTGGCATCGGTCACAAGCGGCAGCGCGCCAGGTACGAAACCCTTCCATCGTCTTGGCGTCTACCTTGTAGCCATCAACCACTTTGTAAGGCGCGGGAGATGTCTGGCCAAAGGCCAAACTGCCAGTCGCTATCAACAGGCCCGCAAAGGATTTCAATAAGAGATATTTCAATTTAGAAAATTCCTTGTTTAGAGAAAGAGGCAGCACAAGTGAGTGCAACCATTAAGTCGCCCGGAAAAACAATTTCAGCTTGCCAGCGCGCCGGATGCCTTGCCAGCGTGCGTGGCAATCGCATCCATCAGCGCTGGAGAAAGGCAATCGTAGGGTGCAAGCTTGAGTTCGGTCAACCTTGCCCGGACAGCCCCCATGTTGGCAGGGTTGGCGCCCGACTCGATGATCGACGACACAAATGCAGCAAATTCAGGGGGCGCCCAACCCGATTCAGCCGAACGTTCAGTATGAATGAAATCAAGGCCGTAAAACGGGTGGCTTTTATTTTCAATCCTGCCGTACATGTGAACCCCACACTCCTTGCAGGCATGGCGCTGGATGGTTGCACTGCTATCGACAATCGCGAGTTTTTCCGCGTTGGCAGTCAGGCTGACGTTGTCCCGCGAAACCACGGCCACCTGTGAAAAAAGAGCGCCAGCAGGTTTCCAGCATTTCGAGCAGCCGCAAACGTGATTGTGCGCACACTGTCCTTTAATCGTCACTTCGACTTTTTTCTGTGCGCAAGCGCAAGCCAGCGTTCCACCAGAAAAACTGCTTGCAGCGGGCTTGAGTCCGTCATCGACGGCAGGATGAATTTTTACATTGCTCATGATTATTTTGTCTCCAGTTTCGAACGTTTGAACTGGCCATTCGGCTGGGGCCGCGACCAGTACTTAAAGTTTGTTCCCCAGCAACCATTGACCAGAACTTGCTAGGCAGCGCCTAATATTTGCCACCCGGAACAGCACTGTTGTCCGCGCTTTCGACTATCAGAACACCACCACTGACCGTATCGATTTTCCTTCCTTCATCAGTGCGAAGGCGTCATTGATTTTTTCCAGTGGCATCACATGCGTGATCAGATCATCGACATTGATCTTGCCGTCCATGTACCAATCCACAATCTTGGGCACGTCGGTACGACCTCTGGCGCCGCCAAATGCGGTTCCCTTCCAGACCCGCCCCGTGACCAGCTGAAAAGGTCTGGTCGATATCTCTTGGCCGGACCCCGCCACGCCGACGATGACGCTAACGCCCCACCCCTTGTGACAGCATTCCAGCGCCTGGCGCATCAATTGAACATTACCAATGCATTCAAATGAATAATCTGCCCCACCCTTCGTCAGGTTGACCAGATAAGGCACGATGTCTTCCCGTACTTCTTTGGGGTTGACGAAATGGGTCATTCCTAACTTTTCCGCTAGAGCCTTGCGCGCCGGGTTGATATCGACGCCGACGATCATGTCGGCCCCGGCTAGCCGGGCACCTTGAACCACGTTCAAGCCGATCCCCCCCAACCCAAACACCACGACTTTTGCGCCTGGTTGTACCTTGGCGGTGTAGATCACCGCACCGATACCGGTTGTGACGCCGCAACCGATGTAGCACACCTTGTCAAAAGGGGCGTCTTCACGAATTTTTGCCAGTGCTATTTCCGGCACCACGGTGTAGTTGGCAAAGGTTGAAGTTCCCATGTAATGAAACAGGTCCTTGCCGCCCAAACTAAAGCGGCTCGTGCCGTCAGGCATCACGCCTTTGCCCTGCGTGGGGCGAATGGCCTGACACAGATTGGTCTTCTGCGACAGACAATATTCACATTGTCTGCACTCGGGCGTGTACAACGGGATGACGTGGTCGCCTGGTTTAAGACTGCTCACCCCGGCACCGACCTCAACCACTACGCCAGCACCTTCATGACCCAGAATAGTCGGGAAAATTCCTTCTGGATCTTCGCCGGAAAGCGTATACAGATCAGTGTGACAAACGCCTGTCGCCTTGATCTCGACCAATACTTCACCGGCCCGCGGACCCTCAAGTTTGACCGTTTCAATACTCAGCGGAGCGCCTGCTTTGTAGGCAACAGCTGCACGCACGTCCATTAGCTCCCCCCTTTCATGAAATTTCAACCGCCCACTCGTCATGCAATACGCCGCAAAGGCGTGTCGGGTCCGGCGAACGCCCAGTGCAGTCGCAGCTGCACAGGGCACTCCCGGTTAACTCAACCTGACTCAGTTCGGCAGCGCGAACACGGTCAACGAACCGCCAAGATCGGTGTACTGGCTCAATTCCTTGTAGCCACCCACTGCACCCAGGCCGTCGGCATCTTTCTCAAGACCAGCGGCCATGCCGATACCAGCCCAGCCACCGATGCCTGAATAGACACCGATGTATTGCTTGCCTTTATGCTCGTAGGAAAACACATTGCCGATGATCCCGGACGGTGTCTTGAACTTGAAGAGCTCTTTATTGATGTCTTTCGCATCGACGCATTTGAGGTAGCCCTCCAGTGTGCCGTAGCAAGAAATACCACCCGCAGTGTTCAGCGAGCCGCTCCAAACCGAGAATTTCTCTGCCTTGGTTTGCACAACCTTTCCGGTACCGGCATCCCATGCAATGAAGTTACCCATACCGCCATGACTTGCAGGGCTTGGGAACATGGACAGAGTCGCACCGACATACGGCTGACCAGCGGTGTACTCAACCTTGAATGGCTCGTAGTCCATGCAGACGTGGTTGGTCGGGACGTAGAAGAGCTTGGTATTTGGGTCGAATGACGCAGGCTGCTGGTCTTTGGAGCCAAGCGCTGCAGGGCAAATGCCTTTAGTGTTGACGTCAGCTCCGGCCTGCGCAGGAGAGTACTTCTTCACGACTTGCGGCCTGCCGGTCTTCATATCAACGTGCGTGGCCCAGTTGACTTTCGGGTCAAATTTTTCGGCAACCAACAGCGCGCCGCTGACGCGATCCAGGGTGTAGCCAAATCCATTGCGGTCAAAATGCACCAGGGCCTTTGTCGGCTTGCCCTTGACATCAATGTCTGCCAGGATCATCTCATTGACGCCGTCGAAGTCCCACTCGTCATAGGGAGTCATCTGGTAGACCCACTTGGCTTTACCCGTGTCAACTTCCCGCGCAAAAATTGTCATCGACCACTTGTTGTCACCTGGGCGTTGTGCGGGGTTCCAGGTTGATGGATTGCCAGTACCGTAGTACATCAGGTTTAGCGCCTTGTCATAGCTGTACCAGCCCCAGGTCGTGCCGCCACCGATTTTCCATTGGTCGCCTTTCCAGGTCTTCAGCGACGAGTCAGCGCCCACCGGCTTCATCGCGCCGTCAGTCCAGGTCATGGTGGTGGCGGGGTCGATCAGCATTTCTGCATCCGGCCCCACGCTGTAGCCTTTCCAGGCGAGCTTGCCGTCTGACAGGTTATACGCAGCAATGAAGCCGCGTACGCCCCATTCGCCGCCGCTAATTCCGGTGATTACCTTGTCTTTGAAAATATGCGGTGCATTGGTATTGACCGCACCTGTTTTAGGGTCGCCGTTTTTAACACTCCAAAGCACCTTGCCGGTCTTCGAATCCAGGGCAACCAGCATGCTGTCGGCCTGCTGCAAGATGATCTTGCCCTCGGCGTAGGCCACTCCGCGGTTCACCGTGTCGCAGCACATTTGCGGAATGACTGCGGGGTCTTGTTTTGGCTCGTACTTCCACAAAATCTTTTGCGTGTCGAGATCCATGGCAAAAACTTTATTCGGGAACGGAGAATGCAAATACATCTTGCCGTCAACCACCAAAGGCGAGCCTTCATGACCACGCAACACGCCGGTAGAAAATGTCCAGGCGACCTGCATCTTGCCCACATTGCCCTTAGTGATCTGGTTGAGTTTGCTATAGCGCTGATTGAACATGTCGCCCGCTTGCATCGCCCAGTTTTTGGAGTTTGCAATGTTTTTTTCAACATCGGGGTTGGCTACCGCCAGGCCGGGCAGGGCAAGAGCTACCGCCCCCGCGCCCCAGCAAATACGCTTTATGAATTGCCTTGATGAAATTAGCATAAAAGTCTCCATTTGTTTATTTCTTTCAACTGTCCAACGAGTACTCGACTGCGCTTCTCGGCGATGAATACGAACGCTCTACTTCCTAATATTCCGGGAGTCAAGCCATCGGGCTACTGCAACTTTTGCGCCAACTATTACCGTCTCCACGTCTTCAAGGTATCGCGTGCAAATGGCATCGGCTGTCAAAAAAAGACGAGCGCCCTCGACAGCCGATAGCAGTGTTGGCAAATCATTGGGATTACCCCAATAGGGAAAACAGGGGGTCATTTCCGACTTTTAAAAATACGCTGGCATCAGTTGCGCTATTTCAAAGTTCAGTTCGCAAGCACTCTTTTTGGTAAACCGGACAAAGTGTCCCGCTGTACTCTGAACGTGTATCGCTTTACATCGACGGCTGTGTTCCCTGATTGAGTTGCGCTGGGGGCTGCTGCTGGTGATTGCCCACAAGACCCCGCCGCTTGCGCACCTATGCAACGCGTCGAACAGGCTCTCACCCCTACGGTTCACGCTTGAGAGCTGCCCGAAATTTCTATCCAGCAATAGCACCTACGAATCAAACTCTCCAACGCGCGACTAACGATGTGTCTGGCCACACGGTCGGCACTTTGTACCAAACCGAAGGCAGACACCTCTCTTCCGCCGGAATTGAGCCCGGTCGCATTCAATCTGCAAGATCTGTACGACCCTGCTATTCACGCAGCAAGAACCCCAGACAAAACGTTCAGGGCATTCGCTTGAATATCGAAAGCCTGCACGGAGGGGCCGTCTGTCTTTACTTTTTCCCTGGGGAAAACTACCATGGCATGGTGCTGCACCCAAGTCGATCCTATATGCAAAATATGCTGATCTTGACCAGCTATTTCCAGAAAATACCGCTTGCATATCGCTACATATTTTTGCGTAATTGAAGGCTGCAATCACCGTCAATCTATTTTGCGCCGCTGAACTAGTCAGAAAATGGTGAGGTGAGTACCGGATTCCGATCATGATTTTGATCTCCTTGCCGTCCTGTCCAGCGGTGTGATTTTTATCCTGAGTCGGTGCTGGGCGCAGACCATGGTTTTGTTACGCTCAACTACCAAAATTGGAAGTCAACAATGATGCAAGACACCAGCCACCATGCCAGGCGAATTTTGACGCTGGTGCAGGGCGGCGTTCGCGAGCAGGAGGGCGACGTGGTAGCTCAGTCCTGGAGCCGCTGCATCAACGAATACAGCCTGAATCCAGCCAAGCCCCGCGCACCTGAATTCATTGATCGCGGCGACCTTGAAGCCCGTCGTGCGCGACTGGCGGATTTGATCGCCTGCGCGCGGCATGAGATGACCATTCTTTACCAACAACTCGGAGATATCGAGTCTGCCGTCGTGCTGACAGATACCGATGGCGTGATCGTACACATGGTGTCCTCACCGAAATTTTCAGCTGATGCAGGGCCGCTTGGTTTGCGACTCGGCGGCATCTGGAGCGAAGAAATGGCCGGCACCAATGGTATGGGCACTTGCCTTGCTGCAGGCAGTCCGGTGTGGGTACACCGCGAAGACCATTTCTTCCAGGAACTGGCTCAGCTCACTTGCTCGGCCGTACCGGTTTACGACCCTTCCGGCGAGATCACCGCAGTGCTTGATGTCAGCAGCCGCTCCAGTGTGATGCAGCAGCACTTGCTGGTGATGTTGGGCATGACGGCGCGCATGATTGAAAACCGCCTGATTGATCGACGCTTTAGCAAAGCGCACCCGCTGCACTTCCATAGCCGTCCCGAATTCGTCTTTACCCTGCACGAGGGCAAGCTAGCGGTAGACGCTGACGGTCAGGTTCTGGCAGCGAACCGTAGCGCTCTGTTCCAGCTGGGGTTGACGTCCATGAAAGACATTCGTTCGCGGCGCGTTGAAGATTTGTTTGCAACTTCTCTTGACGACATGCTCGAGCGCAGCACTTTGTCCAGCTTTCATCCTGTGGTGACCTACCACGCCAATGCAAACCTTCGCTTTTTCGCAGTCGCGCAACGGCCGGCACAGCAGTCTGGTGGCGCCTCGGTTCTATCGTTGGCACTGCCGCTATCCACACCACCAGCCAGCGTTAGTGCGCTGCACGGCGGCGCTCCGGCTACCGCTGTGCGACCGCTAATTGTTCCTGTGCCGGCGCGCCGGCAAGACAACACGTTCAAGGATGCACGTCTGATGGCGCATCTGCACACCGCACATCGGGTGATTGCGCGGCAGACACCGATCTTGCTGTGTGGTGAAACGGGTGCCGGCAAGGAAGTATTTGCGCGCGCAGTTCATGGGGCCAGCCCGTATGCCAGCGGCGCTTTCGTTGCGATCAACTGTGCCTGCCTGCCCGAGTCGCTAATTGAGTCCGAGCTGTTCGGCTACCGTGCCGGCGCGTTCACCGGGGCACAGCGCGGTGGTCGGCGCGGTAAAATTCTTCAGGCGCATCGCGGCACGCTTTTTCTGGACGAGATCGCCGACATGCCGCTGGAACTCCAGGCCCGATTGCTGCGGGTGCTGGACGAGCGTCAGGTGACCCCGCTCGGTACAGAGGACACCCTTCCGGTGGACTTTCAACTCATCAGTGCCAGCCACCAACACCTGCCCACGCTGGTGCGCGAGCATCGCTTCCGCGAGGATTTGTACTACCGTCTGGCCGGAATCGAGCTGTTGATGCCGCCGTTGCGCGAGCGAAGTGACAAGCACGAGCTGATTCGCGACATCCTGGCCACCGAAGGCGGCGCAGGAGCTGTGCTGTCGCTGGAGGCCGAGCACGCGCTGATGGCATTTGCGTGGCCTGGTAACGTCCGCCAGCTTCGCCATGTGCTGCGCACGGCCCTGGCCCTGGCAGATGGTCAGTCTATCGATTGCACACACCTGACAGCGCTTCCATTGGTTTCATTGGCGCTTGCGCCATCCGCTAGTGGTGTCGTGGCAAATCACGTCGCCAGCACAGCTGACCGGTGTGACGTGGACAGTACCCCCCCTGCAGACGCGGCTCCGGGCGAGGTATTGCCTCAAAATGAATCCGCCTCAGTCAAGCTCAAGCCACTGCAGGCGCATGAACGGGCGATGCTGCTGCAGTTACTGGAGGAGCATCGCTGGAACGTCAGCAATGTGGCCAAAGCCCTCGGCATCAGCCGCAACTCCCTGTACCGGAAGCTGCACAAGCTCGACATCGAAGTCTCTCACCCGGTAAAAGTCACGTAAGTTGGTTCAGCGATGGTTCGGTGTGTTGGCGATGGCTTGGCACCTCGGATGGCTACATCGCGATAGTCGGTTCGACGTCGCCGTGCAGCAATGAGCGCATGCGCGCTAGATCGTTGCTGTGGACGATACTGATCGGGAAGCCTACGCGTTTGGTCGTGGCTTCAAAGCAGCGATGCAGGATGCCGGCTCGGCTGAGATCCGCCACACTCGCCGTGGGATCGATGACACCTGACTTGATCAATATCAGATGCTCCGCATTCAGCCTGCTTGCCAGGTCGAGTGCGATACGGTCCGAACTAACGCCCCGGATGGTGTCTGCGCCCGGCTGATCGCGTAGCGACCCAAGCGGCAGCCACACCGCAGCGTGCCCGGCGCGCAATATTTGTCGCACGCTTGCCTCGCTGTCCGCCAGATGCAGTTTGGGCTCCAGACACAGTGCCAGGCAGCCCGCTTGCGCCAGTGCCAGCAACGCCATGTTGTGCGCATGCAGGCTGTTGTCAAAGCGCCAATGTGCATGGGCATGCCTGGCCTCCTGGGCAAAGCTGCCGCCGCCGCACACGATGGTGACGCGCCCCCCGCCCAGCTGCGCCATCAGTTCCAGCCACAAGGGCAGCAACGGGTCGCGGTTCAGGCTCCCGCTGATCTTGACCACCCACATCAAAGCTGCCCGGTCTTGCGCTGCACGCGCCGCACGCACGCGGCCTTGTGCGAAGCCGGAATCCAGCAGCCGGTCATGTGATGCGCCTGGGTTGTCACGGATTTGATCTGTGTCATAAATGTGTTTCGTATTCAAGATCCGTGCCATGTTTTCTAAGTTCACGCGATTGCCAACCAGTTACCCACCCGTTACCCGCCGGTTACACCACAGCGCCGATCCCGTTCGATAATTCCAGCTGTCCGTACTCAAACTTCAATCTCCAAATTACCGAAAAGACACCGTCATGACATCAGTTTTCATTCGCTCCCTGCCTGTTTTTATCGCCACTTCCCTCACCGTTGCCGGCGCATTCGCCGCCGCACTGGTTGAAACCCTGCCCTCCGGTGTCAAGGTCATGCACACCGTGGACGGCACCGGCGCGCAGCCCAAAGCCTCAGACACCGTCAAGGTTCATTACAAGGGCACGCTGGCGGACGGCAAGGAATTTGACAGCTCGTACAAACGCAACGCGCCCGCCACCTTTCCGCTTAGCCGCGTTGTGCCTTGCTGGACCGAAGGCATGCAGAAAATCAAGGTTGGCGGCAAGGCCACACTGACCTGCCCGCCTGCCACGGCCTACGGCGACCGGGGCGCCGGTGGTGTGGTGCCGCCAAACGCCACGCTGACCTTTGAAGTTGAACTGTTAGCGATTGAAAAGTAATCACGTGATGCCTGCGCGCTGCAGGCAGTTGCTATACTATTAATAGCTGCTTGCGCACGTGTTACAAGGGCTAGAGGCCTAAAAGGTTGCTAGCCAAGGCTGGTTCCAGCGCTGCGCTGCCCTGCCGCCGCGAAGGCGCAGTGGTCAAACCGAATCGTCACTGCAGCTGTCATTCAATCACCTTGCCGCGCAACCCCTTGATATCCGAGCGCTGACTTTTACCTTCCAGCCGCCGCTGTTTGGAGCCATACGTTGGCTTGGTGGCGCGGCGCGGTTTCGGCGGGTTGGATACGTCATCGACGATTTGCTGCAAGCGCGCCAGCGCGTCGGCCCGGTTCATCTCCTGCGTGCGATGTTGCTGGGCTTTGAGCACGATGACGCCTTCGAGCGTGATGCGACTGTCGCTCAGGTCCAAAAGGCGCGTTTTGATTTCATCGGGCAGGGAAGACGCAGGGATGTCAAAGCGCAGATGAATCGCGCTGGACACCTTGTTGACGTTTTGCCCGCCCGCACCCTGCGCGCGAATGGCATTGAGTTCCACCTCGCGTTCATCGATAAGAAATTTTGACGGCGTGGTCATGCAGTGAATATGAAAGCGCAATTTTCGCCGATCCACGCTAGCCAAAGCTTTGGTGATTTCCTTTTGCGAACTACGCGGGCCTTCTGCGTCCGGTAGTCCAAATTGTGTGGCGTCTTGGATGTCCTCAAACTGCTATTAATTTAGTAGCTGCTCGCGCACATTTATTCGAGACTAAGGGCTTATTTGATCATCAAACACGGCCCTCACGCACCCACGCTGCCGGTGACCGGCAACACGATGCCGGTGATGTAGCTGGCGCAGGCCGGTGACGCCAGAAAAACATACGCCGGCGACAACTCCTCGGGCTGCGCCGGCCGGCCCATGTCGCTGCCCTTGCCAAAGGTTTTGATGCGCTCGGGCGGCGAATCGGCCGGGTTTAGCGGCGTCCAGACCGGGCCGGGTGCGACGGCGTTGACACGCACGCCCTTATCGATCAGGTTGCTCGCCAGCGCCTTGGTAAACGCGTGAATCGCGCCCTTGGTGGCTGAATAGTCGAGCAGCTTCGAGCTGCCTTCCAGACCCGTGACGGAGCCGGTATTGATGATACTGGCGCCCTTGGCGGAATTTGCCAGATGCGGCACGGCTGCCCGCGCCATGTACATGTAGCCTCGGATATTGGTGTGCAGCGTCTCGTCGATGCGCGCATCGGTCAGCTCTTCGATCGAATCGGCGTGCGCCTGAAACGCAGCGTTGTTCACCAGGATGTCGAGCTTGCCAAACGCTTTTACCGTTTTCCTGACTGCCTGATCGCAGAACTTCGAACTCTTCACGTCGCCGGCAATCAGGATGCAGCGCGCGCCTTCGGCCTCAATGCAGCGTTTGGTTTCTTCCGCGTCGTCGTCTTCATTCAGATAGGCTACCGCCACATCAGCCCCCTCACGGGCAAACAGCACGGCGACCGCCCGGCCAATGCCGGAATCAGCGCCGGTGATTAACGCACTCATGCCTTCA
Source organism: Polaromonas sp. (assembly GCA_031365885.1). Classification (GTDB taxonomy): domain Bacteria; phylum Pseudomonadota; class Gammaproteobacteria; order Burkholderiales; family Burkholderiaceae_C; genus Polaromonas. Next base: position 3,419 of record JANLYY010000017.1, on the reverse strand, counting down.
AGCTTGCCGCTGCCCTGATAGCCCGGCGCCATGAACAGCGGCTTGAGTTCCATATCGGCTTCATGGCCCGGCTTGCTCAAGTGCTGAGACGGCAGAGGCAGCTCGGGATACGCGCGTGTGCCCGCTTGCATCGCCTTGCCCTCAGGCTCGGTGGCGCCGGTTTTCTTCTGCTTTTTCTGGTCTGCGGCATCTTGCGTTTGCTGGATTTGCTGTTGCGTTTTTGCGGTCTGGTCGATGCCAGACTGACCTTCATTTTTTGTCGTCTTTTTTGTCATTTGCTGCTCCAAGTATTGCGTAAAGAAAATTTACACAGGCTGCCGCACGCAAGTTGTAGGCGAACTCCCTGGCAGCCCGACGGCCTATCCAGCACAATCATGCGCAAGCCATGCAAACCAGACACTTCAGCCAGCTCATCGGTATGTCCGCCCTGTGGGGCGCCTCGTTCCCACTGCTTCGCATCGCCAGCCCGGCGCTGGGGCCGTGGGTGTTGGCGGCTGCGCGCTGCGTGCTGGCGTCGCTGGTGCTGGCGCTGCTAATGGTGGTGCTGCGCCAGCGCTGGCCTTCGCGCCGCGACTGGCCTGCCCTGGCGGCGCTGAGCCTGGTCAGTGTGGTGCTGCCTTTCGTGCTATTCAACTGGGCGGCGTTGACCCTGCCTGCGGGTTATTCGGCGGTGCTGAACGCCACCGTGCCGCTGTTCGGCGTCATCGGTGCCGCACTGGCGCGGGAAGAACGGCTCACCACACGCCGGTTGATCGGCTGCGCGGTCGGCTTCATGGGTGTGGCGTTGCTAGTACGGCTGGGGCCGGTTACCGTGACGCCCGCGGTGGTGTGGGCGGCACTGGCCTGCATTTCGGCATCAGCAAGCTACGGCTTCGGCGCCATTTACATGAAACGCGCGTCGGGCAAGCATGAACCACTGTCGGCATCGGCGGCGGTGCATGTGGCGGCCTCTGTGATATTGATACTGCCTGCTGCCGCAGCCGCGCCCGACGCGCAGCTTTCGGTGCGCGCGGCTATTGCCGTGCTGATACTGGGCACAATCACGTCCGGCTTCATGTACTGGGTCAGCATGCGGCTGATGCGCGAAATTCCGGCCAGCGCCGCCACGTCGGCGGCTTTCATGATTCCGCTTTTCGGCGTGACCTGGGGCGCGCTGTTTCTGGGCGAGCCCGTTACCGCCAGCATGCTGCCCGGCTGCGTGCTGATTCTGGCCGCAATGGCGCTGGTGACCGGCTTTAATCCGTTTCGCGGCGCGCCGCCTGAGCCTTGAGCGCCTTGTTGTCTGCCCAGGCGTCAACCAGATCAAATTTTGATCGCTATGTTTTTAATAGCTTCTTGCGCACGTATTACGGGGCCTGGATTCAACTACGAATTGCGAAACGGTTTGACGATTGTAAGAACACCTGATTAGGCGTTTTGAATCCCAATCTTTTGCGCGGACGGTTGTTCAGCCGATCCAAGATCATGTCAATTTCTTTTTGCATGACCGTCGACAGATCGCGCTTTTTGGGCAGGTACTGCCGAATAAGCCCATTGGCGTTTTCGTTGCTTCCCCGCTGCCAGCTCGAATACGGGTCGCAGAAATACGATTTGCAGCCTATCGCTGCATCGACGCGCTCATGCAAAGCGAACTCCCTGCCGTTGTCAGTTGTGACTGTCTTGACCCGATGGGCCAGCGGCGCGAGTAGCGAGAGCATGGCGGCGCAGGCGGTCGCTGCGCTGCGGTCAGCCAGCAGAGCCATCAACACTAGGCCTGATTTTCGCTCGACCCCGGTGAGCACGCTGCTGGCCTGGTTCGGCCCGACGATGGTGTCAAACTCCCAGTGGCCAACTTGAGCGCGATCTTCAATGTACGCGGGACGCTCAGCAATGCGCCTTTGGTTGGGGGTGTGGCCGCGTCGGGTGCGATTGCTGCCGCTGCAGCGCTTTCTGTAGGGCTTGTGGACGCGCAGGAACAGGTGCAGACAGCCACCGGCCTTCTTGTTGCGGTAGATATAGCGATAGATGGACTCATGGCTCAAAGCCAGCTTGTCGGCTATTTGCTCCGGACTGTGCTCAATCATCAGGTACTGCTCAACACCATGCCAGGTGGCGTCTTCAATCGTGGCGGCGTTTCGTGAGTTCAGAGCGCGTTTGTCGGCTCTTTGCTGGGCGAATCTGGCCTCGTAGCCAGCGCCGCCGCCATTGTTGTCGAGCTCTCGGTAAACAGTACTTTTGTGCACGCCAATACCTTGCGCAATAGCGCTAACGGCAAGATTTAGGGCCAAGCCAATTTGAATTTGGTATCGTTGCTCTGAGTCGAGGTGTTTGTTCATGTGTTGCTAAATTTGACTGTGGTAGGTCGGTAAATCATCGCAGCGAATGCCGCTTCGACTCACTTTCCCATACTGCTAAATTCGCAACTCGTGATTGAATCCAAGTGGGCTACAGCATGAAAACATGCTTGAAGCGATCCGACTTAGCGCGTCGATGGCTGGCGCGCTGCCCGCATGACGTCGGGCGTGCTCACCACCACATCGGCGTTTTGTGCGCGCTGGCGCAGCGCGTGTTCCATCACGACCAGCGCCAGCATCGCCTCGGCAATCGGCGTAGCGCGTATACCGACACACGGGTCATGCCGCCCCTTGGTCACGACTTCAGCCGGCTGGCCTTGCATGTCAATCGACTGGCGCGGCGTGATGATCGAGCTGGTCGGCTTGATGGCGATCGACACTTCCAGGTCTTGCCCGGTGCTGATGCCGCCGAGTACGCCGCCCGCGTTGTTGCTCAAAAATCCGTCAGGCGACAGCGAATCGCCATGCGTGGTGCCGCGCTGCGTCACGCTGGCAAAACCGGTGCCAATTTCAACGCCTTTCACCGCGTTGATGCCCATCATGGCAAAGGCAATGTCGGCATCGAGCTTGTCGAACAGCGGCTCACCCAGGCCCACCGGTACGCCCGAGGCAGTGACACGAATGCGCGCGCCGCACGAGTCACCGGCCTTGCGCAACTCGTCCATGTAGGTCTCTAATTTGGAGACATCCGCTGCGGGTGCAAAGAACGGATTGTTGGGTACGTGATCCCACGACTCGAACGCAATCGGCATATCGCCGATTTGCGTCATGCAGCCGCGAAACGTCGTTCCGTATTTTTCAAGCAGCCATTTTTTGGCGACCGCGCCAGCGGCCACCATCGGAGCCGTGAGCCGCGCCGATGCCCTGCCGCCACCGCGCGGATCCCGCCGGCCGTATTTGTGCAGGTAGCTGTAGTCGGCGTGGCCGGGCCGGAAAGTTTCCAGGATGTTGCCGTAGTCCTTGCTGCGCTGGTCGGTGTTTTTGATCAGCAGGCAAATCGGCGTGCCGGTGGTCTTGCCTTCGTACACGCCCGACAGAATTTCAACCGCATCAGGCTCGTTGCGCTGGGTGACGTGGCGGCTGGTG
>JANLYY010000015.1:0-20274 GCA_031365885.1 Polaromonas sp. | reverse complement strand
GTGCAGATGGCGCACCAGCGCTTGAGCATTGACAAGATTTTGACAGCCAAGGCTTTCGAGAACGCCATGCGCGTGCTGCTGGCCATCGGCGGCTGCGACAAGACCGTGCCAGCGCAACTGATGGGCGCGGCGTCGGCCGGCATTCCGGCGATTCAGCTGGTGACGGGCTCGATGCTGACCGGCTCGCACCGCTCGGAGCGCGTTGGCGCCTGCACCGATTGCCGGCGCTCCTGGGGCAGGTTTCGCGCTGACGAAATCGACGCCAACGAAATCAGCGCCGTCAACAACCAATTGGTCGCCAGCGTCGGCACCTGCTCGGTCATGGGAACGGCCAGCACCATGGCCTGCATTGCCGAAGCGCTGGGCATCATGGTCCCGGGCGGCGCGTCGGCCCCAGCCGTGACGGCCGACCGCATTCGCATTGCCGAAGAAACCGGCACGCTGGCGGTGCAGATGGCGCACCAGCGCTTGAGCATTGACAAGATTTTGACAGCCAAGGCTTTCGAGAACGCCATGCGCGTGCTGCTGGCCATCGGCGGCTCGACCAACGGCATTGTTCACCTGACGGCGATTGCCGGGCGGCTGGGTTTTGATGTCGATTTGAAAGCGCTGGACCGCATGGGGCGCGACACGCCGGTGCTGCTTGACTTGAAACCCTCGGGCCAGCACTACATGGAAGATTTCCACAAGGCTGGCGGCATGGCGACGCTGCTGCGTGAACTCAAACCGCTGCTGCATCTGGACGCGTTAACGGTGACGGGCCGCACGCTGGGTGAAGAGATGGAGCGCAGCGGCCCCGCCTTTGCGCAAGACGTGGTGCGACCGTTTGCGAATCCGATTTATCCGCAGGGCGGCATTGCCGTGCTGCACGGCAACCTGGCACCCGGTGGCGCGATCATCAAGCAGTCAGCCGCCGCACCGGCGCTGATGGAACACGAGGGCCGCGCGGTGGTGTTCGAAAACGCCGAAGATATGGCGTCACGTATCGACGACCCTGATCTGGACGTCAACGCCGACGATATTCTGGTGCTGAAAAACATCGGCCCCGCCGGCGCACCGGGCATGCCTGAAGCCGGCTACCTGCCGATTCCGATCAAACTGGCGCGCGCCGGCGTGAAAGACATGGTGCGCATTTCAGATGGCCGCATGAGCGGCACAGCGGCTGGCACCATCGTGCTGCACGTCACGCCGGAAGCCGCCATCGGCGGGCCGCTGGCACATGTGCGCAATGGCGACCGCATTCGCCTGAGCGTGGCCGCGCGGGAGATCAGCCTGTTGGTCTCTGACGAGGAGCTGGCCGCGCGCGCCGCAGACAATCCGGTCACCCGTCCCACCGCAGCGCGCGGCTACTACCAGTTATTTTTAAAGACCGTGACGCAGGCTGACCAGGGCGTTGATTTTGATTTTCTGCGCGCAGCAGAAATCACGCAGACGCTTCCTCGCAACTCTTGATGTCAGCCGCGCGGGTGGCATGATGTTTTTCCGCCGGGCCGCCCCAAGGAAAAATGCGCCCCCTCGGGGGGCAGAGAGCCACACGCAGTGGGCGAACGTGGGGGCTCTTCAAGCAAGCAGGGGCCGTGGAACCGGCTTTGCCGGGCCGCAGGCGCCGGGCTGCGAGACGCAACCCTTCTGTGTGCCGTCCAAGCCTGCACTGCAGGCTCGGAGCCGCGGCACACAGCCCCCTCGGGGGGCAGGGCGCTACGCGAAGCGAGCAACCGTGGGGGCTAATCTGTGCCCACCAGCAACCCAGCCCCAGCCAGTGCCGCTGCATAGCGCGCCACACCGTGCGTTTCCTGCGCCTGTGTGGCCGTGACGGGTTGCATGTCATGGCCAAACTTTGGCCGACGTGCATCGAGCACACGCGCCACACCGTGCGTTTTGACGAGGGCGTCTGTCTGCGCCACCAAATTGCCCTGTGCCAGCAAGGTGACCACATCGTCGCCTTCCTGCTGCAGGGCAGGCACCAGCTGGCCGAAGACCTTGTCGGACCATTTGCGGCGCCAGCTGTCACGCGCGCTATAGGTCGCAAACTTGCTGACGTGGTGCGTAACGCGCGGCGCGCAGCCGACAACGATCCAGCGCGTTGGCAGCACCGAGCGGCTTGCCGGCAGCATCGGTTGAAGCAATTGCAGAGCGTAGCCTGCGTCGTCTACATAAACAATGATGTTTTCCATGATGAGCTCCTTGGGTTATCGACGTTGTAAAGAACTTTTTTCAGGCGCCAGAGGTTCCATGTTTTTTTGGGCAGGACCTCGTTCAAACACTTTTAATTCGGAAGCGGGTTTTGATCGTCGCGCGCGCTCGCTCGCCGGCTGGCCCACCAGCCCGCGCCCAGCACGCCGGCAATCGCCAGTGCGTAAGTGGTCCATTGGGCAATCGTGTGCAAGGTTGCAGCCGAAGCCAGGGCGGCGGGGCCACCGTAGATCGGGTCCAGCAACTCTTCGCTGACAATCATTTTTGCAGCGGTAAAGGCCAGCACGGCAGCGCCCAGCTTGATGATGATGGGGAAGCGGTCAACCAGTTTGAGCACCAGCGTGCTGCCAAACACCACAATCGGCACACTGATGAGCAGGCCGATGATCACCAGATCAAACGAGCCCTGGGCCGCACCGGCAACGCCGAGCACGTTGTCGATGCCCATCAGCGCGTCGGCCACCACAATGGTTTTCATCGCGCCCCAGAAGGTGCTGGCAACCGGACCCTGGTGTTCGCCGTCGCCGGTGTCGGCCAGCAGCCGGTAGGCAATCCACAGCAGGCCCAAGCCACCAATCAGCATCAGCCCCGGAATCTGCAGCAGCCAGACGACGGCAACCGTCATCGTCGAGCGAACCACGATGGCGCCCACCGTGCCCCAGATGATGGCTTTTTTCTGCAGCCGGGCGGGAAGACTGCGCGCCGCCAGCGCGATGACGATGGCGTTGTCGCCAGCCAGTACCAGATCGATCAGGATGATCGCCAGCAGGGCAGACCACCACGGTGTTGTAAATAATTCCACGCGCGCACTCCAGTTCAGATGACAGACTGAAAATCCGTCAAGACGGATTTCCGTGTTCGTTGAAACCGGAACAGGTGAGGGGAGCCACGAAGTTAATGCAGGCAGTCCGACCGAACCTGTTCAGGTTTCAATCGAAGGTCTGGCTCGACATGCAGTGTCGCTGCATGCCCAACAAGCCGGAAGTGTGAACTTCGTATTGACGACTTGTTGAAGCGGCTTTGCTGTGAAAACTGTTATGTAGGAATGCAGCAAAGCTAGGGAGTTACTCCCCTTCGGGGTTTTATTTAACACCAGAAAAATATTTTTTGCAAACGGCGCAGCGTAGGCAAATACGTACAGCCCTTGAAAGCTGAGGCCCCACGGTCACCCCGGCATCAGCAGGCTTGTCGTGGTGCCTGCGCCGATAATCAGGCGCTACAGGCAGACCTTCTTTTGCCCCATCAGCACCGCAATCCACCGATTTCCATGCCCGGCATCCACATCACCGATATTGAAGCGGCCATCAACTACTGGCGCGAAAAAAAACCGTCACCCGACGGCATCACACTGGCGCCCGAATTGCGCGCGTTGGCCGAGGTCTATGCGCTGCTGGTTTTCTACCATGAAGACCAGGCCGACGAGCGCAGCTTTCCGCCCGAGGCGCTGGCGGCTTGGCTGGCCTGGTATGACACCACGGCCGACACGCCGTGCATTGCGATTTGCTCGACCAGCCAGGGCGACGACGTTTGCAAGGGCTGCGGCCGCCAGTTCGACGAAGTGCAGCACTGGCCAGCCATGTCCGCCGCTGACAAGCGCGCGGTGTGGCGTCGCATCACGTTTGAGGCCACCGCATGGCGTTTTGGCCGCTATGCCGACCGGGCACTTGAAAAAGCATGAGTGTCGATTTATATAGCCTTTTATGCCTGCAGCCCACATAAAACGCGCGCAAGAAGCTATAAATTTAGTAGCAGACAAATTGCTGCACGTTACACGCACACCATGCTTCGCCTGACGCGCGCTCCCAATATTGCCATCGCCGCGCTGTGGGCTGACGCGCTGCAGCAAGCGGGATTCAGCGCCAGCGTGCAGCGCTACTACCTGGGCGGTCTGGCCGGTGAGCTACCGCCCGACCAATGCCAGCCCGAGGTCTGGTTGACCCACGCCCACGAAGAGCCGGGCGCCCGCGAACTGCTGCACAGCCTGCAAAACAGGCCGCAGCGGCGCTGGCTGTGCGCGTGCGGTGAAGTCGTCGAAGGCGGGTTTGAGCAGTGCTGGAACTGCGGGGCCGACATGCCGGCCACTGGCGTTATCTAGACGCCTTTAGCCAAGTCAGACGCCAGCCCGGTGTAACTGCGAGGCGTCATTGCCAGCAGTCGATGCTTTTCAGGCTCGGGAATGTCCAGCGAGCGAATCAATTCATGCAGCGCTTCGGCGGTGACGGTTTTGCCGCGCGTGACCTCTTTGAGCTTTTCATACGCACCCTGCACGCCATAGCGGCGCATCACGGTCTGGATCGGTTCGGCCAGCACTTCCCACGATGCATCGAGGTCATCGGCCAGTGCTTGCGTGTTCAGCTCCAGCTTGCCCAGCCCCACGCTGAGCGAGCTGTAGGCCAGCACCGCATAACCCATCGCCACGCCCATGTTGCGCAGCACGGTGCTGTCGGTCAGGTCGCGCTGCCAGCGGCTGATCGGCAGCTTTTCGCTCAGGTGGCGCAGCACGGCGTTAGCCAGGCCCAGGTTGCCTTCGGCGTTTTCAAAATCAATCGGATTGACTTTGTGCGGCATGGTGCTCGAACCAATTTCGCCGGGCTTGAGGCGCTGCTTGAAGTAGCCGACGCTGATGTAGCCCCACAGGTCGCGGGCAAGGTCGATCAGGATGGTGTTGGTGCGGGCCACCGCATCAAACAGCTCGGCCATGTAGTCGTGCGGCTCAATTTGAATCGTGTAGGTCTGAAAACTCAGGCCAAGACCGAACGGCTCGGGGTTTTCAATCACGCGGCGGCTGAAAGCCGGCCAGTCAAAGTCGGGCCAGGCCGACAGGTGCGCGTTGTAGTTGCCGACGGCGCCGTTCATCTTCGCCATCAAAGGAATTGCGGCGATTTTTTCGCGTGCGATGGCCAGGCGGCTGACGACGTTGGCAATCTCTTTGCCCACCGTGGTCGGGCTGGCCGTCTGGCCATGCGTGCGCGCGAGCATCGGCTCGGCGGCATGCTGGTGGGCCAGTGCGCGCAGCTGGTCGATCAGCTTGTCGAGCGCGGGCAGCAAGACCTTTTCACGGCCGTTTTTCAGTTGCAGCGCGTGGCTGGTGTTGTTGATGTCTTAGCTGGTGCAGGCGAAGTGGACAAACTCGCTGGCGTTCTGCAATTCGGGCCGCGCTTCAAACTTTGACTTGATCCAGTACTCGACGGCTTTGACGTCGTGGTTGGTGGTTTTTTCGATTTCCTTGATCGCCAGGCCGTCGGCTTCAGAAAAGTTTTTCACCAGACCCAGAAGGTAGCTGCGGGCACCAGCGCTGAGCGGCTTGAACTCGGCAAAACCGGCATCCGACAGCGCAACAAACCACGTCACCTCGACCTGCACGCGGCGCTGCATGTAGCCCTGCTCGGACATGATGGGCCGCAGCGCGCCCAGCTTGCCGGCATAGCGGCCGTCCAGCGGCGACAGCGCGCTGAGGTGAAAAAACGCAGCGGTTGTCTGGGCGGAAGGCGTGGAGGAAGGACTCATGCGCCAATTGTAGGCGGGCACCTGCCGCGCCGCACCTGTCAGACGGGCGTCGCGTTGAAGTCGATAGAATGCGTTTTACCCCGACCCAAGACACCACATGACCATGAAACTCATCGGCTCCGCCACCAGCCCCTATGTGCGCAAAGTTCGCATTGTGATGGCCGAGAAAAAACTCGACTATCAGCTGCTGCACGAAGATGTCTGGGCCGCCGGCACCACCATCACCGCATCGAACCCGCTGGGGAAAGTGCCGTGTCTGGTGATGGAAGGCGGCGAGGCGGTTTTTGATTCTCGGGTCATCGTCGAATACCTCGACACCCTGTCGCCTGTCGGCAAACTCATCCCCACGCAGGGCCGCGAACGCGCCGAAGTCAAAACCTGGGAAGCGCTGGCCGACGGCCTGATGGACGCAGCCATTTTGGCCCGACTGGAAGCCACCTGGGCCGGCCGCAGCGCCACGGAACGCAGTCAGGCCTGGATCGACCGCCAGATGGACAAGATCACTGCCACGCTCAAGGCCATGAGCACCGGCCTGGGCGACAAATCATTTTGCAGCGGCGTTCATTTCAGCCTGTCCGACGTGGCAGTCGGAAGCGCGCTGGGCTATCTGGACTTGCGTTTTGCCGACGTCGACTGGCGCGACGCCCATCCCAACCTGGGCAAGCTGCAGGAAAAACTGGTGCAGCGCCCCAGCTTCGTGGAAACGCTGCCGGCCTGATCTTTCTGATCAAAAAGGCCTGCAGCCCCCGTAATACCTGCGCAAGCAGCTACTAAAATAGTATCAATCCAAATTACTGGCTGGCCCGCCGTTTCAACCAGCGCATCAAGCCGCCCAGCACCGGCAGCTTTTCATACAGCTCTTCGGCTGCGTCCCAATAGTCACGGTGAAAATCAATCAGCCCATTGGCGGTGAACTTCAGGTGCGAGCCGCCGCGTATGGTTTGCAGCGTGGCGCGGTCGAAGCGCTTCAGGTGAAACTCAAAATTCCAGGTCAAAAAACACTGGCTGTCGCCCCTGATGGTGTCGGTGACCACAAAGCGCGGCTGCTCCAGCGCCTCGAACATGTGACTGAAAATGCGCTGCACTTCGGGGAGGCCGCGCACTTCGTTGAACGGGTCTTTGAACCAGACATTCGGGCTGTAGATGGCGCCGAGCTGCTGAACCCGCTCCGGGGTCAGGTGCTCGAAAAAATCGACCAGACGAGCCACGGCATCCTGGCCCGCCGGGGTCGCAGTCACAGTGCCGTGACCTTGCGCACCGCTGCAAAATAAGCCGGGTACGGCAGCAAGGTGAGCGCCTTCATCCAGCGGGTAAATCGCTTCGGAAAGTGGATTTCGAAATCACCGTTTTTCCAGCCCTGCAAAATTTCTTCGGCCGCCTGGTCGGGTTTGAGCAGCGCGGGCATGGCGAACTGGTTTTGCGCTGTCAGCGGAGTTTCGACAAAGCCCGGGCAAACCAGGCTGACGCCGATGCCGCTGTCTTTCAAGTCCATGTACAGCGTCTCGGCCAGGTTGATCAGCGCGGCCTTGGTCGGGCCGTAGGCCAGACTCTTGGGCAAGCCGCCATAGCCTGCCACGCTGGCCACCAGGCTGATGTGGCCGGCTTTGCGTGCGCGGAAGGCCGGTAGCAAGGCATCCAGCACATGCAGCGCACCGACGTAGTTCACCGCGTTGTGCTGCAGCATCTCTTTCAGGTCGTATTCGGTGGCGCGCAACTCTTTGTAGGTGCCAGCGCAGTACAGCATCACATCGAGCGGGCCGGCGGCCAGCACGGTTTGTGCTGCCACAGCCACCGCCGCTGCGTCCGTCACGTCCAGCGGCAGCGCGATGGCGCCCGCATGTGCCGCAGTAAATTTGGTCAGCGCATCGGCGTTGCGCGCCGACACAAACACCGTCGCGCCCTGGGCATGCAGCGCCTGCGCAGTCGCCTGGCCGATACCGCTGGAAGCACCAACCACCCAGACCGATTTGCCGCGCCAGGAGGTGAGGGGAAGATTGCTGGACATGGACTGGTCTCGATAAGAAGGTTAGATGCTTGTTATAAATTTGATAGCTGCTTGCGCACCTATTACGGGGGCTGCAGCCTGATTTGATACTTAAAACGGCTGGTGTGAGTGTGTGGGCAGCGCTAGCGCTTGACGAACGACAAAGTGACTTCGCCGAGCTTGAAACCGAACTTGCTCATCTCGGCTTTGTTCAGCAAAACCTTGTCATTCATCAAATACATCCAGTCGTCAAACTGCACTTCAATCACGCGGCCATCGACTGGCAACTTCAGCGTGTAGCCCCAGCGGAAGGCATTGCCTTTTTCTTCGCCGGCGGCCTGGCCCAGCACGTCGGCGGCGGTGCCGGTGTAGCGGCCATCGGGCGTGCGATTGAGCGTCCAGACGCGGCGGTCTTTGCTGCCGTCTGAATAGGTGAAGTCTTCATCGAGCACGCCGGTCTCGCTGCCCGGCGGGCCTTGCCAGCTGCATTTCATCACCACGGTAAAGCGTTTGACGACCTTGCCGGAGCGGTCGGTGAATACGCCGTAGGCGTCCACCGTGCCATTGAAATATTGGCGCATGTCGAGCACGGGTTTTTCAGCCGCGTAGTCATTGACCTGCGGGCCGGCGCATCCGGCCAGCAAGGCAGCGCACAGCGCAAGGCCGGATAAGGGAAGGGTGAGGCGCGAGACAAACATCATGGCGAGGGCCTTGCAGGTTGGATGATCGAAAAATAAAGCGCAGCAGCGGCTGCCAGCTTCAGCACGCAGGGCAGCACGCAATAGGCAATCACCAGCGCGCCCAGCGCCGCCGCATCACGCGCGCCAGGTGCATAGCCGAACAGGCCGAGCAGCGGCAGCGCCAGCCCGGCAGCCAGCGCCAGGTTCAGCTTGGTCGCAAAATTCCACCAGCCGAAGTACGCGCCCTCGCTTTTGCCCGACTGGCCATGCGTCTGAATCAGCCCGGCCAGCATCGCGCCCGGCAAGGCCAGGTCGGTGCCCAGCGCCGCACCCGACAGCGCACACACCAGCACGAAGGCGGCGGTGTCGCCCACGCCGAGCTGCGTCGCCCAGGCAAATACGGCAATCGCCAGCAGCATGCCGACCAGCCAGGTGTACGCCAGCCCGATGCGCTTGACGACGGCCAGCCAGAGCGGAATCGACAGCGCCGCGCTGACGAAATAGCTGCCGAGAAACACCGGTTCCATCACGGGCGCGGCTTGCAGCCGGTCTTGAATAAAAAACAGCACCAGCGTGGCCGGCACCGCACTGGCGATGCCGTTGAGCATGAAGACGGCGAGCAGGCGGCGAAAGGCGGCGTGCTGCAGCGGTATCCAGAGCGCACCGGCATGCGTTTGCTGATCTGCCCTTTTCGCCACCGGCCGGGGCGCACCCGACCACGCCAGCCAGCCGATGACGAGTGCTATAAAAAAGAGAGCTGTTGACGCACGTAAACCAAAGGCTTGCGGCGTAATTGATGCCAGAACAACGCCCACTAGACCCAGCCCTTCGCGCCAGGCGACGATGCGGCTGCGTTGCGCTTCGTCGCCGCCCAGCATCGCGCCCCACGACTGGTGCGACACACTCAGCGCGCTGTAGGCCGCGTAGGTGATGACCAGCATCGCACCGGCCCACACCGCCAGTGCGGCAGGCTCACTCACCAGCGGAAAAAACAATAGCGCGAAACCTGCCGCCAGCACCACCGCGGCTGCCGCGCCCAGGGCCAGCACTGCACCGGCAGAGCGCGCAAACAGCCGGTCGCTCAGGCGGCCCAGCAGCGGGTCGATGAAGGCATCGAACAGCCGCGCGCCGAGCAAAATCGCGCCTAGCAAAGCCAGCGGCATGCCGAATTCGCGCGCATAGTGGTTCGGCAAAATCACGTACAGCGGCAGCGCAACAAAGGCCAGCGGCAGGCCCAGCAGCCCGTAGACAAAGCCGTTGCGGGCGGTGAATGCATCCGGCACCGCAGCTGCGTGCGGGCCGTCAATGACCACACTCTCTTGTGCTCGAGCGAGCGTCATCCGGCGGTACCTGCCAGCAGCGCTTCGCGCAGTTTCGGCTCCGAGGTGCTGGGGGACAGCCAGATGCCAAAAAACAATCGGGCAAATTCAGCATCCTGAATCTCGCCGGTGTTTTTGCCGTTGACCCAGAACGCCGCGCCCACGCCGGGCTGGTGTACGCCGATCACGCGGTCGCCGCTGCGAACATCGGGAATGACGCGAAGCAGGTCGGCGATCCAGCGTGAGGCCTGCGCGTCACTGACCGGCTTGCTGCGCCGCATCTCCTTGATGGAGCGCTCAGCCACCTCTTCGGCCTTGAAAGCGCGCAGATAAGACAATTCGAGCGCCAGCGGTGCGCGGTCGAAATTGGCAGCACGAAAGCCGGGCTGTGCCCACAGCCGCGCGTCATAGATCTGAAAGCCCCACACGACGAGTCGGCCGGTGCCGATGCGCTGCGCCTGCGGCAGCGCGCTGCTCAGTTCGGGCCGCAGCTCACTGCGCTGTAAGGCGACAGTCGCTGCGGGTGCGTCACTCGCATTGGAAGGCTGCGCCAACGCGGCGTGAGCACAGGCCGCAGCCATGCAAAACAGGAGCGTGTGCTTCATGGGTCAAATCGGGAAGTTGTCAACGCTTGCGAAGCGTGAACTGCATGACATTGGTGTTGGCTTCGACAAAGGCCGCTTCGCAATAGGCCAGATAGAACTCCCAGATGCGGATAAACCGTTTGTCAAAGCCCAGCTGCAACACGCGAGCCTCCTGCGCCATGAAATCTTCCCGCCATAGCTTCAATGTGCGGGCATAGTCCTGGCCGAATGAAAACTCGTCCACCACATCGAAACCGGCCGCAGCGGCCTGAGCTCGAAACTCGCTCGGGCACGGCAGACAGCCGCCCGGAAAGATGTATTGCTGGATGAAGTCGGTCGAGCTGACGTAGCGGTCAAACAATTCGTCAGCAATCACGATGGACTGGATGCAGGCGTGGCCGCCGGGCTTCAACAGGCGCGCGACGGTCTGGAAATATTCGGGCCAGTATTCGCGGCCGACGGCTTCGACCATTTCTATCGAGCAGATGGCGTCGAACGGCTTGTCGCTGCTTGTTTTTCCAATGTCCCGGTAGTCCTGCAATCTCAAATCTGCTTTGGCGCTTGCATCGGCTCGCGCCATGCGCGCCTGCGCCCAGGCCAGCTGCTCGGTGCTCAGCGTCACACCGACCAGCGACGCGTCGAACTCAGTCGTCGCCATTTCGGCCAATGCGCCCCAGCCGCAGCCAATCTCGAGCACGCGGTCGCCGGGCTTGACGCACGCCCTGTTCAGTGCGCGCCGCACCTTGGCGTTCTGCGCGTCTTGCATCGACGTCTCGGGCTTCTCGAAAATGGCCGATGAGTAGTTCATCGTGCCGTCCAGCCAGAGCTCATAGAAAGCATTGCCCAGGTCGTAATGGGCGTGGATATTTTTCTGGCTGTTGGCTTTGGTGTTGCGGTTGAGCAGGTGTTTGACGCGGTACACGAAACGCCCCAGCCAGCTGCCGTAAATCACGTCTTCGACTTCATTGCGATTGGCGATTAGCACCTGCAGCAAGTCGCTCAAATTCGGCGTCGTCCAGTCGCCAGCGATGTAGCTTTCGGCAAAACCGATATCACCCGAACGCAGTGCGGCGCTGCAGGCGTTCCAGTTATTCAGGTTCAGGCTGGCCAGCGGCGCCTGGCCCGAGCCGAAGCGCTGCACCGAGCCGCCCGGTAGATGAACCGTCAGCGTGCCGTGCCGCAGGCGCAGCAACAGCTTCAGGGTGGTTCGCGCAGAACCCGGCGCATCTTTTGGCAACGCGAAGGCCTGAACGGCGGTGCCAAGCGGCGTGGTTTGTAGTGTGGTCATCGTGTCACAAAAATTTCAGGGGGCTGAGGTTTACTGACAAAAGGCACGCGCTTGCGCCAGAGCTTGAAAGCCTGCCAGTGAATGCGGGCGATCACGCCAAATGTCATCGCCGGATAAGTCCAGAACGCCTTGCGCAAGCTAGATGCACTCACCGGCACCAGTGCGCCGCCAACGCTGGTTTCCAGCAGCGGCCCGGCGCTGTCGTCGTAGTCGATGCGGGCAACGGTTTTTTCGATACCCAATGCATGGCTGCGCATGAAACGAAAGCGGTAACTGCCTTCGACCGTGCAAAACGGCGACACGTGAAACACCTTGTCGGCTTTCAGTTCCCGACCGTAGCGCGGCGCATCCAGCAGGTAGCAATGGCGCTCGCCAAAGGTGTTGTGAACCTCGACCACGATCACGCGCAGCGATTCATCGGCCCGGTGGCAATACCAGAAGCTCACGGGCTTGAAGGTATAGCCCAGCACACGCGGGTAGGTGTGCAGCCAGACTTCGCCGCCGGCGTCTTCAACGCCTTCGCGAAGCAGCACGTCATCGAGCCATTCGAGCGCGTTGGCGCGGCTGTCGCCGTGGTCCGCGTCAAAAAAACTTAATAGCGCGCTGCGGTTGCGTGCCAGCGCACCGCTGCCATGCAGGGCCATGCTGCGCATCGGCAGCATCAAAAAGTAGTTGGCGTAATTGAATGCATGGCGGCTGGGCCGCAGCCGGGTATGGCGAACCTGACCAAAGCCGATCAGCGGCTGGTTGGCCAAGGGCTGCGGCTTCATGCCAGAGCTTCCAGCGGCAATGTCTTCTTGACTTCAGACCGGGTTGTATCAGCCAGCAGCAAGCGCGCGGCCTCCAGCCCGGACTTCAAGCCGTCTTCATGAAACCCGTAGCCGGTCCAGGCGCCACAAAAGAAGGTGTGTTGCCGGCCCTGCAGCAGCGGTACGCATTTCTGCGCGCGAATGGCAGCCAGGTCAAACACCGGATGCGCGTAGTTGTATTCACCCATGATGTGTTTACGTGCCATCTCGCGAACCGGATTCAGCGACACCACGACAGGCTGCGCAAACGGCAACGGCTGCAGCATGTTGAGCAGGTAGTGCAGGCACACGCCCGCCGACTCGCCGCCCTTGTCTTGCGCACGCTCATAGTTCCAGGCGGCCCAGGCTGGCCTGCGAGTGGGCAACACCGATGCGTCGGTGTGCAGCACCGCGCGGTTGGTCTGGTAGCGAATGGCGCCCAGTACATCGATTTCGCTGTAGGTAGGTGCGTCGAACAGCGCCAGCGACTCATCAGAGTGGGTGGCCATGATGACCTTGTCGAAACGCTCGGTGCCCATGTCCGTGGCGATCCGAACACCGGCTTCGTCGCGCTGAACCGACAGCACCGGCGTGTTCAGCCGTTTGTCGGCAATGCCCTGGAGGATCTTTTCGACGTAGTGGCGCGCGCCGCCCGTGACGGTCCACCACTGCGGTCGGTCGGTGATCTGGAGCAGGCCGTGGTTATGACAAAACCGAATCATCGTGGCGACTGGAAACTGCAGCATCTGCTCGGTCGGGCACGACCAGATGCAACCCCTCATCGGCAGGAAATACCAGTCGCGAAACTCCCCGGAAAACTTTTCGGCGCGCAGAAAATCACCCAGCGGCTGCTGCATGTCGGCCTCATGGTTGCTGCGGGCTAGCGCGGTGGTGATCCGATTGAAGCGAACGATGTCGGCCAGCATGCGCAGAAACTTCGGGTTGACCAGATTGCTGTGCTGGGCGAACACGCTGCGGAGGCTGGAGCCGCTCCATTCCAGGCCCGTGCCGTTCCTCGCGCCCTGCACCTTGACTGAAAACGACATGTCGGATTTGGCGGTGGCTACCCCCAGCTCGGCAAAAAGCTCGATCAGCTTCGGGTAAGTACGTTCGTTGAACACCAGAAATCCGGTGTCAACGCCGTGCGTCACCAGATGCGCATCGGCGGCGCTTGGCAGGGTCACGTCAACGGTGTGCGTGTGACCGCCGAAATAATCGCCGGCTTCAAAAAGCGTGATGTCTGCGCGACCGCGCAGAGCATGGGCTGCTGCGAGTCCGGAAATGCCCGAACCGATGATGGCCACCTGCGGTAAGGGGCGGGTGGAATCAGCTGGGCCGATAGTGCCGGTCACGCCGACACCGGGTGTATAAAAATGCTGCGAAGCGCCCCGGCGCGAACGAGGGAGGGAGGGAGGAGGAGGAGCACCCCGGGATTGCAGCTGAACCAGAGTGGCTCAGAAGGCTTCGCAGCAATGAAACTGTTTTTCTGATGGCAAGATTGCGCGACCACGCAAGCCTTGCCGGTGAAGGTAAGAGCCCGGATGGTTGGCCGGAGTTCCCGCAAGCTGGCAAGCGGAAAAGGTAAAGTTTTGTGAACGCCGTAAAACCCGGACGCGGCTGTAGAGCATTGATAAAACGCTGTTCGGCAACCAAACGTCCCGCCGGGGGCCGATCTATCGATTGGAAATCCCCGCGTCGGTTTTTGGCTGCATTGAACATTGCTCATGCCACATCATAAGGTGAAAAATACTGACTAGTCAAATAAAGACTGATCAGTATTACAATTTGATGGGGTATTGATCAGGCGCCTTGGCCTCGAACCACCCGTCAGCTATCTGGTGGCAAGCTGCTTTTCAATTTCTTTTAAAAACTGCGCGCCCGCCGGGTCAGCGTTTGAAGAGAAGGCGGCTACCTGAACGCCATCACGCGCAATCACATATTTGTAGAAATTCCAGCGCGGCGGAGTACTCGTTTTGGCGGCCAGTTCTTTGAACAGCGGAATTGCGTCCTTGCCGGTAACGACTGATTTGGTCGCCATCGGAAACTTTACGCCGAAGGTGTTTTCGCAAAACTCGGCAATCTGTTTGTTGCTGCCGGTCTCTTGCGAAAAATCGTTTGATGGGAAACCCAGCACGACCAGGCCCCGGTCTTTGTATTTGGCGTGCAGCGATTCCAGGCCCTCATACTGCGACGTGAAGCCACAAAAACTGGCGGTATTGACAACCACCACCACCTTGCCACGGTACTGGCACAGCGACTGCGGTTTTTCGTCCTGCAGGCGAAGGTAGTTTTGCTGCAGCAGGCCAGTGCAGGATTCGTTCGCCGCACTGGCGGGGCTTGCGGCCCATCCCGGCGCCGCTATTGATCCCAGCGCTGCAATGAGCAGGGCATGGGTGAAAGACGTTGATGCGGCAATGGTCATGGTGACTCGCTGGCTAAATAGTTGATCGGGGATTTGGGGAGGTGAGCGGGATTCCGTTGCATTATGGAGTTCCCGGTGCGTCTTTGCACTCCCGCAGCTATCACCCCTTAATTCCCTTGTCAGCCCTGCCGCATTGCCATACAGCAGGCCACCGGCCTGTCCGGAATAGTCTGTAGTCTGCTGGTGATCCGGGGCTGCATCACCAGTTGTCACACAAGCGGCCTAGAATCGCAGCAGTGCCGGACAACGCGTTGCATGGGCTGGAAATACATCTACCGGCGTTGCGCCTGCGTATCTTCTGCGCGTGGTCTTGTGAAGGAGTTTTATGCTTTATCCCGAACTGTTCAAACAACTTGAGTCTGTCCGCTGGGACATGGACAAGGACATTCCCTGGGCCAGTTTTGACGCCTCGCAACTGTCAGATGAACAGGCCCAGACGATCAAGATGAACGCCATCACCGAATGGGCGGCGCTGCCAGCCACCGAGATGTTCCTGCGCGACAACAAGGACGACAGCGACTTTTCGGCCTTCATGTCGATCTGGTTTTTTGAAGAGCAGAAGCATTCGCTGGTGTTGATGGTATACCTGCGACGCTTTCGGCCCGATCTGGTGCCAACCGAAAAAGAACTGCACGAAGTGCGCTTCGAATTCGAGCCCGCCCCCGCGCTGGAAACACTGATGCTGCATTTTTGCGGCGAGATTCGCCTGAACCACTGGTACCGCCGCGCCAGCGAATGGCACACCGAACCGGTCATCAAACAAATCTATACGCAGCTCAGCCAGGACGAAGCTCGTCACGGCGGCGCCTACCTGCGTTATATGAAGCGCGCCATCGGCAAATTCGGCAACGAAGCCAAAACCGCATTTACCAAAGTCGGCGTATTGATGGCCAGCGCACGCCGCACCGCACAGGCCCTGCATCCGACCAATCTGCATGTCAACAAAAGCCTGTTCCCGCGCGACACCATCCAGAGCCGCCTGCCCAACCCCGAGTGGCTGGAGCACTGGCTCGATACGCAAATCAAATTTGACGCGGTGTGGGAAGGCAAAGTGGTGGATCGCATCCTGCACAACCTCAGCCTGCTGATGAACCAGAGCTTTAAAAGCGTGCAAGAGCTAAACCGCTTCCGCAAAAATATCGGCAAAGAAATCTCGGCCGTCATCACGCCCGACACCAAGCCGCACGTGGCGTGAGCCAGCCCGGCTTTTTAAACAAGATCGCGCCCCGCGCGTCGGTGGCAGAACGCATCACAACCCTGCCGCGACCCATCGTCTTTACCAACGGCGTTTTCGATGTGCTGCACCGCGGGCACGCCAGCTATTTGGCTCACGCACGTGAGCTCGGCGCCTCGCTGGTGGTCGCGCTTAACACCGACGCCTCTGCCCGCCGCCTCGGCAAAGGCCCCGACCGACCGCTCAACACCGAAGCCGACCGCGCCGCCCTGATCGCCGCGCTAGAGTCCGTCAGCCTGGTGACGTTTTTCGACGAAGACACGCCACTCGAGTTGATCACAGCCCTGCAGCCCGACATTCTTGTCAAGGGCGGCGACTACGACATGGACACGCTGGCCGAGACAGCGGTGGTCAAGGCTTATGGCGGCAAGGCGATTGCGATTGCGTTCGTCGATGGGTATTCCACCACCGCGCTGGTAAAAAAGATCAGGCAGTCGACGGCCTGATTTGCTATTTAATTCATAGCTGCTTGCGCACGTTCTGCAGGGGCTACAGGCCAAAAACACTTACAAGAGCAGCGCGCAACCTGGTTTTTTGGGGTCGGATGATAATTTCGCTGCAAAGCGAAGCACAGCACCCGCAGGGCCGGCCGAAGGCGCGGGGAATTTGTGCCGACCCTAAAAAAGCCCGATCCTAAATTTGTCTTTTGATCGAACGAGAGCGCACTTTTCAGAGTCCTCGTGCCGCTCTGTCGCCGCGGCGGGCGACTCACTTTTCTTTGTCTCGCCAAAGAAACCTAAGGAAAAGAAAGGCGACCCTACTGTCTGTGTCCCTCCGCTTCGCTGCGGGCAACCTGCGGTGCTCGCTCCAAGTGGGGTCCCGCTAGCACTCTCCCGTCTCAGACAATCGCGGGCCCTGATCCACTTGAAGCTCCGCTCCTCGGCGCAGACAGAAGGGCTGAAAGAAACACCCCACATAATCAGGCACGCACAGCATCCTCTGCTCGAGATTCTCATGACCATACCCACTTACGACGGCTTATTTAACCCACTTTTGCAGGCCATTCACAAGCTGGGTGGTTCAGCATCTATAGCCGAGCAAGAGGACGAAGTAGCTGGGATTCTCAAATTAAGCGACTCCGAGATTGCAGAAGTCCATAAAGGCAATCGGACGAAATTGAGTTACCGGCTTGCTTGGGCACGCAATTACCTCAAGCGCTACGGTGTGCTCGACAATTCCGCAAGAGGAATTTGGGCGCTTACATTGGAGGGTCAGAAACGTAAAATGCTCGATGAAACCGAGGTCAAAAAGACGGTTCAAGCCCTGGATCAACCTTCAAAAAATCATGATCCCAGCGACAAGGTTCCGCAGACGTCGTTGGAACTTGTGGAGATGGAATGGGAAGACCAACTTCTTAAAGTGATAAAAAAAATGCGTCCGGATTCATTCGAGCGCCTCTGTCAGCGATTGCTCCGTGAATCTGGTTTTATTCAAGTGCAAGTGACAGGGAAAACAAACGACGGTGGCATCGACGGAAAGGGAGTTGTGCGCATTGGTGGTCTTTTATCTTTTCATGTCATTTTTCAATGCAAAAGATATCAAGGCAGCGTTTCCTCGCCAGCTATCCGCGACTTTCGTGGTGCAATGATTGGCCGCGCAGACAAAGGACTGTTCGTCACTACCGGCTCTTTTACAAAGGATGCACGCCTTGAGGCTCAGCGAGACGGAGCACCTCCAATTGATCTTATTGATGGAGAGGCACTTGTGGAAAAACTGAAAGAGCTACGTATAGGCGTGACGGTTGTTCAAAAAGTAGTTGAAAACGTAGTTATTGACGAAGCCTTTTTTAAAGGTATTTAAAGACGAGAGAAGGCAACGTAGGTCTGCGCGCCCGAATCGGACTTCCAAACCCTTGTGAATGCGCCGAGGAGCGGAGGTCCAGACGGAATAGGGCCCGCGATTGTCTGAGCCGCAGGCGAGTTCGAGCGGGACCCCGGCTGGACTGAGCACCGCCGGTTGCCCGCAGCACAGCGGAGGGACGTAGGCACCAGGGTCGCCTTTTCTTTTGCTTACTTTGCTTTTGGCGAAGCAAAAGAAAAGTGAGTCGCCTGCCGCAGCGACAGAGCGGCACCGGACTCACCAACGAACTCGGTGATTGATTTGAGCAAGCGGCTTCGACAGGCCCAGCCCGAACCGAAATAAAAACCTGATCTGGTCAAAACAATAGCTGCCTAATTTGTTATAAAAGTTATAGCTGCTTGCGCACGTAATACGGGGGCTAGAGGCCGATTTAGCTTGCAACTACCGGCGCCGGACGGGTATCCGGGTGACCGCGCAGTTGGCGCCACACCCTGCCCAGCCAATGCTCCAGATCATCCACCAGCGTATAAACCGCCGGAATCACCAGCAAACTCAGCACGGTCGATGTCATCAGCCCACCGATCACCGCCACACCCATCGGCGCGCGAAAGCTGCCATCACCCGCCCCCCAGCTAAAAGCAATCGGCATCATGCCCGCGCCCATGGCGATGGTGGTCATGACGATGGGGCGGGCGCGCTTGTGGCATGCGTCGAGCAGCGCGTCGATACGCGACATGGGCTCAACGACATCATGCGTGTCGGTGGCGGGTTTGCCACGCCGCGCTTCGATCGCATACTCGACCAGCAAGATCGAATTTTTGGTGGCGATGCCCATCAGCATGATCAGCCCGATCAGCGACGGCATGGAAAAGCTTTTGCCACCGATCAGCAGCGCCGCAAACGCACCGCCGAGCGACAGCGGAAGCGCCGCCAGAATCGTGAAGGGGTGCAAAAAATCTTTGAACAGCAGCACCAGCACGATGTAGATGCACAGCACCGCCGTCAGCATGGCCAGGCCAAAACTGGCAAACAACTCACCCATCACTTCGGCATCGCCAATCACCACTTGCTTGACGCCTGCGGGCAGGTTTTTCAGCGTCGGCAGCTCGCCCACGGCTTTGGTCACGTCGCCCAGCGGCATGCCCGACAGCTCAATTTCAAACTGCACGTTGCGCGCACGGTTGAAGCGGTCGATCACCGCCGGGCCACCGGCCAGCTCAATCGTGGCCACCTGCCCGAGCATGACCGGGCCTTTGCTACCGGGAACCATCAGACGCTCCAGCGCGCCAAGGTCTTCACGCGCATCGTCAGACAAGCGCACCACAACAGGAATCTGGCGCTGCGCCAGGTTCAGCTTGGGCAGCGATGCATCGAAGTCGCCGACGGTGGCGATTCGCACGGTCTCACCGATGGCGGCGGTGGTCACGCCCAGGTCGGCCATGCGGGCAAAGTCGGGCCGCACCGTCAGCTCTGGGCGCACCAGCGATGCACTCGATGCCACCGAGCCCAAACCAGCAATGGTGCGCAGCTCTTTCTCCAGCGTCGCCGCCGCCGTGCCGAGGGCCACCGGGTCTTCGCCGGTCAGCGCCAGCACATACTTTTCACCCGAGCCGCCCAGGCCCACCTTGCTGCGCACGCCGGGCAGCTCTTCGAGTGCTTTACGAATATTGTTTTCGATGCCCTGCTTGCGCGGTCGCTCACCGCGCCTGGCCAGCAAAATGGTCAGCGTTGCCTTGCGTGATTCAGCCACGCCGCCAGGGGCAAACGGGTCACCACCCGCAGCCCCGCCGCCGATGGTGGTGTAGACCGATTTCACATGTTCAACTTTGGCAATCAACAGCCGCGCGGCCTCAGCAGCGGCTTGGGTTTGTGCCAGCTTGGTGCCGGGTGGCAGCTCCAGATTGACCTGGGTTTGCGAGTTGTCGTCGGGCGGAATAAAGCCGGTGGGAAGCAGCGGAATCAAAAACAGCGAGCCGACAAAAAATGCACCCGCAGCCACGACGGTGATCCAGCGGTGCTGCAAACACCAGCGGCTGGCGCGCATGTACGCAGCCATCAGTTTGCCGTCTTGCGGGTTGTGCTCTTTGGCCAGTGGTTTGAGGATGTAGGCCGCCATCATCGGCGTGAGCATGCGCGCCACGATGAGCGACGCAAACACCGCCAGCGCCGCTGTCCAGCCGAATTGCTTGAAGAATTTACCGACGATTCCACTCATGAACGCCGTTGGCAAAAACACCGCAATCAGCGTGAAGGTAATGGCGATCACCGCGACACCAATCTCATCGGCCGCCTCCATCGCGGCCTGATAAGGCGTCTTGCCCATGCGCAGGTGGCGGACGATATTTTCAACCTCGACAATCGCGACGTCGACCAAAATACCGATGACCAGACTCAGCGCCAGCAACGTCACGACGTTGATGGAAAAGCCCAGATAGTTCATGCCAATAAAAGCCGGAATCACCGACAGCGGCAGCG
>JANLYY010000007.1:0-4213 GCA_031365885.1 Polaromonas sp. | reverse complement strand
GGACGAACGCGGAAACGCTTTTTGGCGCCGCTCTTGGTCTTCATTTTGGGCATGTGAATGCTCCTTTTCATTTGTGCTCGTGAGGCGCTGCGAACATTCCGCAGACTTGACGGCCCCGAGCCACTTGTTAGTGGCGAGTTTTTAACCTTGCCACTTGTTCGCGACCAGCCGTGAGGCCCGCCGCGATTGCGCGGAGATTTTCAATCCCCGCTTTCGAAAGACTGACTGATAGCCCGTCTTCACAGGAGCGCGTTGCGGCAACCCCTAAAACACTTTGCTGCGGCCTATCAGGCCGACGCGGCTGGTGCGGATTCCGCCACCGGCTTGGCGCTTGGCTTTTTACGGCCCGGCGCAATCATCATCACCATCTGGCGGCCTTCGAGCTTGGGGAACTGCTCCACCACAATCAAATCAGCCAGCTCGTCGCGTATGCGCGCCAGCAGGGCCAATCCCAATTCCTGGTGTGTAATCTCACGACCCCGAAAGCGCAAGGTAATCTTGCACTTGTCGCCTTCATCCAAAAAGCGCTTGATATTGCGCAGCTTGATGTTGTAGTCACCATCGTCAGTGCCGGGCCGGAATTTGATTTCCTTGATCTCGATCACTTTCTGTTTGGATTTCGCATCCGCCGCCTTTTTCTGCTCGGCGTATTTGAACTTGCCGTAATCCATCAAACGGCAAACCGGCGGAACCGCCGTGGGGGAAATCTCCACCAGATCAACGTCATATTCACCCGCGAGCCGCAAGGCTTCATTGATGTTGACGATGCCGAGTGGTTCGTTCTCTGGTCCCGAAAGGCGTACTTCAGAAGCCATGATTTCACGGTTCAAGCGGTGCTTGCGTTCTTCGCGGTGACGGCGGTCACGAAATTCAGTAGCGATGGCTCTTATCCTTCAATGTCTGCTATAAAAGCTATAGCTGCTTACGCACATGCTTATTGGGCTAGAAGCTAAAATCACCCATAAAATGGATGATTTCAGCTTTTCAGCGCAATGTCAGATGCAATGAGTTTTACAAACGCTTCCAGCGGCATGGCGCCAAGGTCTTTGTTGCCCCGGGCTCGAACTGCTACCGCGCCAGCTGCTTTTTCCTTGTCGCCAACGACCAGGATGTAAGGCAGCTTCTGCAGCGAATGCTCTCGTATTTTATACGTAATCTTCTCGTTTCGCAGATCCAAATTGACCCTAAGCCCTTGATTTTGCAGCGTTTTGGCAACTTCCCGGGCGTAATCAGCCTGAGAATCGGTAATGGTGAGCACTGAAACCTGATCCGGAGCAAGCCACGCCGGCATAGCGCCGGCATGTTCCTCGATCAAAATGCCAATGAATCGCTCTAGGCTGCCGACAATCGCGCGATGCAGCATCACGGGGCGGTGACGCGCACCGTCTTCGCCGACATACTCGGCGTCCAGGCGCTCGGGCATTGAAAAATCGACCTGCATCGTACCGCACTGCCACTGCCGGCCAATCGCGTCTTTCAGCGTGTATTCAATCTTGGGGCCGTAGAAGGCGCCTTCACCGGGTGAGATTTCGGACTCGCAGCCGGACGCTCGCAGGCTTTCCATCAAGGCATGCTCGGCCTTGTCCCAGCTTTCGTCGGTACCGATACGCGCTTCGGGCCGCGTGGCAACCTTGTAGATGATGTTTTTGAAGCCGAAGTCGGTGTAGACCTTCTGCAGCAGCGTCGTGTAGTCAACGCACTCTTTCAAAATTTGCCCTTCGGTGCAGAAAATGTGGCCGTCGTCCTGCGTAAACCCACGCACACGCATGATGCCGTGCAGCCCGCCCGAAGGCTCGTTGCGGTGGCACTGACCGAATTCACCGTAGCGCAGCGGCAGGTCGCGGTAGCTCTTGATGCCCTGCTTGAAGATCAATATGTGACCGGGGCAGTTCATCGGTTTCAGCGCATATTCGCGCTTTTCGCTCTCGGTCGTGAACATGTTGTCGCGGTATTTGTCCCAGTGGCCGGTTTTTTCCCACAGCGTTTTGTCGATGACCTGCGGTCCTTTCACTTCCTGGTAACCGTTGTCCTGGTAGACCTTGCGCATGTACTGCTCGACGCCCTGCCAGATCGTCCAGCCCTTCGGGTGCCAGAACACCAGACCTGGCGCGTGGTCGTCAATGTGGAACAGGTCCAGCTCTTTACCCAATTTGCGGTGATCGCGTTTTTCAGCCTCTTCAAGCTGCGTAAGGTACTGCTGCAGCTCGTCCTTCGTTGCCCAAGCGGTGCCGTAAATGCGTTGCAGCATTTCATTGCGATGGTCGCCGCGCCAATACGCACCGGCGACCTTCATCAGCTTGAAGAATTTCAGCTTGCCGGTGCTGGGCACGTGCGGGCCACGGCAGAGGTCTTCGAAAGCACCTTCGCGGTAGAGCGAGACATCTTCGCCCGCCGGAATGCTGGCGATGATTTCGGCCTTGTAGTGCTCGCCGATACTTTTGAAATGGGCGACCGCTTCGTCGCGCGGTAACACACGGCGCTGAACCGGTTCGTCTTTTGCGGCGAGCTCGATCATGCGCTTTTCAATTGCGACCAAATCTTCTGGCGTGAACGGCCGCTTGTACGAAAAATCGTAGAAAAACCCGTTTTCGATCACGGGGCCAATGGTGACCTGCGCATCGGGAAACAACTTTTTGACAGCGTACGCCAGCAAATGCGCTGTCGAGTGCCGAATCAGATCCAGCCCATCCGCATCTTTGGCTGTGATGACGGAAATTGCGCTGTCCTTATCGATCAGGAAGCTGGTGTCAACCACCTTGCCATCGACCTTGCCTCCCAGTGCAGCCTTGGCCAGGCCTGCGCCAATTGACGCGGCAACTTCAGCCACCGTGACCGCTTGGGGAAATTCACGTTTGGAGGCGTCAGGAAGTGTGATCTGAATCATTGAACGAACTCTGGTAAATACGACTGACAAACAAAAAGCGCGGAACCTGCCGCGCTTTTTCAGATGGAATATGGATTTGCTATCTAATTAATAGCCGAAAGTCATCCAGGTACGCGGGCTAGAGCCCTGGATGATTCCGCAACGCGAGCGAGGTCGTAGTTCGCGGTGTCATAACCCGAACTGTCCTTCCTGTTTCATGGCTGGTTGAATGCATGGCCTGATTTTACGACAGGTCCACTGATTTCAAGCCACCGCCCAGACGAGCACAAAAAAGCCCAGCTAAGCGGGTTAGCGCTGGCCGGGCTGAAAGCCTGCACTGACCGCGTACGGTCAATGCACTTGCTACATCTTCAATGCACGATTCAGTGAAACTGCTCTTCTTCGGTCGAGCCGGTCAGCGCAGTAACGCTCGACTTGCCGCCCTGAATCGTGGTGGTCACTTCGTCGAAGTAGCCGGTGCCGACTTCCTGCTGGTGCGACACGAAGGTGTAACCGCGGTCACGGGCTGCAAATTCGGGCTCTTGTACCTTCTCGACATACGCTGTCATGCCGCGTTTGACATAGTCTTGCGAAAGGTCATACATGTTGTACCACATGGAATGGATGCCAGCGAGCGTGATGAACTGGTACTTGTAGCCCATGGCACCAAGCTCGCGCTGGAACTTGGCAATCGTCGCGTCGTCCAGGTTTTTCTTCCAGTTGAACGATGGCGAGCAGTTGTAGGCCAGCATTTTTCCGGGGTGAACCTTGTGTACGGCGTCGGCGAATTTCTTCGCGAAGTCGAGATCCGGCGTGCCGGTCTCGCACCACACCAGGTCGGCGTAATGCGCATAGGCGTTGGCACGGGCGATAGCCTGGTCGATGCCCTTGCGGGTCTTGTAGAACCCTTCGGCGGTGCGCTCACCGGTCAGGAAAGGCTTGTCGATGTCGTCGTAGTCGGACGTCAGCAAGTCAGCGGCTTCGGCGTCGGTACGCGCAATCACCAGCGTAGGCACGCCGCAAACGTCAGCCGCCATGCGGGCTGCGATCAGCTTCTGGCACGACTCGCGGGTCGGCAACAAAACTTTGCCACCCATGTGGCCGCATTTCTTCACTGACGCGAGCTGGTCTTCCCAATGCACGCCGCCAGCGCCGGCCTTGATCATGGCCTTCATCAATTCGAATGCGTTGAGCACGCCGCCGAAACCGGCTTCTGCGTCAGCCACGATGGGCGCGAAGTAGTCGATGTAGGCTGCGTCGCCCGCATCAATGCCTTTGGCATGCTGGATTTCGTCGGCACGGCGGAAGGTGTTGTTGATGGTCTCGACGACCTTTGGTACTGAATCTACC
>JANLYY010000281.1:0-15685 GCA_031365885.1 Polaromonas sp. | reverse complement strand
CGGTACTGGTCGGACGTTTACTTTTATGCAAGGAACGTGGGCGTTATGCCATTTCCAGATCAATTGTGAACGCGAAGGCGAAGCGACGACAGTACAGACGTACGGCCAGCGAGGACTACAAAGTGCACAGTTGATCTGGAGATGGAATCAGGTGTTTTTCATCAACAGCTTGATGTCCGAAGCCAGCACTTCCGCGCCGCTGCCATAGCGGTTGTACAGCCGAATTTGCCCCTTCGCGTCATACACATAACTGCCGGCCGAATGATCGATGCTGTAACTGCTGGCCGTTCTACCCTCGACTTTTTTGTAGAACACCTTGTAGCTTTTCGCGAAGTCGGGCAGCTCGGCCATTGTGGGCCGCAGGGCGATAAAAGTCGGATCAAAGTTGCCCATGTAGGCCTTGAGCACGTCGGGCGTGTCGCGCTCGGGGTCAACCGTGATGAAGACAGCCTGCAGCTTGTCGCCGTCAGGGCCGAGCAGCTTTTTGACCTCTGCCAGTTCGGCCATCGCGGTCGGGCACACGTCGGGGCACTGGGTGAAGCCGAAGAACACCACCACGACCTTGCCGGCGAAGTCTTGCAGCTTGCGCGGCTTGCCATTTTGGTCGCTCAGTGCAAAGCCTTTGGCGTAGTCGGCGCCGGTCAGGTCGATGCTTTTGAACTGCGGTTTTTCCGCAGAACAGGAAGACAATATGCCTATAGCCCCCAAAAATAGTGCGTAAGCAGCTACTAATTTAATAGCGTCTCGACGGCTCGATGGTGTGGTCATGGTTAAGCCCAGAACAGATAATGGTCCACCAGCATGGCGGCAAAAAGCGCCGACAGATGGATCAGCGAAAAACGGAAAGTCTTGCGCGCCAGCGCGTCAGAATAATTGCGCCAGAGCATCCAGCCGTAGCCGGTGAAACCGATGGAGAGCACCACGGCGGCAGCCAGATAGAGCAAGCCGCTCATGCCGAACACAAAGGGCATCAGGCAGGCGGCAAACAGCACCAGCGTGTACAAAAATATCTGCAGCCGGGTGAAATCGTTGCCGTGGGTGACGGGCAGCATCGGCAGGCCTGCCTTGCGGTAGTCTTCAACGCGGTACAGCGCCAGCGCCCAGAAGTGCGGCGGCGTCCACAGGAAAATAATCAAAAACAGAATCAGGGCCTCGGGGCCGACGTTGCCGGTCATGGCGGCCCAGCCGAGCACTGGCGGCATGGCGCCCGATGCGCCGCCGATGACGATATTTTGCGGCGTGCGCGGCTTCAATATCACGGTGTAGATAACCGCGTAACCGACGAAGGTGGCAAAGGTCAGCCACATGGTGAGCGGGTTCACCCAGACATACAAGATCGCCGATCCCGCTGCGCACAAGCCGGCCGAAAACGCCAGCGTGAGCGCGTTGCTCAGCTCACCGCGTGCGGTGGCGCGCCAGGCGGTGCGGCGCATTTTGGCGTCGATTTGTTGTTCGACCAGGCAGTTAAACGCCGCAGCCGCGCCAGCCGCCAGCCAGATGCCGACGCAGGCGATGAGTGTCAGCCGGATATCGGCCCATGTCGGCACGCCGGGCACCGCCAGCACCATGCCGATCAGCGCACAGAACACGATCAGCTGCACCACGCGCGGCTTGGTCAGCGCGTAAAACTGCGCGAAGCGTGACGGTGCGACCAAACTGGACGGCGCCGCAGCGGACGACGAATCGCGACTCATGCGGGTGACTCCTTAGCCACCGGACGGCCTGCAGATTGCTCTCGCGCGACCACCGACGCTGAAATTAAAACGCCCGTGAGTAACACCACTAAACCAGCCGCGCCTGCCGTGTGCAACACCGCAGCCGCCAGCGGCCAGCCCAGCAGCACATTGCCCAGGCCGGTTGCGACCTGCAAGGCCAGCAAACCGGCCAGCCAGCGTGATTCGGCGCGAAACGTCGCCTGCCAGTTGAGCGCAATGGCCAGTACCGCGAGCACACCGAAAACCACGTAGGAGCCGATCCGGTGCACGTAATGGATCGCGGTCAGGGCCTGAAACGAGAGGTTGGCGCCGTCGCCGCTGGCGCCCAGTTCGCGCCATAGCGTGAAGCCTTGCGCGAAGTCCATGGCCGGCCACATCGAACCCTGGCAGGCCGGAAACTCGGTACACGCCAGCACGGCGTAGTTGGTGCTGACCCAACCGCCGAGCGCGATCTGCAGCCATAGCAGCGCGAATGAGGCGACCAGCAGGCGCCAGGTGGTCGGGCTCATGAATTTTGAACGGAACGCGCCGTGGGCCCGTGCCTCGGCCTGGGCATAGAAGACCGCCTGCGCCCGCAGCAGCGCCAGCAGCACCAGACCACCGAGCAGGTGCAGCGTGACAATTGCCGGAAACAGCTTCATCGTGACTGTGAGCGCACCGAACGCGCCCTGCAAGCAGACCCACAGCAGCGTGAACGCCGGCCACCAGGGCGAGATGTGCCCGGCACGCTCCCGCGAGCGCGTGGCGCGCTGGCCACCGAGCAGGCTGCCAGTGGTCTTCGCCGACCAGCGCGCCACCCACGATGCCAGCGCCAGCGTCAAAATCAGCACGCCCACGCCGGTGGCCAGATAACGGTGGATCATCTCGATCCACGCCTTCGGGTGCGTGACCGGGCCGGTCGGCATGACGCTTTGCGCAGCATCGATATGCACCTGCGCTCCCAGCGGGCTGGCGCTGCCGTAGCAGCCCGGCCAGTCCGGGCAACCCAGGCCGGAATCAGTCAAGCGGGTGAAGGCGCCAAACACGACCAGATCAAACGTCAGGAACAGCGTCACCAGCGTCAGCACCCGCAGGCGCTGCGCTGCAGGCGCGTCCTTGTTGCGCAGCGATACCCAGGCCAGCGGGCCCAACGCGACGGCCAGACCCATCAACATCAGGCGCAGGGCGGGTGTTAGATCAAATAGCGAAGAGGTAGCGGCGGTAGGCATAGTTAGAAAGAGCAGACCATCATCAAACGCAATGCGGTTCCATGCAAGCAGGGGCCGCGGAACCGGCTTTGCCGGGCCGCAGGCGCAGCGCCCCCTCGGGGGGCAGAGAGTTACGCGAAGCGAACGAACGTGGGGGCATGTTCATCTGCCTTCAGTGTCCCAGCCACCAGCGGCGCGTAAAAGACGATCCAGATCGCGCTTGGCTTTGGCGGCTGTTGCAGCGTCCAGGTCGGCCGGGAAACGCATCATCCAGTTGCCCATCGGGTCAACTAAATAAATGTGGCTGGGTAAATCTTTGCCTTTTTCGGGCAGCAGCCATTGCGCCAGCGCCGCAGGTGCAACGCGCAGCACGGTGGCGTCTTTCAGTGCTGGCAACAGGCCAGGGGCGACGGCGGCTTCGTCGGTGATCAGCCAGACGCGATCCACCCGACCCATTTCCCGGCCCAGTGCTTCGCGCATCTGGCGCTGAAAATACAGGTTTTTTTCGCAGCGCGCGTCGCAGGCGGCGCCGGAAACCGTCATCAACAGCCACTGGCCCTTGAGCGAGGGCAATTGCACGGTTTGCCCGTCGAGTGTGCGGCCGCTGATCGCGGGCAGTGGGCGTTGTGGGTCAATCAGTTCACCGAAGTTGCGGCGGCCGTCGGGCCGGATCACGTAGTAGGTGAAATACGACGCGACGATGGGCGCCACGCAGACCAGCAAGACGACCAGCATTTTCCAGCGGCCGGCGACGGTGCTGCGCCCGGCAGGCGCCGACGCGTCGGGCACAGGCATGGCGTGTACGGTGAAGCTGATCGGCTGGTCTGGCAGGCCGGCGGCGGAGATTTCAGGATTTTTTTCAGTCACGGTGAGGGATGCAGGCGGATGCATGCAAAGAGAAGTGGGAAGCTTTACTGTTCAGGTGAAGAGGGAAATGGCGGCAGCGCCACCGGGTCAGCAAACTTTCTGCGGATGGGAGCGATGATCTGGAACCAGCCATACAAGCCGACCACCAGCGCAAACAGGCCAAACCACTGGAAGGCATAACCGTAGTGCTTGTCAACACCCAGATTGGACGCTGCCCAGTCACGCAGCAGACCTTCGCTGCCACCGCCGGTCTGCAACAAAGACACCTCCAGCAGCGGCAAACCGGTCTCCAGCCGAAGCGCCCCCAGATCGATATTTTGCCGGAGTCGGCCAGTGTCCTGGCCTTTGAATTCGTATAGCTTGGAAGGGGGCGGGGCAATGCGCCCGGTGATGGTGACCATACCAGCCGGCGTTTGCACATCGGGCAGAACGGCGCGGTCGGTGAAATTGCGCGGCGCCCAGCCGCGCCGGACCAGAATCACCTGCCCTGTGTCCTGCAGCCTCAAAGGCGTCAGTACCCAGAAGCCGGTCTTGCCGTTCATCGGCCGGTTGTCGAGATACACCGTGTATTCAGGCTGCCACTGGCCCTGGACTGTCACCGTCCTGTGCATCTGCTCTACTATGTTTTTAGTAGCTGCCAGTGCACGATTATCAAGGGCTGGGAGCACTTTTTGTGCTTCAACCGCGGCCTGCAAGGCTTCCTTCTGGGCAGCACGGCGCAGTTGCCATTGGCCTAGCGAAAAAGTGCTGACGGCGACAACCAGCGCCGCAGAGGTGAGCAGCCAGAACCGGAGTGAGCGCAAAGTGCTTTTCATCCAGAGATAATCCAGCGCATGACTTATCTCGTCGCTCTGGCGTTCATCGCCATTCTTGCCAGCCTGGGCTCGGCGCTCTTTTTCATGATGAAAGACGGCACCGAAGGCAAACGCAAAACCAGCAATATGGCGCGCGCGCTGGCGTTTCGCGTCGGGTTTTCGATTGTGCTGTTTATCTGCATTTTAATTGCCTGGAAGCTGGGCTACATTCAGCCGACGGGAATTCCGGCGGGCAAGTAGGAGAGAAAAAATGACAAAGGCCGCATCAAGCGGCCTTTGGGTTCAGCAGCAAAAACCGCTGGTGATAGTGATTAGAGCCAGTACACCAGGATGTACAGACCCAGCCACACCACGTCGACGAAGTGCCAATACCAGGCCGCGCCCTCAAAACCGAAATGCTTGTCGGCGGTGAAATGGCCTTTTTGCAGACGCAGTGTGATGAAAAGCAGCATCAGCATGCCGACGAACACGTGAAAGCCGTGGAAACCAGTCAGCATGAAGAAGGTCGAGCCATAAACACCGGAGGTCAATTTCAGGTTGAGTTCTGAATACGCGTGGGCATATTCGTAGCCCTGTACACCCAGAAACACCAGACCGAGCAGTACCGTCATCCACATGAAGGCAATGGTGCGGACGCGGTGGTTTTCGCGCAGCGCATGGTGGGCAATCGTCAGCGTGACGCCGGAGCTGAGCAACAGCGCCGTGTTGATGGTTGGCAACCAAAACGGCGTCATGGTCGTGAATGGCTCGATGATGTCGGCTGGCGATGCGGTAACGCCTGCAGCCATGCTGGGCCAGACGGCCTTGAAATCGGGCCAGAGCAATGCGTTGTCCAGGCTGCCCAGCGCGGGCACCGAATGCGCCCGGGCCCACCACAGTGCGGTGAAGAAAGCGCCGAAAAACATCACTTCGGAAAAAATGAACCAGCTCATGCTCCAGCGGAATGACAGGTCAACCTTGTGACCGTACAAGCCGCCTTCGCTCTCGGCGATCGATTGGCGGAACCACTGGAACAGGGTGCCCAACCACCACAGCATGCCAAAGACCAGGGCCCACTTGCCCCAGCCGTGTCCGTTGATCCACTGGCTGGCGCCAAGAACCACAAACAGCAGGCCGATGGACGCCATGACGGGATGCCGCGACGGGTTGGGAACGTAGTAGTAAGGGGTGGCCGCGTGGGCTGTTGATGACATGACTCGATTCCTCTATTTCTCTAATTCTCTAATTCTCTAATTCTCTAATTCTCTATCCGATTCGGATCTCTCGGCTCTCCGCCTAGATCTCCAGCTATTTTAAGAGCGCGACTGCTGCGCTTCTCATCGCGCGACGATCCAGTTCACCAGCAGCACCAAAGCTGCCACAAATACAAAAACACCCACCAGTCCGACCGCAATGATGTGTAGCGGGCTTAAATTTCTCACATCTTCTTCGTAGGCACCGCGCGACCGCAGCCCCACAAATGACCAGGCCACCGCTTTGGTGGTGCGCCAGAGCGACGGCTTTGCAGGCTTGTCGGCCACGCTCATCCGCCGTTCGGCACTGAGGGCGCTGCGGCCGTCGGGCCACCAGTCGCACCGGGTGCAGCCGGCGTCTTGCCACCCACTTCAAAAAAAGTATACGACAGCGTGATCGTGGCCACATCTTTCGACAGCTTCGGGTCGATCACAAAAGCCACCGGCCACTGTTTTTTTTCACCTGGCGCCAGAGTGTACTGACTGAAGCAGAAACACTCGAGCTTGTTGAAGTGGGCAGCAGCCTGCGCCGGCGCATAGCTCGGAATAGCTTGCGCGGACATGGTGCGGTTCTGGGTGTTCTGGAATTCGTACATCACGGTCGTGAGTTCACCCGGATGCACCTGCAGTGAAGCATGTGCGGGCTTGAACTGCCACGGGCCACGGGCATTGGCGTCGAACTCGACCGTGATGGTGCGCGTCAGGTCCACCTGGGTGTTGGCGGGCAACGTGGCCGTGGCGCCGGGAATATTGCGGTCACCCAACGCCAGAATGTTGATGCCGGTCATCTCGCAGATGGCCTTGTAGATCGGCACCAGGGCGTAACCAAAGCAGAACATGCCCAGCACGATGACACCGAGCTTGCTGACCATGTGCAGGTTGGCACGCTGCAAACGCAAAAGTGGCTTCAGCCGCATGGAATGCCTGTTTGCTTCAGATGGATTCAGTTCAGCGACCGAAAAAAATCATCTTGACCATGAAGCCGATGAAAAATACCACGGCCACTGACGCCAGCGTCAGTGCCATCCGCAGATTGCTCTTTTCTTGATCCGGCGTCATGGCGTTCAACCGATCACGCGGGTTGCTGTGGCATCGAGCTTCGGCGGGGTTTCGAAGGTATGGAAAGGAGCCGGTGATGGCACCTCCCACTCCAGACCTTCTGCGCCCTTGCCGCCCTCGTCAAGCCACGGGTTTTGCCTGGCAGCAACACCGTGACCGCGCATGGTGGGCAGCACGATGAAGAAGAAGAAATAGACCTGAGCGAATCCGAACAGAAAGGCGCCCACACTGGCAACCGCGTTGAAGTCAGCAAACTGCATCGGATAGTCAGCGTAGCGGCGCGGCATGCCGGCCAGACCCAGAAAGTGCATCGGGAAAAACGTCACGTTGAACGAAATAAGCGACCACCAGAAATGGATCTTGCCGCGCGATTCGTTGTACATCACGCCGGTCCACTTCGGGGACCAGTAGTAGTAGCCGGCAAACATCGCGTAGAGCGATCCAGCTACCAGCACGTAGTGGAAATGGGCCACGACGTAGTAGGTGTCCTGCAGTTGCGTATCGATCGGTGCGATGGCGAGGATCACGCCGGTCAGGCCACCGATGGTGAACACGAAGAGAAAGCCGACCGCGAACAACATCGGTGTCTCAAAAGTCATCGAGCCCTTCCACATGGTGGCGATCCAGTTGAACACTTTCACGCCCGTGGGCACGGCAATCAACATCGTCGAATACATGAAAAACAGCTGGCCGGTAATGGGCATGCCGGTGGTGAACATGTGGTGCGCCCACACCACGAAGCTCAAAATGGCGATGGAGCCGGTGGCGTACACCATCGAGGCATAGCCGAACAAACGCTTGCGCGAAAACGCCGGGATGATCTGGCTGATGATGCCGAAGGCCGGCAAGATCATGATGTAGACCTCGGGGTGACCGAAGAACCAGAAGATGTGCTGGTACATCACCGGGTCACCGCCGCCGGCCGGATTGAAGAAGCTGGTGCCGAAATGGCGGTCTGTCAGCGTCATCGTGATGGCGCCAGCCAGCACGGGCATCACCGCGATCAGCAGGTAAGCCGTGATCAGCCAGGTCCAGCAGAACATCGGCATCTTCATCAGCGTCATGCCAGGTGCGCGCATGTTCAAAATGGTGACGATGATATTGATGGAGCCCATGATGGAGGACGCGCCCAACAAATGCAGCGCAAAAATTGCCGAGTCCATCGATGGACCCATTTGCAGCGTCAGCGGTGCATACAGCGTCCAGCCGGCAGCCGGCGCGCCACCCGGCAGGAAAAACGATGTCGTGAGCATCAGGGCAGCCGGAATCATCAACCAGAAACTGAAGTTGTTTAGCCGCGCGAAGGCCATATCTGCGGCACCGATCTGAAGCGGAATCATCCAGTTCGCGAAGCCGACGAAGGCCGGCATGATGGCGCCGAACACCATGATCAGGCCGTGCATAGTCGTGAGTTGGTTGAACAGCTCCGGATTCACCAATTGCAAGCCAGGCTGAAACAACTCGGCGCGAATTCCGAGCGCCAACACACCGCCAAACATCAGATTGAAGAAGGCGAACAGCAAGTACAGCGTGCCGATGTCTTTGTGGTTGGTCGCGAAGACCCAACGACGCCAGCCCAGCGGGGCGCCGTGGTCATGGTGGTCATCGTGCGCGTGGCCGTGCGGGTCTAGAACTGCGCTCATCTTGAAATCCTGTTGGGGCCGGGGCCGTTGTCTGGTATGGCTTGAAAATCGGGTCGGGTACTGCGGGAAGCGCGTTGCGGTTTACTTGCGCGCAGCCTGCAACTCGGCGGGCTGAACCGTCTGACCGGTCTGGTTCGACCAGTTGTTTTTGGTGTAACTGATGACTGCCGCAAGATCGGTGTCGCTAAGTGCTTTCCACGAAGGCATGGCACCAGCGGCTGCGCCGTTCAGCAGAATCGAAATCTGCTTATTGTGGTCGGCATCAAGCACGATGGCAGAACCATCGAGCGGCTTGATCGGGCCAGCGCCTTTGCCGGTGGCCTGATGGCAAGCAGCGCAGTTCGCCGCATAGACCTTTTCGCCGCGCGCCTTCAGATCAACCAGCGTCCAGACCTTGGCCGGATCATCGGCCTTGGCGGCGGCTTCCTTGGCCTTGCCACCGACCCATGCAGAGTAGTCAGCGGCCGAGACGACCTTGACATGAATGGGCATGTAGGCGTGTTCCTTGCCGCAGAGTTCCTGGCACTGGCCGTAGTAGTCACCGATTTTTTCGGCACGGAACCAGGTGTCGCGCACGAAGCCGGGAACCGCATCCTGCTTGATGCCAAAGGCCGGCACCGCAAAGGCATGGATCACGTCGTTGGCGGTCGTAATGATGCGTACTTTCTTGTCGACTGGCACGACCAGCGGGTTGTCAACTTTGAGCAGGTAGTTGTCAACCGTTTCGCCAGCCTTCGGGCCGCCGTTGTTGGACATCACGCGGTGAGCATTGTCAAGCGTGGAGACAAAGCCGATGCCTTCACCCTCGCCCTTGATGTAGTCATAACCCCACTTCCACTGCATGCCAGTGGCTTTGATGGTGAGGTCGGCGCTGGTGGTGTCTTTCTGCGCGACCAGTACTTTGGTCGCTGGCAACGCCATGGCAATCACGATGACAAACGGAACAATCGTCCAGGCAATTTCGACGGCGGTCGATTCATGGAAATTGGCCGCTTTGTGGCCCTTGGACTTGCGATGCTTCCAGATGGAATAAAACATCACGCCAAACACGCCGACAAAAATTGCCAGGCAGATGGCCATCATGAACCAGTGCAGCCATTGCTGTTCCTGGGCAATTTTGGTGACGGCCGGTGGCAGGTTGAGCTGGCGAACTGCCGGCCCACCCGGCAGGTCGTTGACGGCTGCCCAGGCCGCATTGCTGACCAGAGCAGCCATAAAAACCCAAACCCCGCGCGCCCGCTGCATGCCAGCGCCTGTCAATGTGTTCATGGTGTTGCTTATGTTCATCGTTATCACTGTTATCACGCTTGTGTCTCAATCACCTGCCGGGTGGCCCGTCAGGGCTTTCCAATGGGCTCGCCAGCCAAATTGATCGACGATTATAAAGTTAGCTTTGCGGTGCCTCGCCATCGCACCGCTCCTGCATACGTTGCACTGCCATCAGCGCACGCTAGCAAACCCGAAGCGCGAAGCGTATTTCCCTGGCCAGCGCGGGACGCAATTCGGGCCTGACGTGGCGCCCGACCTGCACTGACCTGCCCTGGCAGGACACCTCGATCAACGAACCATCGCCGTGCCGAGGTTCAACCCGAACCCACT
Source organism: Polaromonas sp. (assembly GCA_031365885.1). GTDB lineage: Bacteria > Pseudomonadota > Gammaproteobacteria > Burkholderiales > Burkholderiaceae_C > Polaromonas. The sequence continues at coordinate 5,568 of JANLYY010000281.1, read as the reverse complement.
CCCGGTTAAATTCCGCCCGCTGCGTTCGCCCGGCAGTTTCCTGCTCCACCACCAGTTGCCCGCCTTGGAGCAAAATTTTTTCGCCGTCGCCTGCATGACGCGCGTAGATCAAGAAAGCGATCCCCACAACCACCAGTTCGACCCACGCAAACGGCATCACCAGAGTGGCGCCCTGCATCCAGAAAAAGCCCGCAATACCCAGCGACAGCACACACAAGGACAGATAAAACCAGCCCAGTTGTGCCGGTTTCAAGGAGCAATGCCGCTTAAGACGCCACTGCACAGCCTGCTGGCTGTGACTGCCCGATTCGGACAAGGTGGCAAAACGAAACGCTGGTGTCGCCTGCATCAGGTGGCAACCCTCAAAAAACTGCAGTCGGTGCAGCAAAAAAACCTGCTGGCCGGCCCGCGTGAGGCGTGGGAACATACCCAAAATTTCTGACCGGATTCTAACCCGGTTTATCTGCATTCGCTGGCGTCGCCGACCCAAAAACACTGTGCAATGCGGGACATTGAGCAGCGCAGTTTTCAGCGGCCGCCTCGGCTCCCCTGCAGCATGCTGCGCATATCATCAACCGACACAGAACTCAGCGGATTGACCCTGACTTTTGGCGCGGCTTTCAGGGCATGGCCATAAATCACCTCGAACGTCAGCGTGAGCCGACCCTCCTCGCCTTTGCCCAGATGCTTGCAAATGGCCTGCTCCAGGCTGGACTTCCAGGCGCGCCCGCGCAGTGCGGGGAAGCGCCTGGGGTGAAAGTTGCGGCCCAGATCGCGCAGTTCCTCAAGCAATCGCGCCGGCGTTTCGTAGGTCAGCGTGATGCGTTCCATGTCCATCACCGGCTCGGCGAAACCGGCCTGCACCAGCATGTCGCCCCAGTCGTGCATGTCGGTCAGCTCATGCCCGGCGGGAGGCCAGCCGAGCGCGGCATAAAGCCCGCGGATTTCGCGCACGGTGTCCGGGCCGAGGCATGAGAACATCAAAAACCCATCGACCTTCAGCGCGTCACGCCAGCGCGCCAGCAGCGCCTGCGGGTCAGCCGACTCGTGCAGCGCCATATTGGCCCACAGCATGTCTGCCGTACCGGAAAGCGGCGCTTCAAAATGCGTCGCACCCGACAGCCATCGGCGTGGGTTCCACCAGCTTTTTGCTATATTTTTAATAGCTACTTGCGCACGTTTTACGGAGGCTTCAACCACAAAACATATTGAATCATGATACCGGGCAGCCAGCGCGGCGTGAGCCCGCAAGCCGCCGCGCAAGGCGCCCCAATGGGTCCAGACGCGGGGCTTGAGTTTGATCCATTGCAGCCGGTCCAGCATGCGACTGGCCACCTCTTCGTGCAGCCAGGGCGAGGCCAGTGGCGCCACTCGTTGCCATCGGCTGGCAGCAATCGGGTCAATGGTGGGCGGCGTCTGGGAAACTGGCATGCGTGTTGAAGGCACGAGTATATTGAACCGATGTTCACGCGCCTGACTGCCCCCCATTTTCCGACTACTGCAGGGACATGGCTGGCCAGCCGCTGTGAAGTTTGCAGAAGCTGGCCGGCCGAGCCGGTGTGCCAGCCGTGCCGGGCGCGTTTTGCAACGCCACTGCCGAGATGCCGGCATTGCGCGATTCCCCTGCCGCTCGACATGTCTCTGGGGCTGCGCACCGACCCCGGTGCGTGCATGGATTGCATCGTGGATTGTCCGCCGCTGGACCACGCATTTGCTGCAGTTTCCTATGCCTATCCGTGGTCTGGTCTGGTGGGCCGCTACAAGTTTGGCGAGCAGCCGGCGTGGGCATCCGTTTTTGCAGCGCTGTTGCTTCAAACGCCCGGTGTCATGGAATCCCTGACTGCACTGAACGCTGATGACTGGATCGTGCCGATGCCGCTGTCGGCGCAGCGGCTGCAGACGCGCGGCTTCAACCAGGCCTGGCAGTTGGCTCGCGCGCTGACCGGTCAATCGCGCAGCCCCGCCCGCGCCGATGCGCGCCTGCTACTGCGCGTGAAAGACACGCGTCCGCAAAGCCAGTTGAAACGCGCCGAGCGGCTGACCAATGTGAAAGGTGCGTTTATGGTGGACCCCCTGCGCACGGGGGAGCTGGACGGCAGACAAGTGGTGTTGGTCGATGACGTGATGACCAGCGGTGCGTCCCTGTTCACGGCGGCGGCGGCGTTGAAGCAGGCGGGGGCCACGCATGTTACGGCGTTGGTGTTCGCCCGGACTGATTGAGCAAGCCCCCACGGTCGTTCGCTTCGCGTAACTCCCTGCCCCCCGAGGGGGCTGGCCTTGCTTGGGGCGGCCCTGCGCGGCGGCCGCCACTTGCCCTTGCCTCGGGCGTGCTGCTCGGCTGCCGAAATCTACGGAGACAATTGCGCCATGTTCAATATCGTGCTGGTCGAGCCAGAAATCCCGCCCAACACGGGCAACGTCATTCGTCTGGCCGCCAACACCGGCTGCCGTTTGCATCTGATCGAGCCGCTGGGGTTTTCGATGGACGACCGGCTTTTGCGCCGGGCCGGTCTGGACTACCACGAGTACACGCCGGTGCAACGGCACGCCAGCTGGCAGGCCTTTCTTGCTGCCGAGCACCCACCCGCCGACCGTTTGTTTGCCATGACCACCAAAAGCGAGCGCAGTTTGTACGACGCGCATTTTCAGGCCGGCGACTGGCTGGTTTTCGGCTCGGAAACCCAGGGGCTGAATCCTGGGCTGCGCGAGTCATTTCCAGCAGCACAGCGACTGAAATTGCCCATGCTGGCTGGGCAGCGCAGCCTTAATTTGTCAAACACCGTCGCGGTGGCGGTGTTTGAAGCCTGGCGGCAAAACGGATTTGCAGCCTGACCGGGTCTCTGGCTTTAAAAGACCGGCAGATACAAAGCAACACCCATGCGTCGGCTTACGTTGCCCTTGCCGGGCGCGCAGCCTGCTACGGATAACGCCTGACCAGCGACTCTGCCACGCACACCGGTTTTTCAGACCCTTCGCGCAGCACCGTGACTTCCCAGGTCATCTGCAGCCCCGCGTTGTCGATAGGCTCGGCAGCCAGCAGCTTCATGCGTGCGCGCAGACGGCTGCCGACTGGCACCGGCGCCATGAAGCGCACCTTGTTCAAGCCGTAGTTCACGCCCATGCGCGATTCGGTGATTTCAAACGCTGTTTCAAAAAATTTGGGCAGCAAAGACAGGGTCAAAAAACCGTGCGCAATCGGCCCGCCAAAGGGGCCAGCAGCTGCTTTTTCGGGGTCCACATGAATCCATTGGTGGTCGCCGGTGGCGTCGGCAAACAGGTTGATCTGTTGCTGCGTCACGGTGATCCAGTCGCTGAGCGCGACTTCATGACCGATGCAGGCGGCCACCTCGGCCAGCGTATTGAATGTTTTCATGGGGCGACTGTAGCGCGCGGCAAACGCTTCATTTCTGGGCGCCTTCCAGCCAATGGCAGATGCCCTGCCACTGCTCCAGATCTTTTTCGACGCGGCCAGGGGCCACATCAAACAGCGTCAGCCCGCGCGCCGCCAGATGGATGTAGTTTTGCGTGTCGCGAAGGTAGCCTAGCACCGGCAGGCCCAGGCCTTCGACGAATTTGCGCAACTTGTCGGCCGCAATCGTGCGGTTGTCCACCCGCATGCCGACAATGCCGACTTCGACCTTGCCGGCGTGCCGGTGCTCGGCCAGCTGGTCAAGAAAGGCGCGCGTGGCGAAAATATCAAACACGCTGGGCTGCAGCGGCACGATGATTTTGTCGGCCAGCTTGATGATGTCGTTGAAGCGCCAGCCGTGCATGCCGCCCGGCGTGTCGAGCACGACATGACTCGCACCCTTGGGCGGCTTGACGATCAGGTCGTGGCTCACGTCCCAGGTTGCAATTGGTCGGGCAGCCGGTGGCCGCAGCCCCAGCCACAGGCGCGACGACTGCTGGCGATCAGAGTCGCCAAGCATCACCCCGCGCCCCTGGCTGGCGAAATAGCCGGCGACGTTGGTGGCAAGCGTCGATTTGCCGACGCCCCCCTTGGGATTGGCGATCACGACCACAGGCATATCAAAACTCCTCGTGTGTTGGCTGCTGATGTTCAGGCATTCCTGATTCAAACTTTTCCGCTATCGTAACGGCATGAATAATGCCCCGAACACCGACGCAAACCCGGGCGACAGCCAGGACATTTACGTCATAGCTGCGCACCCAAACTGGCGCGAATCGCATGCCAACCGCCCGATGATGGAAGCGGCCAGGGCCGTGCCGCGTGTGGCGATGCAAGACCTGTATTCGAGCTATCCCGACTACGCTCTCAACGTGGCGGCCGAGCAAGCTGCCCTGGCGCGGGCGAAGCTGGTCATACTCTTGCACCCGATTCACTGGTATTCGATGCCGCCGCTGCAAAAGCTCTGGCTAGACGAGGTGCTGACCTACGGCTGGGCCTACGGTGATGACGGCAGCGCGCTGGAGGGCAAGGACTTGTGGCTGGTGGCCAGCACCGGCGGGCCGGAATCGTCGTACCACCCGCAAGGCTACAACCGCTATTTTTTCGACGCCTTTTTGCCGCCGTATGAGCAGACCGCCGCGCTTTGCGGCATGCGTTTTTTGCCGCCGATGATGTTCTACGGTGCCCAGGGCGCCAGCGCTGAGCTGATTGATCAGCAGGTCAAAACATTCACCGCGCGCCTGCAGAGCTACCCCGACTGGCCCGAGCTCAACGACCTGGAACAATGCGCCGCCTGTGTGGTGCCGATGAAGGACCGGCCTGTTGATAGTCTCGCGGACGCCGATGTGGGAGCGGCCGTGCGTAGCGCCGGGCCGCCCCAAGCAAGCACAGCCCCCTCGGGGGGCAGCGATGCACACGGCGTGGCGAGCGTGGGGGCCTCATGAATTTACCCGGCTGGCTGACCAACAGCCTGATCTATCTTGCTGCCGCAGTCATTGCCGTGCCACTGGCGAAAAAATTGGGTCTTGGCTCCATCATTGGCTATCTGGCGGCCGGCATGGCGATTGGGCCCTGGGGCCTGGGGCTGGTCACCAATGTGCAGGACATCCTGCACTTCGCTGAATTCGGCGTCGTGCTGATGCTGTTTCTGGTGGGCCTGGAGCTGGAGCCCGAGCGGCTATGGGAACTGCGCCGCCCGATCTTCGGCTGGGGCAGCGCGCAGGTGCTGACCAGCGCGGCATTGATCACTGGCGTGGCCATGGCATTCGGCGTGAACTGGCAGGTCTCGCTCATTGCCGGACTCGGCCTGGCGTTGTCGTCAACCGCGATTGCCCTGCAGGTCATCGGCGAGCGCAACCTGATGCCAACGAGCAGCGGCCAGGCCGGGTTTTCCATCCTGCTGTTCCAGGACGTGGCGGCCATTCCGATTTTGGCGCTGCTGCCGCTGCTGGGCTCACTTGCAGGAGAAAATGAGGCGATAGCCCCCGCAAATCGTGCGTGGGAAGCTATTAAAGTAATAGCAGTTATTGCGGGCATCATCGTCGGCGGCCGGCTGTTGCTGCGCCCGCTGCTGCGCTGGATCGCCAACAGCGGCACGCCCGAAATCTTCACCGGCGCCTCGTTGCTGCTGGTGGTCGCGATTGCTGCGCTGATGCAGC
>JANLYY010000273.1:0-3278 GCA_031365885.1 Polaromonas sp. | reverse complement strand
GTGTCAGAACTCAAGGCCAGGCTCGATATTCGCGAGTTGCCCGAGCAGGAGCGCGGCCGCTACAACACCGTCGCCGGCCTGCTGCAAAGCGTCTCAGGCCGACTGCTGCACACCGGCGAGCAGGTCGAATGCGCCGGTTGGCGGTTTGAGGTGATTGACCTGGATGGCAGGCGGATTGACAAGGTGCTGGCCAGTTCGGTGGCGGAAACTTTGCTTTAAACCGCTGCGCCAGATGCTTGCGCCGTGTATCGTTACGCGATACAATTTCAGATGATCAAAACGTTTCGACATAAAGGCCTGAGAGCTTTTTTCGAAAAAGGAAGCATGGCTGGTATTCAGGCGAGTCATGCGCCCCGGCTGTCCGCCATGCTGCGACGCTTGAACGAAACAACCAACGCGCAGGGCATGAACTTGCCGGGCTGGGGATTGCATCCGCTGAAGGGGCGCGAACTCAAAGGCCACTTTTCGGTTTGGGTCAACGGCAATTGGCGCATGACTTTTACTTTTGATGGCACCGATGCCGTGCTGGTGGACTATCAGGACTACCACTGAACAGGAGATATTTTTTATGGCACGTATGTTTAATCCCCCGCATCCCGGCTTGACGCTGCGCGATGATGTTTTGCCTGCGTTGGGACTGACGGTCACGCAGGCCGCAGCGCAGCTTGACGTTTCTCGCGTTGCACTGTCTCGTGTGTTGAATGGACGTGCGGGCATTTCGCCTGACATGGCGCTGCGTATTGAAGCCTGGCTAGGCGTAGCGCGTGGCGGCGAAGCGCGTTTGTGGCTGGCGGAGCAAAGCGCTTACGACGTGTGGCAGGCCGCGCAGCGATTCAAGCTGACCCCCATGCACGTTCAACCCGCACCCGCGACTTCCTGAGAACTTCCCTGTTCGGATTGTTTTTGAATGCAGCGGGCCGATGATCGGAATGCATTCACCCCCTGCGCCTGATGAGACCATTGGTATTCCGGCTCAGGCCGGGGTGGCGTTTGACGCCAAAGCTGCACCCGGTGCGTTGCGTGTGGTGGGAGGCTGAAATAGCGTAACTACAAATAACCCTTGCAATTCAAATAAACGTAACTACAATAATGCATGAATGTGACGTTCGACCCGGCCAAAGATGCCGTGAATCTGGCAAAGCATGGTTTTTCATTGCTGGACGCTGTGGGCTTTGAATGGGAGGCTGCCGTGGTGTGGCTTGATAAGCGCCATGAGTATGACGAGGCCCGCATGGTCGCGCTGGGCTATATCGGCTTGCGCATCATTGCCGTGGTGTTTGTTGACCGTCCGCCTGAGCAACCGACCGAGCGCCGCATTATCAGTTTGAGAAAAGCCAACCCGCGAGAGGTGAAACGCTATGCCGAAACTTAAACCCGGAACCATCATTCCTACGCCCGAGGAAGATGTCGCCATTACTGCCGCTGCCATGTCTGACCCTGACGCCGTGCCTTTCACGGATTCTGAATGGGAGCAAGTCAAACCACTGGTTCGCCGTGGCCGCCCGCTGGGCAGTGGCAGCAAAACCCAGGTAACCCTGCGCCTCGACGTGGAGGTGGTGCAGAAATTCAGAGCAACGGGCGATGGCTGGCAAACCCGCATCAATGACGCCTTGAAAAGCTGGGTTCGGACGCAGGCATGAAATAACGCGGCTCCTTGACTTGACCCAACGGGCCTCCACTAAACCCCGGGGCGATTCAGTCTGCCAATTACGGCTCTGACTTAGCCAAAGACCCCCGTGCGATTGAAGCCAGCAACATCAAACTGCAGTTGGACTTGCTGCGCGGGTCAGGCGGAAACAGCCCAGAGGTCACAGCGCTACTACAGAAGTTCGCGCAACTCGAAGCCGAACTGGCGCGAGCAAGGCGCGCGGCGCAAACCAGTGCGACCACGGCAGGCTTTGTAGCCGCCGCGCCGGACAGCGCAGGCACGCCTAGCCGGACGGTCAATATCAACCTGGGAGGGCGTTCTAGGGCTGTCGCGGTATCGAGTCAGGCTGACAGCGACGTGCTTGTCGTTGTGTTGCGGGATCTTGAATCTGCAGCGTCGCGGGCTGGATGATCAATAGGCGTAAAAAAAGCCCGCTCACGACGGGCTTTTTTTGAATCCGAGCTACTACGCTGCTAAGGCGTTAGTGCGTGCAACTTGAAAATCTTGCAGCGGGGCCTTGACGAGACTTTTGATCTGCTCAGAGTCAAGCGCGTTAATTGCGGCGCTAACGGCAACTGCAAGGGTTGCGTGTAAGTCCTGCTTAGGTACCGACGCCATATTGAAATAGTGGACGTTATTCATGTTTCTCTCCGGTGGTAAATCTTAATTTAGCGAAATGGCCAGAAACCGGCCTTCAAATTCAGCTGTGCTATTTTGAACTGCCCAATAGGCATGAATTGACCTCAAAATGCTCATCATCTCGTCATCCCTGCCGTACAACTTCACCACTCTAGACTGACCAAATCCGCCAGCCGTTATGACATTGAAGAAAACTTCGGTGTAAAGCTGAATAATCTCACCCCTAGCATTATTCACATCCCAGAACCTGGGCGAAGGAATCACTTTCAACAACTTGGACAACTTACCTTTTCGACTGTCAACAATTTCAACGATTGCATCGGTCCTGTTGCTGTCATTGTTCCACAAGCATAATGCCACGGAATCGTTAGGTGCAACAGCCATATGGGTCTCAACCCAAGAAAAAACAGGGGATAGCTCCAAATCAAAGGCATCTCCGCCCGCGAAAGCTTCCCATTCTTTCTTTGCTCCCTGAACCAGCGCTTCGGTAAAACTCACAGTTGAATACTTGGACATTCTGCTCCTAAAGTAATAGCGTAGCTATTGTTTTTTTCTATCGCTGAGGTGTTCACGCCACGTTGGCAATGCAGAAAGTACCCTCTGGGCTTGCGAAACCGTCTTACATCCGCCCTTACATGCCGCCAAAAGAAGAAGGGTTTGCTACTAAATAAATAGCAGCAAACCCTTGTCTTTGTTGGTGCCGGAGAGATGAATCGAACACCCGACCTTCTCATTACGAATGAGCTGCTCTACCGACTGAGCTACACCGGCTAAGCTCTCGATTATATCGTGAGTGGACGGCCCAACAGATTGCCTCATTAGTCCGATTTGATCTTGAACGCCGGCAGCTTCTTTGTCACGGGCAGGTTCTTCAGCGTCGCATAAACCGGCAAGCCGTTTTTATATTTCGGATAGTCCTCGCCCTGAATCAGGGGCGTGAGGTAGCGCTTGCAGGGCTCGGTGATGCCGAAGCCGTCTTTGGTGATGAAGT
>JANLYY010000228.1:0-13854 GCA_031365885.1 Polaromonas sp. | reverse complement strand
TTGATGAAAACCGGTTTTTTTTCCGAGTCGCTTAAACCACCAGCAGCCCAGCATGAAAACGCGCTTGATAAGCCCATCCAGCGCGAGCAGGCCGACACGCTGCTGAGCACCAGCATGACGGCATCGTTCGGTGCATTCATGACTGCACTTGGTTTCTGGACCATTTTTTATTACCAGACCCGACAGCCCGGCGTGCTGATGTGGGCGGCGCTGCTGCATGCGACGCAAGCCCATCGTTTCGTCGGCAACCGGCGCTACATCCTGACCCCGCACGCCGAGCGTGACCCCGAGCGCTCGGCACGCTGGTATTGCAACGCGCTGAGCTTCAATGCGGTGGCGTGGGGCTCGGCGCCCTGGCTTTTCTTTCCGGTCGGCAACTTGCCGCTGACCTCACTGATGATGCTGCTGCTTCTGGGTATCAGTTCGGGCGGCGTGGCTTCGCTGGCGCCTTACCGGCCGGCGCTGTTTCGCTTTATCGTGCCCATTCTGGCCGGGCTGGCTACCGCCTTGCTGTGGCAACGCGGCGTGACGCATGTTTTTCTGGCCTTGTGTACGCTGGCCTATCTGTATGTCAACCTCAAATTCGGCCTGCAGCAGAACCGGCTGCTGACGGAAGCGCTGCGCGCGCGCTATGAAAAGGAAGACCTGGCAATGCGCCTGGCCGAGCAGGTCCGCATCGTCGAGCGCGCGAGCCTGGAGAAAACCCGATTCTTCGCTTCAGCCAGCCATGATTTGCGCCAGCCGCTGCATTCGCTGGGCCTGTTCGGATCAGCCATTCTGGCGCGGCTGGCATCCACGCCTGACGAACCACTGGCGCGCAACATGATGCATTGCGTGGACGCCCTGGAGGCGTCGTTTTCGTCGATGCTTGATGTCTCCAAGCTCGATGCCGGCGTGGTGGAAGTCAAGGCCGAGCCGGTGGCGCTTGCCGATATTTTCAGGCGGCTGCAGGTCAGTCTGGGCCGGCAGGCCGAGTCGCAGGGGCTGGCGCTGCGTTTTAAACCGGGCTGCAAATGGGTCTTTGCCGATCCGGCTTTGCTTGAGCGCATGCTGGGCAACCTGGTGCATAACGCGCTGAAGTTCACGCAGACCGGTGGCGTGGCGGTGCTGGCGCGCACGCGCGGGCAGCGCATCAGCGTGGAGGTGTGGGACAGCGGGCGCGGCATTGAGGAAAAAGAAGTGCCGCGTATTTTTGACGAGTTTTATCAGGTCGGCAACCTGGAGCGCGACCGCTCCAAGGGCCTGGGCATGGGGTTGGCCATTGTCAGGCGCATCGCCCGGCTGATGGATGTGCAGATGCAGGTGCGGTCTCGGCCGGGGCGCGGCACGGTATTCCGGCTGCTGCTGCCGCGCGCCGCCGCAGTGACCGAAAAGACATTGCTGGAAGCGGGTGAGGGCAGCAAGGCGGCATCGCTACGGCTGCCCCTGCACGTGCTGGTGGTTGACGACGAAGAAACGGTACGCACCAGTACGGCTGCCGCACTGCGGCTTTACGGGCTGCAGGTTGACGTGCCGACAGCCTGCTGCAGGCGCGTGAAATCGCCGCCACGCCAGGCCACCGGCTTGATGCGCTGATTACCGACTTTCGGCTGCGTAATGAAGAAGACGGTATTGCGGTGGCAGCTGAATTGCGCGCGCTACTGGGCTGGAAGTTGCCGGTGCTGCTGGTGACGGGCGACACCGCGCCCGAGCGCGTCAGGCAAGCCCAGCAAAGCGGCCTGCGGGTGCTGTACAAGCCCGTGAAGGCGCACGACCTGGTCGAGGCGCTGAGTGCCGAAGTGTCTGCCGGCCGCGCAAGCGCAGGTCAACTACTATCTATTTGATAGCTGCTTACGCACTTAATACGGGGGCTTGAATGCTAAAGCATCCTCAACCCAGCCGGTCCAGGCAGCGGCTGGTGCAAACTGGAGCCTCAAAAACTCGTTGATAAGCGTGAATATTCCGCCTATTCATCAGGCGGGCTGAACGGTAAGCTACAACTACTTACTTTTGTTGCGCGAGGACTTCCATGAATTCAATCTTCCATCCGCTGGACCAAAGCCGCAGTTTCCCCCTGGGAGGTCTGGCAGGTCTGGCACGGCAGCTGGGACTGTGGCTCGCTGTTGCACTGCTGGTGGTGGCCTGCGGTGGCGGCGGCGGCACCAGCCGCGTTACCAGCAGCACGCTGACGCTTGACCCGGAAGCGCCAGTCACACCGACGGGACCCAGTGTGACCATCGCCGGCACGGGCCGCACCATTGCCAACGCGCTCTATAGCTACCAGGCCACCATTATCGGCGGCGTCGGGCTGGCCTTCAGCTGGGTCTGGGGCGACGGCTCGTTGAACGCTGCCGGCAACCCGGTGCAACAGGTCTGGATGCGTCCCGGCAGCTACACCGGCATCGTCAACGCCACCGTAGGCAGCGCGGCGGCCACCCGCACCTTCGGCGTCGTGGTGGTCGGCGAGCCGATCTCGTCGGGCGTGCTGAACGGCTGCGCCCTCAAACCCGATGGCAGTGTGGCTTGCTGGGGCGACAACCAGTATGGCCAGCTCGGCGACGGCACCGTCGTGACCCGTGCCACGCCTGCCAATGTGCCTGGACTCACAGGCCTGCTGGCCCTCAGTGCTGGAGGCGGTCACATCTGCGCATTGAAAGCAGACCGTACCGTCAGCTGCTGGGGTGAAAACGCAAAGGGCGGGCTGGGTGACGGCACTGTTGTGAATAAAAGCAGTCCCGCTGCGGTCACCGGGCTGACTGACGTGGTGGCCTTGAGCGGTGGCACCCTCCACACCTGCGCGCTGAAGGCCGATGCCACCGTGGTGTGCTGGGGCGTCAACGATACCGGCCAGCTCGGCGACGGCACGCTCGTCGACCGGCTGACCGCCACCGCCGTGCCGGGCCTGGCGAACGTAGTTGCCATCAGTGCCGGCAAGCAGCACACCTGTGCGCTGCGCAGCACGGGCGCGGTCTATTGCTGGGGTCTGAACGCTGAAGGCCAGCTCGGCAACGGTTCCTTCACTGCGATCAGCCCGCCCGTGCCGGTGCGGGTGGCAAATTTGTCGGGAGCGGTGGCGATTGATGCGGGCACCGACCACAGCTGCGCGCTCAAGGGCGACGGCAATGCGGTTTGCTGGGGACAAAACACTTTCGGCCAGCTGGGTGACAACACCACCGTCACCAAGTCATTGCCAGTGCCTGTGGCGGGTTTGTCGGGCGCGATCAGCATCAATGCCGGCAATCGCCATAGTTGCGCCGTCAAAGCCGATGGCCGCGCCGCCTGCTGGGGCGAGAACGTCGACGGCCAGCTGGGCGATGCCAGCGGAACCAAAAAATTAGTTGCAACCAATGTGCCTGGCCTGACCGAGGCGGCAGCAATCAGCGCGGGCGGGGCGCACACCTGCGCCCTTAAAACCGACGGCAGCGTGGCCTGCTGGGGTCGTAATCTTGATGGCCAGCTCGGCGACGGAACCCTGATCGGCAAAACCGCCGTGACGCCGGTATTGGGTGCTGCGGTTTACTGGAAGTAGATGATGAAAATAGGTCACGCCAGCCCTGGCTGCCGGGCACTCTAAGCTATTAAATTTATAGCTGCTTGCGCACGCGTTTATTGGGCTACAGCCTGATTTGGCTTGAAAAACTGGTCAAACAGCAGCGTCAGTGACGGGAAATCCTCGTTGAAGCGATCACGGTTGACGAAATAGCCTTCGCAGGCCACGGCAAAAAACTCGGCCGGGGCCGTGGCGCCGTAGGCATCCAGCCAGGTCGGCGGAGCGCCAAAACGCTCGGTCATGGCCACCTTTTCGCAAAACGCGTCGTACGCTGGTTGAAAAACATCGTCCCATGCTGTTCTGGCCCGGCGCGACGGCATCGGCGGGCAGCCATCGGCAGCGCCGTCACGCATGTCAATCTTGTGAATGAATTCGTGAATCACCACGTTGTAGCCATCGACAGCGGTATCGCCCGACGCCGCCACGTCCTGCCAGCTGAGCGTGACAGGGCCGCGCTCCATCGCCTCGCCGGTCAGCGCCTCGTTGTAGCGATGCACCACGCCGTTGTCGTCTGTCACCTCGCGCCGGGCCAGCATGGCGCCGGGGTGGACGACGATGCCTTTGAAGTCGTCGTAAAACTTCAGCCCGAGATGCAGCACCGGCAGGCAGGCCTGGGCCGCAATCGCGACGGCCATGTCGTCGGTCACTTTCAAATCGTGCGCGCCAGTGAACTGTTTTTTCTGCAGGAATTCGACCGTCATGCTGCGCAGCCGGCTTTGCTCGGCGATAGAGCGGCGGGCTAAAAACGGAAACTGCTGCATGGTGCTGGCCCACATGGCGTCTGGAATCTTCTCTGCGTTGCCCGACGCCACCAAGCTCGCGTTTTTCAGTTTGTTTTTGAGCCAGTTCAGCATGCGTTAAGTTTATACAAACCCCGCCGCACGATTGCGCGCTTGTCCGCTGCAACCGAGCGTTCAAAGGAGCCGGATGCGCTCGGGGCCGCCCGGCGGTCCCTTGGAGAGGCGCAGCACTTCGGCGCGCGGCGCGGCCGTTTTCGGGTCGGCATCCCAGTCGCTCAGCACGATGCGCTGCAGGCCGTCGCCCAGTTCATGCAGGGCAGGCTGGTGGGTGTGGCCGTGGATCATCACAGGCGCATTGGCGGCTTGCAGCCAGGCGCGGGTCGCATCCGGGTCCAGGTCAATAAACGGCGCGCCGGATTGCTTTCTTTGCACCTGCTGCTGCTGGCTTTGCTGGCGCAACTCACGCGCTATCAATTGCCGCTCAGCCAGCGGCCGCGCCAGAAAATTTTGTTGCCACTCGGCACTGCGCACCTGCCGCCTGAAGTTCATGTAAGCCGCGTCGTCCAGGCACAGCGCATCGCCGTGCGACAGCAGCCAGCGCTGGCCGGCGAAGGTCAGCGCACAGGGGTCATCCAGCAGGATGATGTGGCAAAGATCGGGCAGGCTGATACTGGTCGTGGGCTGCCCCAGCAGAAAGTCGCGGTTGCCGTGCATGAAGAAGATGGCCGTTCGCGCTGCAGCATCAGCCAGCACCTGCGCGCAGGCGTCTTCAAAATTGGGGGTTGAATGGCTGCCCAGCACGTCGTCGCCAACCCACACGTCAAACAGGTCGCCCAGAATGAACACCGCGTCGGCGGGCGTGCTTTGCAGGTAATGCTGCCAGGCATGGAAGGTCGCTGGCTCGCCGACGTGGAGGTGCAGGTCGGAGATGAAATCGACCGTGCGCCAGGTGGCAGGCGCTTGAAGCTCCGAGCTGGGGGAAATCATTCGACGCCAGCTCGTGCCTGCTAAATATCTTTTTACAGCGCGACGGCTTTCTCGATCACCACGTCGGTCTGTGGCACGTCGCTGTGACCGCCTTTGTTGCCGGTTTTGACGGCTTCGATCTTGTCGACCACGTCCATGCCTGCGACCACCTTGCCGAATACGGCGTAGCCCCAGCCCGACGCATTCGGTGCAGTGTGGTTGAGGAAATTGTTGTTCGACGCATTGATGAAAAACTGCGAGCTGGCCGAATGCGGCGCATTGGTGCGCGCCATGGCGACGGTGTACTTGTCGTTCTTCAGGCCGTTGCCAGCTTCGTTTTCAATTTCGCCGTCGGTGGCTTTTTGCTTCATGCCAATTTCAAATCCGCCGCCCTGCACCATGAAGCCGGGAATCACGCGGTGAAACACGGTGTTGGCGTAGTGGCCCTTGTTGACATAGCTCAAAAAATTGGCGACCGACTTCGGCGCCTTGGCGGCGTCGAGTTCAAGCGTGACAACGCCGTGGTCCTTGATGTGGAGTTCTACTTTTGGATTGCTCATGATGGGGTCCTGTTTAAAAAATAAAGGGAACTAGACGAATTCCTAGTTGACGATGCTGGCTGACTTGATGGTCACCGGCGTTTTGGGCACATCGGAGGGGAACGGCCCGCCAGCGCCAGTGGGCAATTCCTTGATTTTATTGACCACGTCCATGCCGCTGGTGACCTTGCCGAAAACGGTGTAGCCGAAAAGCTGCGGTGCCTTGGCCAGTTGCTCGCGGGGCGTGTTTTCATATACCCGGCCCTGGTATTCAAACTTCGGCACCGGGTCTCCGGGCGGGATCACGGTCGGGTTCAAAAAGTCATTGTCTTTCACGTTGATGAAAAACTGGGACGACGCCGAATTGGGGTCATTGGTACGCGCCATCGCCAGCGTGCCGACGACATTTTTCGGCCCGCCTTTGGCAAGCGCCGCCTGGCCTTCATGCGCCACCGGCGGACGGGTTTTCTTCTCAAGGTAAGCGGCGTCGTAGCCGCCGCCCTGCACCATGAAGTTACTGATCACGCGGTGAAAAACCGTGCCGTCGTAGTGCTTGTCCTTGACGTACTGCAAGAAGTTTTCAACCGTTTTTGGCGCCTTGTCGGGATACAGCTCGACGGTGAAGTCGCCTTCGCTGGTGACAAATTTCACTTTGGGGGCGGCTTGCGCCGTGGCCGAGCCGGCCAGCGCCATCAGCGACCATGCCAACAGGGGCGCTCCTAGCGCTGCAAAAAATCGGGCAAAACCCATCAAATGTCTCCTTCAAAAAATATCTTCCACTGGCTGCCCTGGCGGGCCCAGTACTGGCGTTTGGTGCGGCCTGTTTTGGCGCCTTTGACAAGTTCGCCAAAGGTTACCACCATCGTATCGGCGCTGTCGGTCCAGCGCAGGTAAGACACATCCTTGATCTGGATGTCGCGTCCACGCAGTTGTTTGATCTCGCTCTGCAGGCCCGGTTTCCATTCCGCCATGGTTTTGCCGAAGCTGGTGAAGTCAGGCGCGTACCAACTGGTCAGGCGTTCCACGTCGCCGCTGACCTTGGCCTGGTGCCAGCCTTTCAGAACCTCATCAAAAGATTTGACATCGGCGCTGAGCGATGGCGCGTTGACCCATTTCAAACTGGCGGCAATAACCACCGGCGTGCTGCGAATGGCCACGGTTTTGATGACGCGTTCGAGGTCCGGATTGGCCAGCACAATGCAGCCGTCGCTGGCCAGCGGCGCGCGCGAAAACTGCGTCGGCGGCGCGCCGTGAAGCCAGATGCCGCCGCCGGTTTTTCCTCGCTTCAGATCAAGCTGGTTGGGGTAGTTGATCGGCAGGGCGCCAGAACCATAAAAGTCTTTGAGTGATGTCGGATCAAGGTTGCTGGTGACGAAGTAAACGCCCAGCGGGGTGCGCAGGTCGCCTTCCTGCGATTTTTCGGTGCCCAGTTTGCCGACGGAGATGTAGTAGTCGGCCAGCAATTTCAGCCCGGCTGGCGTGTTCTCGAAAAGATAAAGGCGCGAACGCGAGGCATCGACAGCAATCGCATGCTTGCTCAGGCTGGAAAGCTTGAGAAACTGCGACGGGACCATGCCTGGCGCGGGTCGTTCGCGCAGTGCCCGCAGGCGAAGTTCGGATTCCTCACGCAGCTCAGCGAGCATCGGTGCCGCCGTTTTTGCCGCCGTGTCAGGCACATCGCCCAGACTGCGCAGCGGCCGGGTGCGGCCAGACAGCAGGTCGCCGTAAACCAGTTGCGCCAGCTGGAAATTCGGGTGTTCGTTGACCAGGCTTTCGGCTTTTTGCAATGCCTCGCGGGGCTTGGCCTGGCCGATCAGCCGGTAGATTTCGATCAGCCGGTTTTCTGCCTGGCCATCGCGGATTTCTCGGTTGCGGATGGTCCGCGTCGTGGGGCGTTTGGCCGGCGGCGCCGTGGCTGCCGAAGCCTGCAGCGCCTGCGCTTGCGGGCGCGCGCGCTGGCCGGTCTGCGCGCTGGCGCCCATGACTGCGAGCAGCCCGGTGAACGCTATCAAAAAAGTAGCTGCCTGCGCACGTATCATGGGGGCTGTAGCGCTAAATCGCTGCGAAAATAGGGTCAGGGAAACGTCGGCAGTTGCAGCAAGCGCAGGTGCCTTGAATCACCCGCCCGACGATTCCTTGACGATCACCCAACGGTCATTGACCTTGGCCAGATCCAGCTTTTTGCGGCTGGAGACGTTCAGCGAGTCAGCGCTGTAGTCTTGCTTGAACTGGGCGGTGGCCTTGCTGCCCTGAACAGCGACGGACAAATTCGACAGCTTCACGCTGATGCGCGATTTACCGACGATACGGGCGCGGCGCGCCTCTTCCCAGGCCTTGCGCGGCTGGCTGCCGGGGGTGTCGAAGTTGGTGCCATAGCTGGCCAGATAGGCGGACATGTCCTTGCTGGACCAAGCATCGGCCCAGGCGCGCACCGCCGTTTCGATTTCTTTTTCGGCGGCGGCTGCAGAAGTGGCCGCGGCGGTTGCGGGCGGCGTTGGGGGCGGCGTCACGGCCGGTACAGCGGGCGCAGGCGTTGGTTTGGCGGGTGGCGCAGCAGCCACTGCAGGCGGTGGTACTGGTGCTGGTTTGACAGCAACCGCAGGCGGTGCAGGCGGTGCAGGTGGTGCAGCTGCTACGGGCGGCGCTGCCGGTGCAGCGGCAGCCGGCTTGCCGGTGGCTTTGCTGTCGGCTGAAAACAGCGTGCGGATCAGCGCCAGCTTGGGCTGGACGCCTGCGTTGCCGCCGTCAAGTTGCAGCGCCTTGCTGTAAGCCTGGCTGGCGAGCTTGGCGTACACATCACCGAGGTTTTCGTGTGCGGTGGCATAGCTCGGGTTTGTGCGAATCGCCATTTCGAGCGCCGCCCTGGCCTTGTCGAACTGGCTTTGTCCGGCATAGAGCACGGCCATGTTGTTGTAGGGCTCGGGCAGTTCGGGATAGTCCTGCGTGATCTGCGTGAAGGTGGCAATCGCGTCGTTGGTCTTGCCGGTTTCGGTCTGGATCACGCCGCGCAAAAAACGCATCTGCGGGTCTTTGGGCTTGGTGGCCAGGTACTGGTCGGACTTGGTCATGGCTTCTGCGTACTGCCCGGCGCGCATCAGCCTGGAGACGTCGGCATAGTCGTCTGCCCAGGCGCTGCCGGCGGACAACGCGGCGGCCATGAACAGCGCACAGAGGGCGGCGGTCGGCGCCCGGACGGTAATGAATGCTGGCTTGGCCATAAAAACTCTCGCGGTTGTTTGATATCTTGCGGCCAGCACGCGCGGTGTTGTGACGACAAGGTAAAAAGTCGGTTGAAAGCGAGCCGCCATCGTGTTGCCCAGCGGGGCCTGCACACTGTCCGGCGGGCTCGATATACTGGCCAATTGTAGCGGAGGGGTATCGTCCATTCCGCCCCAGGCACGGCCCCCGCTCGTGTGGATTTTTCAATACCTTCCTGACTTTTTCCCTGGTATGAACCGTCTGACGCGCGGTTCACCGCCACCCCAACGCTGCCTCCAGTCACCCAGCTTTTCATTTCATGAGCCTTCGCATTTACAACACGCTGTCGCGTGGACTGGAAGATTTTTTACCCATCGAGCCCGGCCATGTCCGCATGTATGTCTGCGGCATGACGATTTACGATCTGTGCCACATCGGCCATGCGCGGATGATGATGGCCTTTGATGTGGCCCAGCGCTGGTTGAAGGTTTGTGGTTTTCGTGTCACCTACGTGCGAAATATTACTGATATCGACGACAAAATTATCAAGCGAGCGCTTGAACGCGGCATCAGCATCCGGGCTTTGACCGATGAAATGATTCTGGCGATGCACCGCGATATCGGCGCGCTGGGCATCGAGCCGCCGACGCTGGAGCCGCGCGCCACTGAATACGTGCCGCAGATGCTGTCGATGATCAAGGCGCTTCAGGGCAAGGGCTTTGCCTACCAGGCGTCGAACGGCGACGTGAACTACGCTGTGCGCAAATTCAACGGCTACGGCAAGTTGTCAGGCAAATCGATTGACGAGTTGCGTGCCGGTGAGCGCGTGGCCGTGCTCGATGGCAAGGAAGATCCGCTCGACTTCGTGCTCTGGAAATCCGCCAAGGAAAGCGAACCTGAAGACGCCAAAAGGGCCAGCGACTACGGCCCGGGCCGGCCCGGCTGGCATATTGAATGCTCGGCCATGAGCTGCCAGACGCTGGGTGAGACTTTCGACATCCACGGCGGCGGCGCAGACCTGCAGTTTCCGCACCACGAAAATGAAATTGCCCAGAGCGAAGCCGCCAACGGCAAGCCGCTGGCCCGCTTCTGGATGCACAACGGCTTCGTGCGCGTTGACAACGAGAAGATGTCGAAAAGCCTGGGTAATTTCTTCACGATCCAGGAAGTGCTGGCCAAATACGACGCCGAAACCATGCGTTTTTTCCTGGTGCGAACGCACTACCGCAGCGCGCTCAATTACAGCGACGTGCATCTGGACGATGCGCGGGGTGCGTTGAAGCGGCTGTATACCGCGCTGGCGTCCGTCGTGCCTGACGAACTAACGACCATTGACTGGAACAACCCGTTCGCGGCGCGTTTTAAGGCGGCGATGGATGAGGATTTCGGCACGCCCGAAGCGGTGGCGGTGTTGTTTGAGTTGGCGGGTGAGGTGAACCGGACCAGTTCCACCGTGCTCGCGGGGCTGCTCAAAAATCTGGGCGGCAGCCTTGGCTTGCTGCAACGCTCGCCGGGCGCTTTTTTGCAGGCGGGCTCGGGTGCCAACGACGACCGCATTCAGCAGTTGATCACCGCCCGCGCCGCCGCCAAAGCCGCCAAAAACTTCGCCGAAGCCGACCGAATCCGCCAGGACTTGCTGGCCGACGGCATTGTCCTCAAAGACTCGCCCGCAGGCACCACCTGGGAGGCTAAATCGTGAGTATTGATTGTCTTTTAGCCCCCAAGCCCAATAAATACGTGCGCAAGCAGCTATGAAAAAGATAGTAAAAACCGGACCAGGCACGACGGAAATTGCTGAGGTTCTGGACCATTCGATGGCTGCCCCGGGCTACTGGGCGGACGCCTGCAAACACCTGATTAGAAAAGACCGCGTGATGAAGCGGCTGATTCCGCAGCATGCCGACACCTGCCTGCAGGCGCGCGGCGACGCCTTCAGCACCCTGGCGCGCAGCATCGTCGGGCAGCAGATTTCGGTCAAGGCCGCGCAAGCCGTCTGGAACCGGTTTGAGGCTTTACCCAAGGAAGTGACTCCTGCAAACGTACTGAAGCTGAAAGTTGACGACATGCGCGCCGCCGGCCTGAGCGCGCGCAAGGTTGAATACCTGGTCGATCTGTCGATTCACTTCGACGCCGGTACGGTTCACGTCAAGGACTGGGCCGCGATGGACGACGAAGCCATCATTGCCGAACTGGTCGCCATTCGCGGCATTGGCCGCTGGACGGCCGAGATGTTTCTGATCTTCTACTTGACGCGTCCCAATGTGCTTCCGCTTGACGATGTGGGCCTGATCAACGGCATCAGCCAGAATTATTTCTCCGGCGAATCGGTCAGC
Source organism: Polaromonas sp. (assembly GCA_031365885.1). Classification (GTDB taxonomy): domain Bacteria; phylum Pseudomonadota; class Gammaproteobacteria; order Burkholderiales; family Burkholderiaceae_C; genus Polaromonas. Next base: position 2,549 of record JANLYY010000228.1, on the reverse strand, counting down.
CGCAGCGACGCGCGAGAGGTCGCCGCCGCCTGGGCGCCGTACTGCAGTGTGGCAACTTGGTATATTTGGCGCTCCCTGGACCCGCTACCGGTGCTGGGGACAGAGCCCACCTAAGGAGCAGTTCATGGCCAAGAAGACTTTCCTCGATTTCGAGCATCCGATTGCGGAGCTCGAGGGGAAAATTGAAGAACTTCGCTACGTGCAGACCGAATCGGCCGTCGATATTTCTGAAGAGATCGGCCAGCTGGCGAAGAAAAGCCAGCAGCTGACGAAAGACATCTACAGCGACCTCACGCCGTGGCAGATCACCAAGATCGCACGCCACCCTGAGCGGCCCTATACGCTTGACTACATCAACGAACTCTTCACCGACTTTGTCGAGCTGCATGGCGACCGGCATTTTGCCGATGACCTCTCCATCGTCGGCGGCCTGGCGCGCTTTAACGGCACGGCCTGCATGGTGCTGGGGCACCAGAAAGGTCGCGACACCAAAGAACGCGGCCTGCGCAACTTCGGCATGAGCAAACCCGAGGGCTACCGCAAGGCGCTGCGCCTGATGAAGACGGCCGAAAAATTCAAACTGCCAGTGTTCACCTTTGACGATACGCCGGGCGCCTACCCCGGCAACGACGCCGAGGAGCGCAGCCAGTCCGAAGCCATCGGCCGCAATATCTTTGAGATGGCGCAGCTTGAAGTGCCCATCATCACGACCATCATCGGTGAGGGCGGCTCGGGCGGCGCGTTGGCGATTTCGGTGGCCGACCAGGTCGTGATGCTGCAGTATTCGATTTACTCGGTGATCAGCCCCGAAGGCTGCGCGTCCATCCTCTGGAAGACGTCGGAAAAAGCCGAGTTGGCTGCCGAAGCGCTGGGCATCACCGCCCACAGGCTTAAAGCGCTCGGCGTCATCGACAAAATCGTCAATGAGCCAGTGGGCGGCGCGCACCGCGACCACAAGCAGATGGCGGCGTTTTTGAAACGCGCACTCAATGATGCGTTTCGGCAGGTCAGCGACCTCAAAGTCAAGGAACTGCTGGACCGCCGCTACGACCGTCTGCAAAGCTATGGCCGCTTCACCGACACCAAAGCCGACGCGTCGAAATAAGACCTCCCCGGCCGACCTCGGTGCGCCGTCCGACAGCCAGGTAGCACTTCATTTGCAGGCCTGGGCGCGGCGAACGTCCTTTCCTGACACCCAGAAAATCGCCGTGGCTTACAGCGGCGGTGCGGACTCCACCGCTCTGCTGCACGCAGCGGCAGTGCAGTGGCCCGGTCTGGTCACGGCGATTCATATCCATCACGGACTGCAAGCTGCAGCTGACGATTTTGTGCGGCACTGCGAGGCGGCCTGCGCCGCCATCAACGTGGCGCTGCATGTGGTGCAGGTTGATGCCAAAAACGCCAGCGGCGAAAGTCCCGAAGACGCCGCCCGCAAGGCGCGCTATGCGGCGCTGGCAGGCCAAGCCGTCGCGCTTGACATTGGCATGGTCGCATTGGCACAGCATGCCGACGATCAGGTCGAAACGCTGTTGCTGGCGCTCAGCCGGGGCGCGGGAGTTGCGGGTCTGGCGGGCATGCCGGCCGAATTCGAGCGCTTTGGCGTTCGTTTTGTACGTCCGCTGCTCGGCTTGGGCGCGCAGGAAATTCGCGATGAACTTGATGCGCGCGGCATCGCCTGCATCATCGACCCGACCAACAGCGACCTGGCGTACACCCGAAACAAAATCCGTCATCACCTGCTGCCCGTGCTGGCCGAGGTTTTTCCGCAGTACCGTGAAACCTTTGCGCGTTCAGCAAGAAATATGGCCCTAGCCCAACAGATACTTGCGCAAGCAGCTATTGAATTAATAGCAGTCACGGGGAGCCCACCGAAGATTGCTGCAATTCAGAGCCTGCCGCGCGCCAGTCAGGGCAATCTGCTGCGGCACTGGCTGAAGGCCGGTTTTGGTGTGACTGGTTCTGAGGCGCAGTTGAACGAGTTGCTTGACCAGATTGCCGACTGCACGAATCGCGGCAAGAGTATTCGCATCAAAGTCGCCACGGGATTTGTAGAGCGGCGGGGCGTCGCTCTGGTGTATTTGCCGCTCTTATAATTTAAGGCTTTGCGCCGCGCGGCAACGGTCTTTTCAATACAGCGCGATTTTTTAAAAGAACATGGCTTTAATCGTTCATAAATACGGCGGCACGTCGATGGGCTCGCCCGATCGCATCCGCAACGTCGCCAAACGCGTCGCCAAGTGGGCACGCGCCGGGCATCAGATGGTCGTCGTGCCCAGTGCCATGAGTGGCGAAACCAATCGCCTGCTGGGCCTGGCCAAAGAGCTGCAACCCGAGCGAATTGACGCCGCTGCCATGCGCGAGCTGGACATGATCGCCGCCACCGGCGAGCAGGTGTCGGTCGGCTTGCTGGCCTTGGCGCTGCAGGCTGAAGGCATGCCGGCCGTGAGCTACACCGGCTGGCAAGTGCCCATCAAGACCGATTCGGCCTACAACAAGGCGCGCATCGAGAGCATCGACGACGCCAGGGTCCGCACTGACTTGGCCGCCGG
>JANLYY010000204.1:0-4389 GCA_031365885.1 Polaromonas sp. | reverse complement strand
CGACGAATTCGACCGGCCCGTCGACCAGGTCCAGCAGCGACAGGTCGGCCGGCGCGCCGACCTGCAGCGTGCCGTGCAGCGGCAGCCGGTTGATGACGCGCGCCGGCGCCAGCGTCGCCATCGCCACCACCTGCTGCAGCGGGAAGCCCATGCCGAGGAATTTGCTCATCACCCACGGCAGGTACGGCATGCCGGGCGTGTTGCCCGAGAACACATGAACGTCCGTAGAGATCGTGTCGGGCGGGCAGCCCTGGGCGATGGCGGCTTCGGCGATGGTGTAGTCGAAGCTGCCACCGCCGTGGCCGATGTCGAAGATAACGCCGCGTTTTTTGGCGGCCAGGGCGGCGGGCAGCAGCTTGCCGTCCTGCACGATGTTGGTGCCCATGCCGGCGACGTTGGGCGCGCCCGAATAGCAATGCGTCAGTACATCACCGGGGCGCAGCAGGTCAAGGATTTGCGACATCAGCGCCGGGTCGGATACGCCGCCGATGTGGCACATGATTTTGGCGGGCACGCCCGACAGCTCGCAGGCTTTGATGGCGCGTTTGAGCGGCTCGGTGCCGTGGCGGGCGATGACGTTTTCGCTCATGCGCACTTTCACGCCCAGTACCATGTCGGCGTTTTCGCCAACCGCGCGAGCAGCTGCATCGACCTGTGCGTAGTCGATGTTGAACAGCTCGGGCACGGGAAAGCCAGCCAGCCCAGCGACGGCGATGTGTACAAAGGCGAACTGCCGCGTGCGCGACGCCGGCACGATGAAGCGGCGGAAGGCGGCGAAGTTGTTGGCGCCTGCGTCGCCCGCCGACACTACGGTGGTGGTGCATTGGTGCGCGACCAGTTCATCGGCCGGAATGCCGATGGCCGAGCCGTAGGGGTAGGTGTGGCAGTGCAGGTCAATCAGCCCCGGCGTGACGAGCTTGCCGCCCGCGTCCATCACGCGCTGCGCACGTTCGGGCGCAATCGTCGGCTCGATGGCTTCGATCAGGCCGTAGCGAATGCCGATGTCGCGCTTGCCCGCCAGTCCGCTGCCCGCGTCGAGGGCGTTGGCATTGCGAATCAGCAGGTCGAATTTGTCCGTCGGCCCCATGGCCGCGAGCGCAGCGCCCGAGAACGGGCTCAGCGCGCCCAGTGCGGCAAGAGAAGCGCCGGTTTTGAATAGATCGCGGCGGGAAGGAGTCGTCATGGGGAGCCTTGCAAGTTGTTGTTGGTATTTTTTAACCCGTTAGGGTGGTTGGACGCTATCGCGGGCTTGTGCATCGCGTCAAGGGCGGATTCCCGTGTGCAGGCCGCAGTCCGCGCCGCCGCAAGCCTTCATTTAAAGGTCATTTCTGGCTGTAGCCCCCGTAATACGTGCGTAAGCAGCTCCTGAATTAATAGCGCATAGACGCAAAAAAGCCCGCATCAAGCGGGCTTGGTTTGACGCGGCAAGGCGCTAAAACGGAATGTCGTCATCCATGTCATCAAACCCACTGGCCGCCTTCGACGCGGCGGGTGCCTGGCGGGGCGCGGCTGCTGGTGCGCGGGCAGGTGCTGCGGCTCTGGGCTGGTAGCCGCCAGCGTCGCCGCCGTCATCTTGTGAAGCCGGGCCGCCCATGCCCTGGCGGCTGCCGAGCATCTGCATCTGGTCGGCTCGGATTTCGGTGGTGAACTTTTCAACGCCGTCCTTGTCAGTCCACTTGCGGGTGCGCAGGCTGCCTTCGACGTAGACCTGCGAGCCCTTGCGCAGGTACTGGCCGACGATTTCTGCCAGCCGGCCATTGAAGACGATGCGGTGCCATTCGGTGGCTTCCTTGGCTTCGCCGGTCTGCTTGTCTTTCCACTTGTCGGTGGTGGCGATGGTGACGTTGGCGACCTGGTCGCCGCTCGGGAAGCTGCGCATCTCAGGGTCTTTGCCCAGATTGCCGACGATGATGACTTTGTTGACGGATGCCATGGTGTGTTCTCCGGATGAATTAATTACAGTTTAACTGGCTGGCTCGTCACTGGTTTGCCAGCTGATCCGCGAGAAATTGCTGACGCGGAACGACTTGGCGCCTTCATCGGCCAGGCGACTACCAGCCACAGCAGCATCAGGCCAGCGCCAGCCATAAAAAGCACTTCGACGCCATAAATTTTGCTGATCCAGCCGCCGACGGCGCCACCGACGAAAAATCCCAGCGACTGCAGCGTGTTGTACACGCCCAGCGCGGCGCCCCGGGCGAGGGGCGGTGCCAGGCGAGAGGCCAGGCTGGGCTGGCTGGCTTCGAGCACGTTGAAGCCGCAAAAAAACAGTAGCAGCAACAAGCCCATCAACCACAGGCTGGGTGACGCGAGCTGCAGCAGGCCGATCAGGCCCAGTTGCGCCAGAAAAATCAGCCCCATCGCGGCCAGCAGCGCGGCGCGCAGGTAGCCGCGCCGCTCCAGCGGGTACAGCGTGCGCCACATGATCAGAAACGACGCCACCACCACCGGCAGATAAATTTGCCAATGCTGCGATTTAGCCAGCCCGGCGCCTACCAGCAGCGCGGGAATCGCCACCCACATGGCCAGCTGCACGGCGTGCAGCACAAAGACGCCGAAATCGAGCCGCAGCAGCGACGCGTCTTGCAGCACTTCGGCCAGGCCGCCGGGCCGCATTTCCGCGTGCCGGACGGGCTCGGGTGGCACCCAGTAGATGACGACGGCAATGCCCGCCAGCGCCAGCAGCGCCGTCAGTGCGAACAGGCCCTTGAAGCCAATGACGCTGGTCAACAGCGGCCCCAGCACCAGCGACAGCGCGAACACAATCGTGATGCTGACGCCCACCAGCGTCATCGCCTTGGTGCGCACTTCGTCGCGGGTGAAGTCGGCGATCAGCGCCGACACGGCCGCCGAAATAGCCCCCGCGCCTTGAAGCGCGCGGCCAGCAATCAGCCAGTCCAGCGTGGGCGCCCACGCGGCCAGCACGCTGCCGCAGGCAAACACCAGCAGGCCAACAATCATCACCGGCTTGCGGCCCCACCAGTCGGACGCAATGCCAAACGGAATCTGCAACAGCCCTTGCGTCAGGCCGTAGATGCCCATGGCCAGGCCGACCCGCGCCGGGTCGTCACCGCCCGGATAGCGGGCTGCTTCCAGCGCAAACACCGGCAACACCAGAAAAAGCCCCAGCAGCCGCAGCGCATAGATCGACGACAGCGACACGCTGGCGCGGCGCTCGGTCGGCGTCATGTTGAATGAATCCGGCGCGGTGGTGGGTGAAAGCGGCGTGGGCATGGCGGTTATTTAGCGGTCGATTTTCCACGATCACAAAGCGATGCCGACAAAGCCTCAAAACCGCCTGCGCGTTCTCGATCAGAGGTCGAAGTTTGTCACAGCCCGCCAAAAGTCCCTCCGCCGCTATGATGAAAGGTTTCCCCCCAGCAGCACGCCTTGAACTCTTCCCTTGACCCCGAAAGCTCCGGTACTGACCGCGCAAACCCCAGCTCCAGCAGCGACCGCAGCCCCGCGCCGCCACAAGCCGGGCCAGCTCAGTTGAGGAGCAGCGAATCGCCGAAGCTACACGAAGCGAACGAGCGTGGGGGCCACGTTCTGCAGCGCATCAGCATCCGCGGTGCGCGCACCCACAACCTGAAAAATATCGACCTCGACATTCCGCGCAACCAGCTGGTGGTCATCACCGGTTTAAGCGGCTCGGGCAAGTCGAGTCTTGCGTTCGACACGCTGTATGCCGAAGGCCAGCGGCGTTATGTCGAAAGCCTGAGCACCTACGCGCGGCAGTTTCTGCAATTGATGGACAAGCCCGATGTTGACCTGATTGAAGGCCTGTCGCCAGCGATCTCTATCGAGCAAAAAGCCACGTCGCACAACCCGCGTTCCACCGTCGGCACCGTGACCGAAATTCATGACTACCTGCGGCTGCTGTTTGCCCGCGCAGGAACGCCGTATTGCCCCGAGCATGACTTGCCGCTGCAGGCGCAAAGCGTCAGTGAAATGGTCGATGCGGTGCTGGCGCTGCCCGAGGACACCAAGCTGATGATTCTGGCGCCCGTGGCGCGCGAGAAAAAGGGCGAGTTCATCGATGTGTTTGCCGAAATGCAGTCGCAGGGTTATGTGCGTTTTCGGGTTGATGGCACGTCGTATGAATTCGACGACTTGCCGAAGCTGAAGAAGACCGAGAAGCACAACATTGATGTGGTGATTGACCGCATCAAGGTGCGCGGCGACATGCAACAGCGCCTGGCCGAAAGCTTCGAAGCGGCGCTGCGGCTGGCCGATGGCAAGGCGATAGCGCTGGAGATGGACCCCAGCACCGTGCAAGGTGCTGGTTTCGGAATTAACAAAGAGCATCTCTTCAGCGCCAAGTTCTCCTGCCCGGTCTGCAACTATTCGCTCAGTGAAATGGAGCCTCGGCTCTTTTCGTTCAACTCG
>JANLYY010000131.1:0-11107 GCA_031365885.1 Polaromonas sp. | reverse complement strand
GGGTTCTGCGGCAAGCGGAACTGCTATGACACAGGAAGAAACAGGCCGAATCTCGCCTTGGCGGTCAGGATGCGGCCAAAGATCAGCGGAATTCGGCCGCCGGCGCGCACATCGTCAAACAGCACCTCGCTTTTCAATTTGAATTCGGCGATTACGTCGCCGTTTTTCAAGGCCTTGCCGTCGTAGGGGCGCAGCTCGATCACGTCGCCCATCGCCATCTGGCTCACGTCGAGCTCGATCGGCAACGCGCCGGAGTCTTCCATCGTGTTGTAGAAAATTGGCGCTATTTTTGAGCCGAGGCAGACGCCGCCAAAGCGCTTGTTGGGCACGTAGGGAATGTCTTGTCCGGTGAACCACAGCACCGAGTTGGTGGCGGACTTGCGCGACGAGCCGGTGCCGACCACGTCGCCTACATAGGCCACCAGATGGCCCCTGGCTTTCAGTTCTTCAATGAACTTCACCGGGCCGCGCTTGCCGTCTTCTTCGGGTGTGATGCCAGGGCGCGCGTTCTTGTGCATGGCAATCGCGTGCAGCGGAATGTCGGGGCGGCTCCAGGCATCAGGCGCGGGCGACAGATCATCGGTGTTGATTTCGCCAGCCACCTTGAAGACGGTGAGCATGATCGACTCAGGCACTTCGGGGCGGCTGGTGAACCACTCGGCATCGGCCCAGCTTTGCAGCACGGCCTTGGCATATCGGTTTCCCTTAATGGCCTTTTCCTGCACGTCATGGAACTGGTCAAACATCAGCAGCGTGTTTTTCAAGCCGGCGGCGGCTTGCGTCGCCACGCTGTCCTGCGCGTCGTCGAGCAGCGCGATCATCGGGCTGATGTTGTAGCCGCCCAGCATGGTGCCCAGCAATTGCGTGGCTTTTTCGCGTGAGATCAGCGCGCACTTCTCGGTGCCGTGAGCGACAGCCGCCAGATAACTGGCCTTTACCTTGGCGGCGTTATCGACACCTGCCGGTACGCGGTGGGTGATCAGGTCGAGCAAAAACGTTTCTTCGCCAGCGGGCGGTGCTTTCAGCAACTCAATGACCTCGCCGGTCTGGGCGGCCGTCAGCGGCAACGGCGGAATACCTACGGCAGCCCGCTCGGCCACATGGTTACGGTAAGTTTGCAAAAAAGCGGACGACATGGGGTTCTCTCCTGGGATCAAAAACAAGGGCGCTGAAAACGCGGGTTTGAAAAAATTATTGGGCGGCAGACGCCGGCGCAAGCGCAGGCTTCGGGGCGTCCAGCACGCTGGCTGGCGGGTTGGTCTTCATGGTCTCGGCCATGGCGACCTGAGCCGGGCTCATGCATTCATCGGCCAGGCGCACGCCCTGCTTCTGGTTCATCAACATCGACTTGTTGGCCAGTTGCAGCCACACAGCGCCGGCCTTGCGGTCCTCCAGGCGGATTGCGCCGGTGGTGGTGGCGACCGGGAACATGCGGTATTTGAAATTTTTGCCCTGCACATCAAAGTAGCCGGGTGCCTTGCTGTCTGGCTTCAATGAAACTGAAGTGCCCAGCTCGCACGGCAGGCTGCCGACGTGCACGCGTTCGGCAATGGAGAGCTCATCAGGCGTCAACGCTTGCTCGGCGGCTTCGACACCAGCCGCGACATTTTTCGCGGCGCTCTTCAGATTGGTTCGGCTTGAATTGGCAACCGGCTTCTTCGCTGGCGCCTTGTTGACAGCGGCTTTTGGTTTATCAGGCGGTGTAGCGGTTTGCGCTGCAACAGGAACCGCCACGGCCAGGCAAAGTGCGGCGGCGAAGCTCAAGGAACGGGTGATGGTGGTGATAGTTTTCATGAGAACTCCTGATGGATGACTTGACTAACTGACCTGATTAACTGACGAGAAGCCTGGCTTCGCGATGGCTCGCAGCCGGAGCAAAATCGGCAGCGGTGAACCAGCTGCGCGCTTCAGGGGGAAGCACCCGGCCGGTGTGCTGCGCACGCTCCAGCAATTGCCAGAAGTAGCGGTAGCTCGCACGGTCGTGCAATTTGCCTTCAAAACTGATGGGAGCCCAATCAACACGTGCGCCGGCAGCTATAATTTTTGTAGCGTCTTCAATCTCGTTTTCCGCAGGCGCGAAGGCCTCCAGAATCGGGCGAATCTGATTCGGGTGAATGCTCCACATGCGGGTGTAGCCAAATTCGCGGGCGGCTTTGCCCGCAGCTGCCTTCATCGCTGCGGCGTCGTTGAATTCAGTGACCACGCAATGCGACGGCGTCTTGCCATGCGCGTGACACGCTGCCGCAATTTCCAGCTTGGCCCGCACCACCAGCGGATGCGTGAACTGCCCGGCACCGCTCATGCCGTGCGCGGGAATCGCGCCGCCGTGGCTGGACACAAAATCCATCAAGCCGAAACTGATGGACTGTACCCGTGGATACGCCGCAATCTCAAACACTCGATGAAGCGCAGCAGGTGATTCGATCAACACGTGCAAGGGCACATCATGCTGAGACACCGCCGCCAGCGCGCTGACGGCCCGATCAACATCCGCCACCGATTCGACCTTGGGCACCATGATGTGGCTGAGCAGATGCCCGACCGTGCCGGCAATGGTGGCAATATCCGAATCAAATGCCGGGTGATCGACCGCATGAACCCGCACCGCCACCCGCGCCCTGTCCGTTGCCAGGGCCACCAGCGCTACGACCATCGCGGCGTGGTCGCCTTCGCCGCCGACGGGCGCGCCGTCTTCGCAGTCCAGCGTCACATCGAACACGCAGGCGCCAAATTCTTCGATCATCTCGGCCTGAAGCTGCAGGCTTTTGCGCATGCGGACCTCGACGCCGCTGTAGTGGTCACAGACAGGGAGCATGGCCGTTGAAGCCTGGGTGCCCAAAAGAACTTCTCTTGGATGCGTCACGGCTTCCCCTTCGCGCCAAAAGCCGTAGCGAGCAGCTCGCGGGCTAGGGGCGGGTGGCAGGCAACAGGAGCGTACTTCAGGTGCATGAGGACTGCCTGACGGGCTCCATAACGACGCCCCCGACAAGGATCCCAGGCAAGGCAGTAGGCCATCACAGAAGATGCTTGACGCCTTCTTGTTCGCCTTTGAGCTCATCCAGCGTCTTGTTGATCCGCTCCTGGCTGAACGCGTCGATTTCCAGGCCTTCGACCAGTTTGTAGTCGCCGCCTTCGCAGGTCACGGGGAAGCCGAAGATCATGTCCTTTGGAACGCCGTACTGGCCGCCCGATGGAATGCCCATGGTGACCCATTTCCCGTTGGTGCCCAGCGCCCAGTCGCGCATGTGGTCGATGGCGGCGTTGGCGGCCGAGGCGGCCGACGACAGGCCGCGCGCCTCGATGATGGCGGCGCCGCGCTTGCCAACGGTGGGCAGAAAGGTGTTGGCGTTCCATTCCTGGTCGTTGATCAGTTTGGCAACGCTTTCGCCGTTGATGGTGGCGAAGCGGTAGTCGGCGTACATGGTTGGCGAATGGTTGCCCCAGACGGTGAGTTTTTCAATGTCTGCCACGGCCTTGCCGGTTTTCGCGGCGATCTGGCTGGCGGCGCGGTTGTGGTCCAGCCGCAGCATGGCGGTGAAGTTTTTCGCTGGCAGATCAGGCGCGCTTTTCATTGCGATCCAGGCGTTGGTATTGGCCGGGTTGCCGACGACCAGCACCTTGACGTTGCGGCTCGCAACGGCGTTAAGTGCCTTGCCCTGCGCCGTAAAAATCGCGCCATTGACTTCCAGCAGCTCGGCACGCTCCATGCCCGGGCCGCGTGGGCGCGAACCGACCAGCAGCGCGTAGTCGGCGTCCTTGAAGGCGGTCATTGGGTCGCCGTGGGCTTCCATGCCGACCAGCAGCGGGAAGGCGCAGTCGTCAAGCTCCATCATCACGCCTTTCAGCGCTTTTTGCGGGCCTTCGACCGGGACTTCAAGCAGTTGCAAAATCACGGGCTGGTCTTTGCCGAGCATTTCGCCGGAGGCGATGCGAAACAGCAGGGCGTATCCGATTTGACCGGCAGCGCCGGTAACCGCAACGCGAACGGGTTTTTTGCTCATGGGAAATGCTCCAAAGGTTAGGAAATAAATCGGGCAATTTTCAGCCCGATCAGGCGAGGTAAACAGAGCCAGACACGGGCGCTCGCAGCGTCTTGTAGTTTATCCCCGAATAAACCCTCGGGTCAATTTGTCTTATGTCTTATATAAGATAGTATTTCCCCCACACTCAACGGCCTCTCCATGTCTGCTGTACCCGCTATTTCCAACGCCTTATCGTCCAATCCTGGCGCTGCCAGCGACAGCGCATCGCGGGCGACACCCGCGTTCAGCCCGCTCTATCGGCAGATCAAGGGCCTGATTTTGCAAAGCCTGCAATCCGGCGAATGGAAGCCCGGCGAGGCGATTCCGTCCGAGATCGAACTCGCCGCCCGCTACCACGTCAGCCAGGGCACCGTTCGCAAGGCGATTGACGAAATGGCCGCCGACAATCTGGTGGTGCGCCGCCAGGGCCGGGGCACCTTTGTCGCCACCCATGCCGAGCAGCATGTGCAGTTCCGGTTCTTGAAACTCGTCCCCGACCTGGGCGCGCCCGGCAGCGAAGGCCCGGCGGAGCGCGACATCATCGACTGCCGCCGCATGCGCGCTACCGCCGACATTGCGCGCGCGCTGGCGTTGCGCACCGGGGACGCGGTGCTGCAGGCGCGGCGCCTGCTGAGCTACGCCGGCGTGCCGACCATCGTTGAAGACCTGTGGCTGCCCGCCACGCCGTTCAAGGGCCTGACGGCCGAGCGCCTGTCCGATTACCACGGTCCGATGTATGCGCTGTTTGAGACCGAGTTCAATGTGCGCATGGTCCGCGCTGATGAGAAGATCCGCGCGCTGCCTGCGACCGGTGGTCTTGAGCTGCTATTGAAAGTAGAGCGCGGAACGCCGCTTTTGAGCGTCGAGCGCATCGCCTACACCTACAAGGACGTGCCAATGGAGCTGCGGCGCGGCTACTACCGAACCGACACGCACCACTATCACAACACGCTCGGTTAGCGTTGCTTTCCCAATGGGTTTCAAAGGCAACAAGGCATCGCTCCCCAGCAAGACCTGCATCGTCTGCGGACGGGAAATGACGTGGCGCAAAAGCTGGGCTAAAAACTGGGCCCAGGTCAAATACTGTTCAGACGCGTGCCGCGCCAAAAAGCAGGGCAGCATAGTGACACTTGGGACGGGCAAAAAACGGTAAGCCCACGGAATGCGGGTGAAAAAAGCGGGCGTCGATGCAGACGACCCAGTCATTCAACATAATCGTCGTATGAAAAAAATACCGTGTCGTCACCTTGTATTAATTTTGGGTGATCAGCTTGACGAGGACTCGTCCGCTTTTGAAGGTTTTGACCCGGCACAGGACGTGGTGCTGATGGTGGAAGCGGCAGAAGAATCTACCCACGTCTGGTCGCACAAGATAAGAACCACGCTGTTTTTGTCGGCCATGCGGCACTTTGCGAAGGCGCTGGAGCAACGCGGCCTGCGCGTCGATTACCGGGTCCTCGACACGCATGGCGACAAAACTCTGGCCGATGGATTGCGCGCGGCGATGGAGCAACACCAGCCGCAACAAGTTATCGGCGTCGAACCGGGAGACTTGCGGGTACGCGCCCAGCTTGACGACGCTATTAAATTAATAGCTGCTTACGCACGTAATACGGGGGCTAGAGGCAAAAAATCCTCTGTAGAATGGCGTGAAGACAAACATTTTCTGTGCAGCCTGCCGCAGTTCCGTAATTGGGCCGGCAAGTCGGCCAGCCTGCGCATGGAGTTTTTTTATCGCACCATGCGCAAGCAATACAAGGTGTTGATGGAGGATAAGGACGGTGACAAACCTGTCGGCGGTAAATGGAACTTTGATGCCGAAAACCGCAAGGGCTTTGGCAAGGCGGGCCCAAAAGACGTGCCAAAACCGTTGCAGTTCAAGCCGGACCAAATCACAGCCGACGTCATCGCGCTGGTCAAAGAAAAGTTTGCCGACCACCCTGGCGACCTGCGTAATTTCAACTGGCCAGTGACGCGCGAACACGCGCTGCTGGCGCTGAACGACTTCATCAAAAACCGCCTGCCCCACTTCGGCGCCCATCAGGACGCGATGTGGACCGGCCTGGACTTCGGCTGGCATGCGCTGCTGTCCAGCTCGCTCAACCTCAAATTGCTCAATCCTCTGGAGGTGGTACTGGCAGCCGAGCAGGCTTACCAAACAAACGACCTTGATTTACCCAGCGTGGAAGGCTTTATCCGGCAAATTCTCGGCTGGCGCGAATTTATGCGCGGGGTCTATTTTCTCGACATGCCGGCGCTGAAAACCGCCAATCATTTCGGTCATGAAAACGCCCTGCCCGTCTGGTACTGGACCGGCGAGACGAAGATGAACTGCATGCGCCAAAGCATCGGCCAGACGCTGGCCAACGGCTACTCGCACCACATCCAGCGCCTGATGGTGACCGGCATGTTCGGTGTCACCGCGCAGATCAAACCACAAGCACTCTGCGACTGGTATCTGGCCGTGTATGTCGATGCGGTGGAATGGGTCGAGCTGCCCAACACTGCCGGCATGGCGCTGTTCGCCAACGGAGGACGTTTTACTTCCAAGCCGTATGTGGCCAGCGGCGCCTACGTCAAACGCATGAGCAACTACTGTACCGGCTGCCAGTACGAGCCCGAAACCCGCGTGGGCGCCAAAGCCTGCCCGATGACGACGCTGTACTGGAATTTTCTGGACCAGCACGAAGCCGCATTCGCCGACAACCCGCGAACCGCACTGATGGTAAAAAACCTGCAGCGCATGACGCCCGAGCTGCGCAGCGAAGTACGTGCGCGCGCCAGTGAAATGCTGTCAGCGCTGGACACCTTGTAGTCACCGGGCGAGCTTAATCTGGCGCGGCAGAGTCAGCCGACGCCAGGCATTTGAAAACCTGCTCAGCATTTTTAATCCGACAAAAACTTCAACCATCTTCTGCCTGCCCAAGAATTCATGTTGCATTGCAATAGAATTCGAGGGTTTACCAGAATTTGGCAGTTACCACGCGGTTACAGCCCGTCAGAACAAAAAATCACAGGAAACCCAGCATGTCCGAACTAGCCACACCCCTAGCCAAAAAGCGGCCCGAGTTCCGCAACATCAATGCTTTCACCGACCTGCGCACCTACCGCCTGCCGGCAGCAGGCATCGTGTCAATTCTTCACCGCGTCAGCGGCGCGCTGATGTTTTTGCTGATGCCGTTCATTATCTGGATGTTCGACAAGTCGATTTCTTCGGAGATTTCGTTTTCCAAGTTCAAGGCCGCGTTCAATGTCGGCATGCTTGGCTTGCCCGGCCTGGTCTGGAAACTGGTGGCACTGGCCCTGATCTGGGCCTTCCTACACCACTCGATTGCCGGCCTGCGCCACCTGTGGTCAGACACCCACCATTCAGCCGTAACGAAGGAATTCGGGAAAACGTCTGCTCTGGTCACACTTGGCCTGAGCGTGTTCCTGACGCTGGTGCTGGGCGCCAAGCTGTTCGGTGTTTATTAATCCAGAACGTTAGAACGAGAAAAAAATGGCTGTCAATTACGGAACGAAACGCATCGTGGTCGGTGCGCACTATGGCTTGCGCGACTGGCTGGCGCAGCGCGTCACCGCAGCGCTGATGGCAATTTTTACGCTGCTGGTGCTGGCGCAGGTGCTACTCACGAGGGGCCCGGTCGGCTACGACCGATGGGCCGGCATTTTCTCGTCGCAGTGGATGAAGGTGCTGACCTTTGTCGTCATCATCGCCATGCTGTACCACGTATGGGTCGGCATGCGAGACATCTGGATGGACTACATCAAGCCCGTCGGCGTTCGCCTCGGTCTGCAGGTGTTCACGCTGGTCTGGCTGGTTGCCTGCGCGGGCTGGGGCATCCAGGTTCTGTGGCGCGTTTAACCACACGGCCACTGATTTAAAGATTGCATCGTTTATAGCCATTTCGCCGCAACGACTTTCAAGCCAAGTTAACAAGTTAAACCATGACAGCTATCTCCAAACTCCCCACCCGTAAATTCGACGTCGTGATCGTCGGCGCCGGCGGCTCCGGCATGCGCGCTTCACTGCAACTGGCGCGTGCCGGCCTGAACGTCGCTGTGCTCACCAAAGTATTTCCAACCCGTTCGCACACGGTGGCAGCGCAGGGCGGCATCGGCGCCTCGCTGGGCAACATGAACGAAGACAACTGGCACTACCATTTCTTCGATACCGTGAAGGGCTCGGACTATCTGGGCGACCAGGACGCCATTGAGTTCATGTGCCGCGAAGCACCGAAGGTCGTGTATGACCTCGAACACATGGGCATGCCGTTTGACCGCAACCCGGACGGCACGATTTACCAGCGCCCGTTCGGCGGCCACACTGCCAACTATGGTGAAAAAGCCGTTGAGCGTGCCTGCGCAGCCGCTGACCGTACTGGGCACGCGATGCTGCACACGCTGTACCAGCAAAACGTAAAAGAAAAAACCAGTTTCTTCGTCGAATGGCTGGCGATGGATTTGATCCGCGATGCTGACGGCGATGTCGTTGGCGTGACCGCCATCGAGATGGAAACCGGCGATGTGCATATTTTTGAAGCCAAGACCACGTTGCTGGCCACTGGCGGTGCCGGCCGCATCTTCGCGGCATCGACCAACGCCTATATCAACACCGGCGACGGTTTGGGCATGGCGGCGCGCGCCGGCATTCCGCTGGAAGACATGGAGTTCTGGCAGTTCCACCCGACCGGCGTCGCCGGCGCCGGCGTGCTGCTGACCGAAGGCTGCCGGGGCGAAGGCGCTATTTTGCGCAACAGTGACGGCGAGCGTTTCATGGAGCGTTATGCACCGGCCTACAAAGACCTTGCGCCACGCGACTACGTGTCGCGCTGCATGGACCAGGAAATCAAGGAAGGCCGCGGCTGCGGTCCGAACAAGGACTACATCAACCTCGACATGACCCATCTGGGCGCCGAGACCATCATGAAGCGCCTGCCATCGGTGTTCGAGATTGGCCACAACTTTGCCAACGTCGACATCACGCGTGAGCCGATTCCGGTCGTGCCGACGATTCACTACCAGATGGGTGGAATTCCGACCAATATTCACGGCCAGGTCGTGACGCAAAACGCCGCGAACAAAAGCGAAGTCGTCAACGGTCTGTACGCTGTCGGCGAATGCTCGTGCGTCAGCGTTCATGGCGCAAACCGCCTGGGTACCAACTCGCTGCTGGACTTGCTGGTGTTTGGCCGTGCTGCAGGCAATCACATTGTCGAGTTCAACAAAACTACGGCACACAAAGGCTTGCCAGCCGATGCGGCCGACGCCACGCTGGCCCGCATTGCGCGTCTGGACAATGCGACTGACGGCGAATACGCACAGGACGTGGCGAACGACATTCGCAGCACGATGCAACTGCATGCCGGCGTGTTCCGCACCCAGGCCAGCATGAATGAAGGCGTT
Organism: Polaromonas sp.; assembly: GCA_031365885.1. GTDB lineage: Bacteria > Pseudomonadota > Gammaproteobacteria > Burkholderiales > Burkholderiaceae_C > Polaromonas. The sequence goes on along the minus strand of JANLYY010000131.1, from coordinate 1,679 downwards.
GCCAAGGTTGCGGCCCTGCGCGAGCGCGTGAAAGCCATCGGCCTGAAAGACAAATCAAAAATCTTCAATACCGCGCGCATCGAGGCGCTGGAAGTTGAAAACCTGATCGAGGCGGCCGAAGCCACCATCGTCTCGGCCGCCGCCCGCCATGAAAGCCGCGGCGCGCATTCGGTCAATGACTACGGCGACACCGCAGCGCATCCGAACGGCCGCAACGACACTGACTGGCACAAGCACACGCTGTGGCATAGCCAGAGCAACAGTCTCACGTACAAGCCGGTGCAGATGATTCCGCTCAGCGTCGAATCATTGCCTCTCAAAGTGCGCAGTTTCTAAATTCATCGCCGCCGAATCAAGCCGCAAACCGACAAACCGACCCGCGAGAACCCACATGTCCAAACGCACTTTCAACATATATCGCTACGACCCGGACGCCGACACCAAGCCCTATATGCAGACCATTGAGGTTGAGCTTGACGGCAGCGAACGCATGCTGCTCGACGCGCTGATGAAGCTCAAGGCACAAGACCCGACCATCAGCTTTCGCCGCTCGTGTCGCGAAGGCGTTTGCGGTTCGGACGCAATGAACATCAATGGCAAAAACGGCTTGGCGTGCCTGACCAATATGCGCACCCTGCCCGGCACCATCACGCTCAAACCACTCCCCGGCCTTCCGGTGGTGCGCGACCTGATCGTCGACATGACGCAGTTCTTCAAGCAGTACAACTCGATCAAGCCCTACCTGATCAATGACAACGTGCCGCCTGAAAAAGAGCGTTTGCAAAGCCCCGAAGAGCGCGACGAGCTGAATGGCCTGTACGAATGCATTTTGTGCGCCAGCTGCTCGACCGCCTGCCCCAGCTTCTGGTGGAACCCGGACAAGTTCGTCGGCCCCGCCGGCCTGCTGCAGGCCTACCGCTTTATCGCTGACAGCCGCGACGAAGCCACTGCCGAGCGGCTTGACAACCTCGAAGACCCGTATCGCCTGTTCCGCTGCCACACCATCATGAATTGCGTTGACGTCTGTCCCAAGGGTTTGAATCCGACGAAAGCCATCGGCAAGATCAAGGAAATGATGGTTCTCAGAGCCGTCTAAACAAACACACCAGCAAATAATGCCGACCAAGGAGTCCTTGCTCGACGAGCGCGCCCTGAGCAAGCTCAAATGGCGCTGCCGTCGAGGCCTGCTTGAAAACGACTTGCTGATTGACAAGTTTTTTGCCTGTCATGAAACCACGCTCACTGTCAGGCAGGCCAAAGGCATGAATGATTTAATGGAATTGTCTGATAACGACCTGCTCGATCTGCTGCTAAAACGAAAAGAACCCTTGATGCTTTCCGACAACGCGGCGCGTGATTTTTCCTCGACACCCGAAGCCATCGACGTATTGGCGTTGCTGCGACCCGCACCCGCTGCCCTGGCCTCTGAATTTATTACCGCCCCCCCTTGATCCGACCAGAAAGAAGCCAATCATGAAGCTCGCCGAAAACAAAGCCACCCTGTCTTTCAGCAATGGAAGCCCCAGCGTTGATTTGCCTGTGTACGAAGGCAGTGTTGGCCCGAACGTGGTGGACATCCGCAAGCTGTACGCGCAGACCGGCATGTTCACCTACGACCCGGGTTTCCTGTCCACGGCGGCTTGCCAGTCGGCCATTACCTACATCGACGGCGACAAGGG
>JANLYY010000154.1:0-3818 GCA_031365885.1 Polaromonas sp. | reverse complement strand
CTTCTGGCCATTAAAGACCTGCCACTGGTCCCACAGCAAAACCATGGAAAAACCAAAAATCACCCACAAGATGGTGCGGCGGATGTCGTTCATGACGGCGTCTTTTTAGAAGGGAGAGAGGCGTCTGGTGTGACCAGACGGGAAAATAATGGCCTGCCAGTGGCAGGCGGAACAGGGTCGTGACCACCATCGCACCAGGGCTGGCAACGCGCCAGGCGTTTCAGGGTCAGGTAGCTGCCCCGCGCAGCGCCATGCTGCTGCAAGGCCTGTAGTGAATACGCCGAGCAACTTGGCTCGAACCGGCAGCCCAAACCCAGCCAGGGGCTGAGCAACAGGCGGTAGCCCTTGACGAGAGCCATCAGTCCTTGCTGCGGAAGCCTCACGACTGCCGCCGAAGCAACGGCCAGCGAAGAAGACACGGACCGCGTCATGGCGCTGCTACGCCAGCTTGTAGCAAAGACTGAAGCTCCCCACGCACTGCAGCCCGAAGCTGGACCGACGACGCGCTGATGAATTCAGCGCGCGAAAAATCACGACGAAGCCGAACCACAAATGCGGCTTGTAGATACAAATGCTGGAAATCGGCACTCACGGCGTAAATCTGTCTTTTAATGACGTTGCGCGTCACGGCGCGTCTGGCCCAGCGTTTGGGGACCATGGCGCCGAGCCATATGTCCATGACGGGGAAAAGGGCAGGTTGTGGGATCGCTCCGCCCGCACCGGGGCTCAAGGCCGGTGCGTCAAGCGAGTTGCGGTGTAGCGCAAAATGCTGGGTTTTTGCGACGATGACACCGCTTAACACGGCTTGGAATTGCGGTCGCGTCTGAAGCCGCTGCACGAGGGCCAAGCGCCTGATCAGGAATTGCCACGCCGCATGCCCATTGGCTTTGCAGACCTAAACCGCCAGGCGCTTGCGACCCTTGGCACGCCGGGCTGCGATTACCGCGCGGCCGCCACGCGTCTTCATGCGCGTCAGAAAGCCGTGCGTGCGGGCGCGCTTGACTTTAGAGGGTTGGTATGTACGTTTCATGATGCGTCCTACGTGCCGGTTAGCAATAAATTAAGTGAAAAGATTCCCTGAGGCGACTACAAGTCATTTGGCTGCCACGTACCGCTGTTCGTTACGGTCCCATTTTTCGCCAAACATCGCCACTTGCTTTCTGTGCAACTGCCAGAATCGCACCCCCGCGCTGCAAGCTGGAGCAGAATTTCTCAATCGGAACAAGACCATCAGGAATCAGGGAAACCCACGATTGTCGCAGATTTTTATGGGACGGCAACGAAAGTCTCCATCAAGATGAGATGGCGGCACTTCCTGAATCGGCCAGCCGTTGAAATGTGGCACACGTCCGAGGGAGTCTGAAAATAGGTGAAACCCGAAGTAATTTTTTGTGGATAACTTGTCCGGCCACGTACAATTACGGGTGCCCAAAATTAAAATATCCACAGCCAGCCCAGCGCAGCATCGTGTGTCCAGGCCCTGCTAAAAACTCATGATCGATGGATATCTTGGCGGCTCGAGCGAGGGCTTGTGGCAAAGCTGTGTAGATCAGCTGGCGCAGGAACTGCCCGAACAACAATTCAATACCTGGATCCGTCCTCTCGTGGTGCATGTTGTTCCTGACTTGTCCAAAGTCACGATCCATGTCGGCAATCGCTTCAAGCTCGATTGGATTCGGGCACAGTACGCTGGTCGAATTTCGGTATTACTTGAAAAATTTTCAGGTCAAAAAATTCCTCTGGAGTTAGCACTTGCCATCAGAGAAACTCAATCAAAATCAACAGCGTTGGTAAGAAGCTTTGAAAGCTTTGAAGCGGTAGAACCGCTAGCCATTGGAGTGCCGGAGGAACTGGTCGGTGCGCCTTTCAAGAACCGACTAAACACCGCGCTGACTTTCGACACGCTGATTGAGGGCACTGCCAATCGTATGAGCAGGGCGGCAGCACTTCATGTCTCCAGCAGCCTGGGTCAGTTGTACAACCCGCTTTTTATCTATGGCGGTGTCGGTTTGGGCAAGACTCATCTGATGCATGCCATCGGCAATAAATTATTGGGCGACAACCCGGCAGCCAAAGTTTTATACATACACGCCGAACAGTTTGTGTCGGATGTGGTTAAAGCCTACCAACGCAAGACATTTGACGAGTTCAAGGAGCGGTACCACTCGCTGGACCTGCTGCTGATTGACGACGTACAGTTCTTCGCCAACAAGGACCGGACCCAGGAAGAGTTCTTCAATGCATTTGAAGCCCTGTTGACCAAAAAGTCGCATATTGTGATGACCAGCGACACCTATCCCAAGGGACTGACAGACATACATGAGCGGCTGGTATCGCGTTTTGATTCGGGTTTGACGGTCGCCATCGAGCCACCTGAACTGGAAATGCGCGTTGCTATCCTGATCCGCAAAGCCGAAGTGGAAGGCACCTTGATGCCGGAGGAGGTGGCATTTTTTGTGGCCAAGAATGTGCGCTCGAACGTCCGCGAACTGGAAGGCGCGCTGCGTAAAATCCTTGCTTATTCACGCTTCAATCTGAAAGAAATATCCATTCAACTGGCACGTGAGGCTTTGCGTGACTTGCTGTCAATTCAGAACCGCCAGATTTCGGTTGAGAACATTCAGAAAACAGTCGCTGACTACTACAAGATCAAGGTAGCCGACATGTATTCAAAAAAGAGACCCGCGAGCATCGCCCGACCGCGGCAGATTGCAATGTACCTAGCCAAGGAATTGACGCAAAAGAGCTTGCCTGAGATAGGCGAACTGTTTGGTGGCCGCGACCACACCACAGTCTTGCATGCCGTCCGCAAGATGTCTGCCGAGCGCCAGCAAATGACCGAACTCAACCAACAGCTGCATGTACTTGAGCAGACCCTGAAAGGCTAACCGTGCATTCTCACGATTCTTTTCCATGCCACCAGCACCAGGCAAATATCTGATCACAACCTTGGGGACAACTCTTGAATAACTGCATGCTTATCCACAGACGCTGCCAACTATCAAAAGTTGTTCATTTTTTCCATGCTACTTCACAGGCCCCAACCCACAAGGTTAAACAAGCGTCAAGTGCTTGATAAAAAAGGGAAAAATGCTGCTATCCACAGATACGCTCCACCCTTACTACTACTACTAGTTTGAATTAAAGAATTAAAGATAAAGACAAGAGGAAGCCATGATCGTTCTAAAAGCCACCCAGGATAAAGTTTTGTCAGTGCTGCAATCGGTTGCAGGCATTGTTGAGCGCAGGCACACCTTGCCGATTTTGGCCAATGTGCTGATTCGCAAAACCGGTACACAGCTGCAACTCACCACCAGCGATCTCGAAATCCAGATCCGCACCACAGCCGAGCTTGACGGCGACAATGGCAACTTCACGACCACGGTGGGTGCGCGCAAGCTCATTGACATTCTGCGGTCGATGCCGTCCGATCAGACGGTATCGCTCGAATCAGCGCAGAGCAAGCTGATCCTCAAGGGCGGCAAAAGCCGTTTCACGCTGCAGACCTTGCCTGCTGAAGACTTCCCGCTGGTGCAGGAAGCTGCCAACTTTGGTCCGGCTTTTTCGGTGCCGCAGAAGGTGCTCAAGGAGTTGTTGAACCAGGTGTCGTTTGCCATGGCAGTGCATGACATCCGGTACTACCTCAACGGAATTTTGTTTGTCGCCGAAGGCAAGCAGCTCAGCCTGGTGGCAACCGATGGCCATCGACTGGCTTTTTCGTCGGCCATGCTGGATGTCGAAGTGCCCAAGCAGGAAGTCATTTTGCCGCGCAAGACCGTGCTGGAAATGCAACGACTGCTGAGCGACAAGGAAGGCGC
>JANLYY010000081.1:0-17456 GCA_031365885.1 Polaromonas sp. | reverse complement strand
TGTAGCGGGGCAGGTTGGCGAGTTGCTTGCGTAACTTGGGGTTTGTTTCGCCAAACAGCCACCAGTTGTCGCGTCGGCTTGCCCGGTTGTTCTGGTCACGCTCGGGCTTCACGCGTTCCAGCAACCACTGGTAAACCGCCGGGAATTGGCTCCGTGTCTGCTCAGCAGTCAAGCCAAACAGGTCAATCACCATCACGCCGCGTGGCGCGTCGGTCAGGTCGCGGCCATTGCGGTAGTTGCGGATGTGGCGCTCCAGCCCCGGAACAGTGCCCAAACCTATCGCGGCGGCTTCTTCGGGTGTGACCATGAAGCCGCCGCCGAAGAGTTGAACGCCCCGGTTGCTCAGGTTTTCGTTGGCCTGTAGCGCCACGGTAGACGCCACATTCGCGCCCACGCTCAAGTCCGCATGAATCACGCCGGAGCTTTCGACCAGCGTGACGGTGACTTCGCCAAACTCGCCGGTTTGTTCGCTGGTGACGCTCAGCAGGCGGGCGGCTAGGTCAGGCTCAGCCAGAACGGATGATGCAGGGGCTGGCGCGGCAGCCACGGTCATGGCAATACGCACCGCGGCGCCGTTGGCGCTGTCCACCCAAGGGTGGTCGGGTATCGCAAAGGTGAGCGCCACGCCCTTGTCGAGCGCCGCCTGCACCACACGCCGATTGAACGTCTGGCGCAAACTGTTGGTGGTGATGAGCCCAAAACGCCGAGCCGAGCCCGATACCACCAGCGCGGCCGCACGGCTCCACCAGTGCATCACAAAGTCGGCGCTTTCGGGCACCTCTTTCCACACGCCGCGCAGCGCCTCAACATAGCCGTCACCCAGCGCCGCACGCATCGTGCTGGCGCCAATAAACGGCGGGTTACCGACGATGAAATCGGCTTTCGGCCACTTCGCCTGCGCGGGCCGGATGTACTTCCACTGCGGCACCAGCGCCGCTTCATCCGGCACCAGCGCGCCCGTCACCGGATGCGTTTTAAAGGTCTTGCCGTCCCAGCGGCTGAGCAGCTGGCCTTCTGCGTCGTAAGCCAGGTCGGTGTCGGCCCACGCGAGCACGGCGTCGCGGTGTTCGATGTTGCCGTAGTCGTGTACCACCGGCTCGGCCACGGCCTTGTTGCCGCGCGTGCGAATGTGCCACTGCAAATAACCGATCCACAGCACCAGCTCGGCCAGCGCGGCGGCGCGTTCGTTGATCTCGATGCCCAGCAATTGCTGCGGCGTGACGGTTTCGCCTTCAAGGCCAAGCATGCTTTGCGTCTCACCAAAGGCCTCTAACTGGTTCATCACCTCGCCTTCCAGGCGCTTCAAATGCTCCAGCGTGACGTACAAAAAATTGCCGCTGCCGCACGCCGGGTCGAGAACGCGCAGGGTACACAGCTGGTGGTGAAACCTGCGAATCTCGCCGCGCGCCTCGTCCATCTTCTGGCTGTGTGCCTTGCCTGAAAGGCCGGCTGCTTCGGCGGCCAGCAGCAAGGCCGCCGCCTGCGCGTTGGCCCAGTCTGCACGCAGCGGCTCGACCACTGTCGGCAGCACCAGCCGCTCAACGTATGCGCGCGGCGTGTAGTGCGCACCCAGCGCGTGGCGCTCGGTCGGGTCCAGCGCACGCTCCAGCAGCGTGCCGAAAATGGCCGGCTCCACTTCGCGCCAGTTGCTGCGCGCAGCCAGAATCAGGCGGTTGATCTGCTCTGGATTGAGTAGCAGGGAATAGCCGTCGTTGTTCGGCTCTTTGAACAATTTGCCATTGAACTTGAGCACCTGCACCGCCAGCGCGGCGCTGAAGCCACCGTGGTCCATATCCGTCCACAACATGCGCAGCATCTGCTGCAGCGTGGCGGGTTGTTCGCGGTGGGTTTGCAACAGCTTCAAAAAACTGCCCTTGGGTAACAGCGCCACGTCTTCGGCAAACATGCTGAACAGGCTGCGCGTGAGGAAGGCAGCGACATGGTCGGCGCGGTGGCCCGATTGTTCGAGCGACTTCGCCAGCTCGGCGAGTTGCGCCGCCACCTCGCGCGTGATGCGGGCGCTCAAGCGCGCCGGGTCGAGCGCCAGCGGGTCGGTCCAGACCAGGCGCAGGCGTTCGCGAATCTCGGGTTTGGCCAGGTCGCTGAGCGTGATGCGGTGGCTGCGCGGGTCGGGGAAGGGCGTGTAGCTGGCGCCGCTGCGGGTGTATTCGGCATACACCTCAATCACGTTGCCGACATCGGCCACCAGCACGAAGGGCGGGCGTCCGGCAGCGATTTCGCTGGGCGGCAGCGCGCGGGCGTAGTTTTCGGCCTGCGAACGGGCAGTCAGCATGGCGCTGTTGAAGGCGGCGCCGCTGCTGTTGACGTAGCGCAGTTTTTTGCTTTCCCACACAAAGTGGCCGCGCCGGTAGCAGTCGATGCGGCCGGGGCTGGTGGAACCATCGCCATGCGCGAAGGTGATGGGGCGCTCGAAGACGTAATCCAGTGCGTCGTTGGGCAGCGGCGTCGGCACGCCGAGCAGCGCGCAGAGTTCGAGCACGAAGGTTTGCGAGGTGGAGAGTTCGGTGGCGGCCGTCAGCGCCACGCCCTGCCAGCGGGCGATGAAGGGCTGTGCGTTGCCGTCGGCGTCTGTCGTGTCCGCGCTGGTGTGGGTGGCCTGCGCGCCGGGGGTGTTTTGCATGCGCGCAATGATAGCGGGGGGCTGGCTAGCCACGACCCTTCGACAAGCTCAGGGCGAACGGCGGAAACGGACCCCGCTGACTCGCCAGCGCTACTTCTGCTTTTGATACGCCTTGTCGGTCTCGGCGGCCTTGCTGGTATCGCTCAGGCCGCGCGCCAGGTCTTTAGCCGCTTGCTCCACCAATGGGTCAGGCACAGCGGCGGTCATGTCGCTGGACTGGTCGCGGTCGCTGGGCAGTTCCAGACTGGCCTCGACGGCGGCGTCTTTCGGCGTGATCTGGCGCCCGGCCTGGCCGGATTGCGGTTCGCGGGCGTCTTTGGCGGGCATGCCCTTGCCAGCTGCGGGCGTGGCGGGCGCGTCGGGTGCATTGGTCTGGTCAGACGGTGGGGGTTGATTGCTTTTTGCCATGCGTCAACTGTGCGGCTGTCGGCGCGCGCTGGCTGTCGGCAATTGAAATCACCGTGTGTCAGGAAATTGGCAAACGCGCCTTGAGCACATCAAGCGGGAAACCCATAAAACCCGAATTTCAACGCGGGCCGCACGCCGCTGATCAGCTCGGCAATCGCCTTGCCCGAGCCGGCGCCGTGCGTCCAGCCGAGCGTGCCGTGACCGGCGTTGACCCACAGGCCGCGCACTTTCGTCTGGCCGATGTACGGAATGTTGGTCGGCGTGGCGGGGCGCAGGCCGGTCCAGAAACTGGGCGTGCCGCCTTCGGATTCGAGCCGCGTGTCGCAGACGCCGGGCAGCAGTTCTTCGATGCGGCGTGCCAGCATGGCCGAGCGTGTGCGCGCCAGCGGCGTGGTGAGCGAGGTGTCGTAGCCGCCGATCTCGATCGTACCGGCGACGCGCAAATAATCGCCGAGTCGGCTGATGGCGCACTTGTTGCCGTCGTCCATCGTGCTGACGTAGGGCGCCTGGTCGGGCTTGAGAATTTTGAATGTGGCGCTGTAGCCCTTGCCCGGATAGATCGGCAAATCGACGCCGACGGTGCGCAGCAGCGGCGCGCTGTACGAGCCGCAGGCGACCACCACCGCATCAGCCTTCACCCGCATGGTTTGTGCATCATTTATGCCTGAAGCCCCCGTACTACGTGCGCAAGCAGCTACTGAATTAATAGCGTTACCGATGACGTCAAGGCCTGTAATGTCGTGCCCGTACAGGAAGCGTGCGCCGCGTGCGGCGCAGCGTTGCGCCAGCGCCTGCGTGAAGACGCGCGCGTCGCCGCTTTCGTCGCTGGCGGTGTAGGTGCCGCCGACGATGCGGTGGCTGAAGGCCGACCAGGCGGGTTCGATCTGCAGCAGCTCGGCGGTGCTGACGACGCGGCGCTCGACGCCGTATTTGTGCATCAGTTCGCAGTCTCGGGCCGCTTGCGCGAACGATTTCTGGTCGCTGAAAAAATGCGCGATGCCACGCTTGAGCCGGTGGTAGTCAATGCCGGTGCTTGCCACGACTTCGTTGAGCGCGTCGTGGCTGTAGGCGCCGAGCGCGACGATCTGCTGCACGTTGCGCTCGAAGGCGGCGTCGTTGCACTGCGTTAAAAATTGCCAGGCCCAGCGCCACTGTTGCCAGTCCAGGCGCGGCTTGAACAGCAGCGGCGCGTCGTCTCGCAGCATCCACTTCAGGGCTTTGAGCGGCGTGCCCTTGCTGGCCCAGGGTTCGCAGTAGCTGACAGAAATCTGCGCCGCATTGGCAAAGCTGGTTTCCATCGCCGCGTCGGGCTGGCGCTCGATCACCGTCACATCGTGACCGCGTGCTAGCAGATGCCAGGCGGTGCTGACGCCAATGATTCCCGTACCCAACACGATAACTTTCATGGAGCCAGTTTGGCGCATCTTGCGATTGGTGAACAGAGAAATTAAACTATCAGTGAAAACATCAGTCGAACTAATACAAGGAAAAACCTGACGATGAGCACCTTTGACCCCAACGCCCTTGAATGTCTGGCGGCGATTGTTGAGGAAGGCGGCTTTGAGCGCGCGGCGCAACGGCTGTCGATCACGCAGTCGGCGGTGTCGCAGCGCCTGCGCGCGCTGGAGTCGCAGGTCGGCACGGTGCTGATCGTGCGCAGCCGGCCGCTGAAGGCCACATCGGCCGGGCGCTTGCTGCTCAAGCACACCAAGATGCTGCGGCTGCTGCGCGCTGACCTGGAGCGCGACATGAAGGAGCTGGCGCCGGGCTCACTGGGTGCGTCGGGCAATGGGCGCGAGGAAGAACGCATTGCGATTGCCATCAACGCCGACAGCATTGCGACCTGGGCGTTGCCTGCGCTGACAGCGCTGGCGCAGCAGGGGCTGGCGCTGGAGATCATTGCCGACGACCAGAACTTCACCCAGGAATGGCTGCGTGAGGGCCAGGTGCTGGGCTGCGTCACGACGCTCAGGCAGGCGCTGCGTGGCTGCAAGATGGTGGCGCTGGGCGCGATGGACTATGTGGCCGTGGCCACGCCCGAGTTCGCGCAGGCCCGGCTGGCTTCGAAGGGAAAGCCGCAGCTCACTGCGCACAATTTTCGCAGCGTGCCCTTCATCGCTTTCAACCGCAAGGACGACATGCAGGCCGAGTTTGTCGGCCAGGCCTTTGGCCTGAAGCGCGTCACGCTGAACCAGCTCTTTGTGCCGTCGTCTGAAGGCCAGGTGCGCGCCGTGCTGGCTGGCTGGGGTGTCAGCGTGGTGCCGCGCCTGCTGGCAGGCGGGCTGCTGCAGCAAGGGCTGCTGGTGAATGTGGCGGCGGGTTTTACCGTGCCGGTGCAGCTTTATTGGCACTGCTGGAACCTGCAATCCGAGGTGCTGGATGCGCTGACGAATGCGGTCAGTGACGCGGCGGCGAGCGCACTGGCCAGCTGAAAAGCGCTGGCGTCGACCCTGCGGAACCGAGCTTAAATCGCTGCCGCCCGCAGGTGCGTCGCATCGAATGTTGCTTTTTGTTTGTGCATTAGTGCGCAATTTCCCGCTTTTTTCAACACTGTTCACAAGGCGCTGACTGCAACTGCAGTGCCGTGGGCACCGCCATACGCGACTGATTCAATTTTTGTGGTTTCTCAGGCGGTTCCCTGCTTTGTCGATCACGCGAAACGCCGGTATCCGTTGTGCTTAGCTCTTGATCAGCTATTGATAAAAGAGCAAATGGATTAGCTTTTCACTCAGTTCACGCAGACAAATTAACTGATTAAAACAATAGATTCACAATATAACTGCTGAAATCGCGGAACAAAATCTGTTTTTTTGCGAGACCTTGCCGCCTTGCGGACGCTTCTGACGACAGATCAGCAACACACGCGTAGCACCATAACCGATACAGTCGTAATGTTTTGTATCGGTCGTATCGAAACCCCATGGTCGCGATATGACAAGGATCGGGGACATTGTGCGCACCGGCCCGCGACCAAATGTCCTTTCACTGACTGCTCACGCCCACCACTTTCGCCGACACCATGACTGTCTACATCCGCACAGCCGCTGGCACCGCCGCAGCGCTGAATCCCCTGACCAAGATGCCGCGCCATTTGCGCCAGCTGTTGGTGTCCATTGATGGCTTGACACCGACCAGCACCTTTGCCATGCGAATGGCTGCGGAGAGCGACATTGATGTGTTGCTCGAAGCACTGGTGCGCGCCGGGCTGATTCGCCGGGTTGATCCAGCGGGCGTAACGCATGGCAACCCTGCCGCTTCAGCGCTGCGCGCAGGCCCCGCTGCAAGCTACCCAGGGCGTGAATTCACCCGCCCACCCAGCCCGTCAGATGACATGCCGACCTGCCCGGCGCCGCTGGGCACCCGCGCAAGCCCGCAGGCTTTTTCCTTGCCTGGCAGCCCAGCGCCTTCCACGTCAACGGATGGCGAAGCCAGGCGAGGCACCGCCTGGCTTGAGCCGGCAGTGGCGGTGGCAGGGGCCAGCGCAGACCCGGAGGACGACGGCTTCGACAGCTTTGAAAGTGAAACAGCATTGGTTGGCCTGCGCCCGGCAGCGGCAGGGTCCTATGAGCTGGGCAACCTGATTTCGCTGATGAGCAACTTCGTGACCCAGCACCTGCCGGACCGCGCGCTTGAAATCGTGCTGACGCTGGAGAGTCTGACCTCGATTAGCCAGCTTCAGTCGGGTCTGGACGACTACCGCGCATTGATCGCCCCCATGGGTGACGCTGCCTCGCGCCACCTGGCAGAACTTCAGCACCTGCTGAAACCGGCCTGAAGGCCAATTTTCCAACTTTTAAAGGACATCTCCATGTTGATTCGTCTCGTGTATGCCAGCACGGCCCAAAGCGGCGTAGACCTCAATGAATTCAAGCGTATTTTGTTGCAGGCCCAGGCCAACAACCACCGGCGCGACCTGACCGGCATGCTGGCTTTCAACAGCAAAATTTTCCTGCAGGCGCTTGAAGGCTCGCGCGACCAGATCAACGACCTTTATGCCCGGCTGATGCGAGACCCGCGCCACACGACTGTCACGCTGCTCAACTACAAGGAAATCGAAGAGCGTCACTGGGCCAATTGGTCAATGGGTTTTGCCGCGCCCAACACCGACAACCGGGCACTGTTTTTGAAGTACTCGCAGCAAAGCGTGTTCAACCCCTACAGCATGAAGGCCGATGCGGTCGAGAAGATGTTGATGGAGCTTGCCAGCACCGCGATTGCGCTGGCTGCACCGGCGCGTGCTGGCGAGGCGCCTGCCGGGGCCACGCTTCAGTCGGCGCCGTTGACAGCCGTCAGCCCGCCGTCACGCGCGCCTGCATTTGTCGCGTCAGTGGCGCCAGCCCTCGCATCGGCGCCCGCGCCTTTGCGTGTCGCCGCACCGGCACCGGCAGCACCGGCAGCACCGGTTTTGCACGCCGCGCCAGAACCCAGGGCTGACAGCCCCGTGGTCGCCAAGCCGGTGGAAGTGCCCGCAGGAGGCGGTCTTTTTGCCCGCTTTCTCAACAAATAATTTTTGACAAGGACCACTGGTTGCGGCGCATACCTGCCCTGCCCGGTGAAGCGAATGGAAGCTCTGGCGACAGTTGTATTTGAGCGCACCCCCAAAGGCGCGGAAAGCGTTAATTCAAACACCGATACGCTGCCGCGAGCGTTGCGCAGCGTGTTGCTGGCGGTCGATGGCCGCTCCAGCGTGGCACGCTACGAACCATTCCTGGCGGCGCTGATGCCACTTGCCGAAAAGTTCGTGGCCCTGGAGCAACTGGGTCTGCTGCGGCGTAAAAGCAGCACCACCGAAAGCCGGGTCGTGCCGCCAGGCCCGGAGCCCGCGACGGGCGCCGCAGCAGCGAGCAGTCCTGCGACGGCGGGCGATGAAGCGGTGCCGGATTTCGAGCTTGAATTGCACGCGCTGTCCCGTCAGATGGGCCTGGTTGCAGACAACGCCGTCCGCGGGCTTGTCGAGACCCCATCGCCAGGCATCTGGGACAACCCTGCCTCGCTGGTGGGCGCGACCAGCAGTGCGGCATCAACACCGGCAGCGCCTGACCCCGCCGAATTGATGGCTACCGCCGGAGCATCAGCGACGCTGAAACAATTGCAGACCGAAATGGAGGCGTTTGTGTCGCAAGCCGTGGGGCTCGACGGCCTTCCGGTGGTCATCATGGTCGCGCAGATCAGCTCGGTCGACCAGTTGCGTCTGGCGCTGCCTTCTTACAAGGAACTGATGCGGTCGTACGGTCTGGGCATGCAAACCGAGGCGCATATCAGCAGCATTGAATCGCAACTGGCCTGCTGCGGCTAACACTTGCCGTTACCCGCGGAAAATCAGGCGCTGCACGCAGGCGCGGCCAGGACGAAGTGCAAGCCGCATCAAAATCCTCTGGTCTGCAGCGTTTCGCGCAGTGTCCGCGCTTTGGTTTCGTCGAACGCGCCTTCGACCCGCGCCAGCACGTCACCCTGTCGGTTCAGCACCACCACCACCGCCTGATCCACACCGCTTAGCCCGGCCGATCGGACGAAATTGTTGCGGTCGACGAACACCGGCAGCAGGTTGGCGCGTTCGTCCTCGGCGGCGTAGCGGCCGAGCAGCCGGTTCTGTATTTCCTCGCGGCCTTCGGACGTGCCGGGGTCATTGACGACCGGCATGCGAATCCATTTGATGGACGGATCGTTCTTCAGATTGAGCCCATCGACCCAGCTGTCGGCATGCTCTTTTTGAGTGCGTTTGAAGGTGATCAGGGCCAGCGTGCGCTCCGCCGGCAGGTCTTCAGGCACCGTGATGGCGCGCCCGGCCAGCATGTGCGACATGAAAGCCGGCAGTCGGCCCATCACCAGGGCATCAGTCGGTGAGACAAACGCCAGCGCCAAAGCCAGACCGGCTGCGGCCAGCCAGAGACAGATATTGCCGATTTTCGACGTGATGTGCTTCATTGGCACGCTCCCCAAAGACGCCGGACCGCGACCCGAAAGCAAGAATGTTGCACTGGGCCGATCAGGTTTCGAGATGAACATACAAGAAACGGGCCAGTCAATCCATGGTGGAATTGGAACAATCTGTGATTACTGTCTGGTAATGTTTTATTCGGGGTGTTTAAACAAAAGGCTGAATGTAGGGTTGCCAGCCTGTCGATCACTTTGTTGTCTAGAATAAACACATGCTCAGTCCAGCCCCCCGCCCTGTCCGCCCGTCATCTGCCAGCCCTGCCCCAGAGGTACTGACGGCAGGCGAGGCACCCAAAAACCGGGCTGGCGCGGTCAAGCCCAAGCCTGTCAAAGTGTCTTTCAAGGCGCAAATGCTGGCGGTGCGCGAAGATGCGATTGTGCAGGCGGCCAGTCGGCTGCTGGCAGAAAAAGGCTTTGATCTGATGACCGTGGATCAGGTTGCCGCTGATGTCGGCATCGCCAAGGCCAGCCTGTACAAACACTTTTCCAGCAAGGAAGCGCTCGCTGCGGCTGCCATGGTGCGGGTGCTGGGCGTGGCCCTGAAATATCTGGCAACCTTGCCCGAAGGCCCGTCGCCGCTGGCGCAACTCAAAACCGTGGTGCGCTGGATGCTGCAGAGCCAGCTGGCGGGCGAGATGCCGTCGCTGCCGAGCCAGAACTCCAGCCTGCGCGCCGCGCTGCTCGGCAACAAGGCCTATCTCGATGGCCTGATGCAGGTCAGCGAGTGCATCGGCAGCTGGATTGAGCAGGCTCAAAAGGACGGCAGCATCAGCGCCGCGCTGCCGCCCGAGCTGGTGCTCTATACGCTGTACGCCAGAGCCTGCGACCCGGTGCCCGAGTTTCTACGGGCCAGCGGCAGCCATAGCCTCGAGCAGATCATCGAGCTCGTCGTAACGACCTGCTTTGATGGTCTGAACACGCGCTAGCCCTTGTAAAACGTGCGCAAGCAGCTCCTAAAATTGTAGCAAAAAGTGGCTAAACCGTGATCAGCAGATCGGCCCGAAACCCGTCCTGCTCACCTTTTCGCGCATAGCCCAGCGGGTTGGCCACCACCCGGCAGCCGTTTTTGACGTAGTCGGCCGGGCAGTGCAGGTGACCGTGCAGCCACAGACGAGCCGAGCCCAGCAGATCGTCCAGGCTATTGCAAAAACCGGCAGTGCCCACGTTCAAGCCATAGCGGGGGTCGGCACTCAAAAGACTGGGCGCAAAGTGAGTCACCACTACGGTTTGGCCATCAAACGGTTCTGACAACGCGCTCCGCAGCCACTGCTGGCTTTTCAGACCTTCTTCACGCACCGCGTCGGCCAGCATCGGCTGGCCTTGCCGCGACGAATGGTTTTTGTAGAGGTAGAAATTAGCGGCACGAAAAGCTTTCTCGCGCGCCTGCAGCTGCTGGGCCAGCGGGCTGTCGGCGGCTTGCGGGTTGAGGTTCGCCAGCGCATCAAAATCGACCCACAGTGTGCAGCCGACGAAGCGCACGCCGGCCAGCACCACGGTTTCGCGCTCTAGCCAGACCATGCCCAGCCGCGCGCAGGTTTCGCGCAGGCGGGCATGCGCCTCATCAAAATCGAGCCCGTCGTATTCATGATTGCCAGGCAAAAAGAATACCGGCACCGGCCAGGCGGCACCGCCTTCGGTCACCGGCAGCGGTGAAAACCGCGCCAAACCGAAGTCGGCAATGTTCAGGGCTGTGAGGTTTGAGCCCGTCTGGTACGAGCCGATATCACCCGCCAGCACCAGCAGATCAGCGCCGGGCGTGGGTATCGCGGTGAAGTGCGGATTTGACTCGAGGTGCAGGTCAGAAAGTAGCTGGATTTTCACCGGACTGATTGTGCTCGAAAGCGGCTTCTGCATCGATATGCATGGCCATTATGGCCGCTAGCCCAGGTAAAATGCGCGTAAGCAGCTATGAATACAATAGCAACTGGCTGACGGTAATGTGCCGTGTTGATGCTGTTGCCGCAGGCCTGGCATGCATTTCCTGCATCGCCTGAAAAGCGCCAACCGCTTGTAATACTAGGGAAAACCCTTATTATTGGGTTCTCCCACTTTTTAACGTCTGATTGACGCCTCGCCATGCTTCGCCTCCTTTTCCCCGTTTCCCACATTGCCCAGCGCATTTCCCTGACGCCATCGGCGGCTTCGGTGACTCCGGTCCACGGCGTGGCACGTCAGCTGCTTGAGCGCGCTGAAGCCCGCGCCGGTCGTGACCCCCATGCAGCGCAGGAGTTGCGCTGCGCTGCCAGCGCCTACTTAAGCGTGGTGCGCTAAAACTTCGGCCTTTGCCAAAAGCATCAACTACTGTCTGACGCCCGCGCCCTTGACGGTCGGGCTCGGCGCCACCTGGTTTTTGGCAGAGCCGGTAAGAGCCGCCAGGCTCACCGGTTGGGTGGCGATGCCGCGGTCAGGCATTGTCTTTTTCATCGCGCTGCTATGCACAATCTCCTTGCAGGCGGTTCAGCCGCATCGCCACGTCTGTAGCCGCGAACGGATGTTTGAGGTGACCGCTAACGGCACCAACTGCCATCTCGCCATCACCGGGTTGCTTGCCGGCACCTGGACAAGCGCTTTCACAGAGGTGACCAAGGGCGCCACAAGGCTTCGGCAACCGCACGACCGCTACAACATTAATAGCTGTTTGCGCACGTAATACGTGGCCTGCAGCGCAATCTTGTCATTGAGACAAGGATCTCATGCAGGTGTTTCCGCATCCGCGTACCAATCCAGCCGCTCTTCCGGCGTTGCTGCGAAACGCAGGCCATTTGTGGCCAAACCCAAATCACATGCAGCATTTATTTACACAAATACACATTTCATGCATTTAGATACATGCAAATCTGGCGCTTAAGGAAATTTTGAACCTTAACGATCCAGGACGCGAAATTGCCTGAATTTTTTCAGGATTGACGGCAAATCACGGGCCGAACAGCTCGTTAAGCCTTAAGAAACAGCGTTTACAGACCGTGAATTTTGCTCGGTATTGAGGCCGGAGGCGTGCAGAAAGACACTTCAACCAGATCTTCAAAAGCTTTTAAAACGTGAATTTTTGTCACCAGAAGTGTGTTTCAAACAGGCTTCGACCGGCAGATTCCATACCAGCCGTCCAAGGTAAACCGTCATGAAAAACCTGTCAGCCCAGCATTTCCGTAGCACTCAAGCTGTTGCAGACGGGGCCGTCAATGCCGCACCGCCTTTGACCTCCTTGCAAATCTCCCGGATCGCCGGTTGTGTCTGTAGCGGCGATGGCGACGATCTCGTTTCGGCGCCGGAGCAGCCTTTCCGGTCATCGCTCGTCAGTGCAGTGCTTGACCACCTGCGGGAGACGCGAATGCAAAAGTCCCGACCGCATTGACCGGACAAATTTTTCAGTCGCAGCGTTTAGCCGCAGCGTCCATTTTCAGTTTTGCAATTGCCCTTTTCCTTACAACAAATGACCCGTTCAGGAGCTAACACCATGACCACCGTCTACCAACTGAAGCCCTTCAGCATCAACCTGTCTGACCTGAAGTTCATGCGCGACCAGATCGCTTTTCGCCCACTTTTCGATGCGTTGGGAAATGCCATCATTGCCTGGGACGGCACTGGCGCCATCTACAACTCGAACAACATGGCCACGCGCATCCAGCTGTGGGACGGGTTCGCGGTGCTTTCGGCACCGGCCACCGATTTGTTCGGAACGTCTTACGCCAGCGTGACCGCCGCCCAGGGCCTGCGCGACGTAACCGGCCACAACAACAACCTGTCACTGGTGCATCAATTTTTGGGCGCGGTCGATCAGCCGTTTTTGCAAAGTGTGGCCCCTGATTTTTCCAGCTACATCAAGCCGCTGGCTGCACTCGATGCGAACGCGTTTTATGGCGCCAACACCTTCTCCGGCGCCATGACAGCGGCCCTGCTGACTGGGTCAAACGACTACACCAAAAACGCTTTGCACCCCGGTAACACGCCAGCCACCGGCAACGTCGTCGACTACACGCCGCGCATGATCAGCCGGCTGATCACCACCGGCGGCGCCACGCCGCTGCAAGACGCCAACGGCCAGGTGCTGCATTGGAATGCCGCGCTGTATGCGGCCACGACGCCAGAGGCGCTGGCCTACAAGGCGCTGGTCGATACCGTGTCGGTTGGCGGTGCCGGCCTGATCGAAGGCGCGGCGATCATGTCCAGCTTCGGCATTGCGGGCATGGGCGGTGGCCAGCACGACCCCCAGGACCCGACCAATAGCGAGCTGTTCTTTGGCTCCGTCAACCCAGGCGTGGGCCCCAGCAACAGCTTTCTGGCCTATTTCGGACAGTTCTTTGACCACGGCCTGGACTTCCTGGACAAAGGCGCCCAAGGCACGAAAATCACCATTCCGCTGGCACTGAGCGACCCGCTGTACCGTGCGCCCGGGACCAATGGCCCGGCCGATCAGGGCAACACGAAAATCACGGTCTCTCGCGCCAACATCGTCGTTGACAGCGCTGGCAACCCGGTGTTTGACGCCACCGGCAACGTGCAGTGGATCAACCACACCTCGCCCTACATCGACCAGAGCCAGACCTACGGCTCGCACGCTGACGTCACCAGCTTGCTGCGCGAATGGGTCTCAACCGACGGCGGCACCAGCTTCCACGCCAGCGCTCGCCTGCTCGACGGCAGCACGTCTGCGGCCTGGAAAAACGCCTGGGGCGAAACCACCACCGCAACGCTGCCGACGCTCAATGAGTTGCGCGACCACCTGCTGGCCACCGGCCGTGCCGACCTGAGCTGGGACGACCTGGGCAACTTCAGGGGTACCAGCGGGCAGTCGCTGATGCTGGACTCGAATCCAAAATTCACCACCGCGCACCTTTTTGCCAGCAACGGCAACGCGGGCGACCTGAACCTGAACGGTACGATCGACCTCAGCGAGTGGGTCAACTCTGTCCTCGACACAGCCGTCGTCAATGCCATCGACTTCCTCGGCACGCAAGTGCGGCCGGGTGACGCTTTCGGCATGGTAAATGGCATGCTGACGCTGACGCTGGGCAGCGCGATGTCCACTGGCCCCGGCCCCGTGCTGCCTGCAGGCACGCTGCTGACCGACCGCGCCGCGCTGATTGCCTGGGTCAACATGGGTTCACTGGCCATCACCACCACCAACCCTTTTGTCCATGACGCGGTTCAAACCATTTTGCTGGCGTCTGTCGGCGACCACTACATTGCCGGTGACGGCCGCGTCAATGAAAACGTCGGCCTGACCGCGATTCACCATGTTTTCCATGAAGAGCACAACTACCAAGTGCGCAACATCGAGCAATCCATCCTGGCGCAAGACGCGCGGGCGGTGACGCTGGGCGACGCATCGCACAGCATCGCGCACGACTGGCAGGTGGTTACTTTGACTCTGGATGCCAATGGCAACTACACACGCGGCGCTGGCGGCGCCATCGCCTGGGACGAAGACAAGTTGTTCAGCGCCGCGAAGCTGGTCAATGAAATGGAATACCAGCATGCCGCCGTTGACCAGTACGCCCGCACCATCACACCCGACATTCCCGAGTTTGTCGGTTACAGCACCGGCATCAACGCCACGGTGTCGATGGAATACGCGCAGGGCGCCTTCCGCTTCGGCCACTCGACGATGCGCGAAACCATCGACTACCTCGACCCGCACGGCAGCATCACCGGCAAGGTGATGAGCGTGGCGCTGGAGCAGGCGTTCCTGAACCCGGCCCTGTTTGCTGAAAAAGGCGCCGCGTCCATCGCGATGGGCCTGACGCATCAGCAGATGAACGAGATCGATGAGTTGCTGACGCCGGCCATGAACCAGGGTCTGCTGGGTCAGCCGCTGGATTTGGCAGCCATCAACATTGCCCGGGGACGCGACATTGGCTTGCCAACGCTCAACGACTTCCGGGCAGACGTGGGCCTGCTCCGCTACACCAGCTGGACCGACTTCAGCGCTCACATGGTTCACGCCGAATCGCTGGTGAACTTCATTGCGGCCTATTCTTTCGACGGTAACCTCGCCAAAGCAGCGGCGATTGTCGGTCTGGAAAAAGGCTTGATTCTTGAAGGTGATCCAGCCGCCATGGGCTACACCACGGCCCAGGCGATTGCCTTTCTGGGCGGCGACCTCACGGTGGCCGGTGCCGATGGCTTCAAGCACATCGACACCTGGATCGGCGGGCTGGCTGAAGTCCATGTGATGGGTGGCCTGCTGGGCGAGACCTTCAATCTGGTCTTCGTTGACCAGATCAACCGCCTGATGGACGGCGACCGGTTCTATTACCTGTATCGCCTGAACAACTTGAACCTGAACGATGAAATCGGCAACGCCCAGCTGAAAGACATCGTCGAGCGCAACACCGGGCTGGAACACCTCAACGGCAGTGTCTTCGCCTATGCGGATCAATACATTGACCTGTCGGGCAAAGTCGATGTCGCCCATAACGCGGACACCGGCGACTTCAAGGTCGACCACAAATACGGCCAGATTCTCGAGGATCGCGCCACTGCGCATCAGGCCAGCATTGGCGTTTACAGCACGAGCGGTACCAGCCAGCAAAGCAATGGCTCGCTGGTCTCCATCGACGGAGCGCAATACATCCGTGACATACGCGCTGCAGGCGCTCATGGCAACCCCAATGTCAACGGCAGCAATCTTGATGGCACACCCGACACCGGCGCCAACTCGAACGAAGTGTTGATTGGTACCGACCACAAGGACCTCATTTATGCCATGGCGGGTGACGACACCGTGTACGGCGAGGGCGGGAACGACATCATCTTTGGTGGCGCCGGCATCGACCGGCTTTATGGCGGTGATGGCGCAGACACCATCCACGGCGGCGACGGCGGCGACCTGATCGACGGCGGCGCCGGTGATGACTTTCTCTACGGTGATTCCAGCGGATCGGCTGCAGCCGGCGTGGACCAGATCATTGGCGGCGACGGCAACGACACCATCGACGGCGGTGTCGGCATCGACAAGCTGTCCGGTGGTCGGGGTGACGACGTGATCTTCGGCGGTAGCGACACCGACCCCTTCACCCATGGCGGCGACGGCAACGACTACCTCGACGGCGGCACCAGTGGTGACCTTTTGTGGGGCGACAACGGTGACGATCTGGTGGTCGGCGGCAGTGATCAGGACATCGTCGCCGGTGGCGACGGTGACGACATTTTGCGGCCGGGCAACCCTTCTTCCGCGCTGGGCGGCGGACCTGACGAAGTGCTGGGCGGTGACGGAA
The DNA here is from genome assembly GCA_031365885.1 of Polaromonas sp. Taxonomy (GTDB): domain Bacteria; phylum Pseudomonadota; class Gammaproteobacteria; order Burkholderiales; family Burkholderiaceae_C; genus Polaromonas. The sequence goes on along the minus strand of JANLYY010000081.1, from coordinate 1,253 downwards.
AATCAGATCTGGGCAACGACGGCAAAGGCGTGGGATTCGACATGATCGACTTCAGCGACTACGTTGCCGCAACCAAGGGCGTCACGGCTAATTTCGCCACGCAAGCCAACCCGGTGGTCGCCATCGACGGTACGACGCCATTCCCGGCCTGGGTCGGCATCGAAGGCATGATCGGTTCGCGCAACAGCGACACTGCGATTGGTGACGCCAAGGACAACTGGCTGGTCGGCGGCAGCGGCAGCGACAGCCTGGCGGGCGGCCTGGGCAACGACGTGATCATTGGAGACGGCATCCGTCTGGACAGCCTGATCGGCACCTACGCTGGCACCTACACCAATGAATTTGATGGCGCGACGCATCGTGCGGTCGGATTCATCGGCAACAACGGCCTGCTTGGCAATGTGGCCCTGGGTACCGAGATGTTCGAAAAGCATTACACCGAAATGCTGAAATCTGAAAAATTCAGCGACCTGGAGCTGGGCGCCAGCACGCTTCGCACCCTGATTGGCGGCGGCATTGTAGGTGACGGCGGTACGGCCGCAACCGGTGGCTTGTCGGGAAGCGATACCGTGGTGTTTCAGGGGGTTCTGTCGGAGTACACCTTTGCCCGGATCGACTTTATCGACGCGCATGGCAATCTGATCAATGCGATCAAGGTTACCGACCATGTAGCAGGCCGCGACGGCATCGACCTGATCGTCGGTGTGGAACAGGCGAAGTTCAGCAATGGACTGGGCGGTTTTACCACCGTGTCACTGCTCAACCATGCGCCAGTGGCAACTGCAGACACCTTCGTAGCCGTTGAAGACCAGGCAATTATCTACACCGCTGCGCAGCTGCTCGGCAACGATATCGCTGCCAATGGAATTGCGCTTCAGATCTTGTCGGTGACGTCACTTTCGGGCGGCACGGTGTCGCTGCTGCCCGATGGCAGTGTGAGCTTCCAGCCAGCTCTGAACTTTAACGGCGTGGCCAGCTTCAGCTATACGGTCACCGACGGGCAAGCGATTTTTGGCATCAGTCTGCCCGGCTTGGTAACGGTTAATGTGACTCCAGTCAACGACCTGCCCGTGTTGACCGGCCCGCAGGCCGTGCTGGCCGCAGGCACCGAGGACACAGCCTACTTCGTCAGCTTTGCCAGCTTGCTGGCCGGCTTTAGCGATGTCGATGTCGCCACCAACGGCCAGGTGCTGAGCATCGCCAACCTGGTGGCCAGCAACGGCGCCGTGACCCTGAGCACCGACGGGCTGGGC
>JANLYY010000076.1:0-2412 GCA_031365885.1 Polaromonas sp. | reverse complement strand
CGCCAGGCCGGTGCGCGTGCCCTGCCCCATCTCGGAACGCGCCATGCGGATCACGGTGCTGTCGTCGGGTTTGATGACGACCCATACCGTCACTTCGGCATCTGTTGCCACGGTTTGTGCCAGGGCGCGGCTGGCACCCAGATTCAGGCCCAACGCGAGGCCACCGCTGGCCACCGCTGCCGAGCCAATGACGAAATGCCGGCGCGAAACCGGTGCTGCGGCAATGAGGGGAGAAGTGTGATGTTTCATCGTAGGTCTCCTCAAGCCCGCGTGGCGCTGCGTGAATCGATCACTTGCAGGTGTTGATGCAAATGGGCAGCAAGCGGATCATGCACCGGATCACCCGATCCATCACCGGCTCTGCCCGTGCGCACGCCCGCCGCATGGTGGATCGCCGCACGGATGCGCTGGTAGGTGCCGCAGCGGCATATATTGCCCATGGCCTCGTCAATGTCTTGGTCGGTCGGTTTCGGTTTGGCCTTTAGCAAGGCGGCAGCCGCCAGAATTTGGCCCGACTGGCAATAACCGCACTGCGGCACATCCAGCGCCGCCCAGGCCCGCTGGATGGGGTGCGAAACATTCGCCGAGAGCCCTTCGATGGTGGTGATCGCGCGGTCAGCCACCGCCGAACCAGGAATCGAGCAGGAGCGCACTGGCGTGCCCTCCAGATGCACCGTGCAGGCGCCGCACTGCGCAATGCCACAGCCGAATTTGGTGCCGGTGAGGCCCAGCTCTTCGCGGATGACCCACAGCAGGGGCATCTCGTTTTCCACGTTGACTTCGTGAACTTTGCCGTTGACGTTCAGTTTGTACATGGGCGCTCCAAGAAAGGGTTTCAACACCTGCACAGAGTGGTACCGCGTGCGTTTGGGTCGAATCATCCATTAAAGCGGAAATTGACGCGATTTCCAACAGTTCGCGCAGCGGGGCGGGCTAGGAGATACCCGTGATGTTCATTGAACTGATGCGCTGCGGCATGCGCAAATGGGCAACAATTTCGGCTTCAAATGTGGGCGCGCCGACAAAGACAGTTCTCAAGCATCGGCCAGTGCAACGCCCCGCAGGAACGATCTGGACATCGAATCAGGCGAAGGTCTCGGTATCGACTTCACCGGTCGCCTGCACGCTGTAACGTGGCCCTGCCACGGTTTTCTGGTTGATCAGGGCCTCCGCGCGTTGCATCACATCGGCGCTGAGTTTGATGTCTGCGGCGACGATGTTTTCTTTCAGGTGCTCGACGCTGCGGGTTCCGGGGATAGGGATAATGTGCTCTGATTTATGCAGCAGCCACGCCAGCGACAACTGGGCCGGGGTGCACCCCGCCTCGTTCGCCAGCGCCTTGAAGCCACCCAGCAGCTTCCGGTTGGCGGCGTAGTTGTCACCGATGAAACGCGGCATGGTTTTTCGGATGTCATTGGCGGCAATGTCGGCCTCCACCGGCGGCGCGTCGGTGAGGAAACCGCGCGCCACCGGGCTGAAGGCCACGAAGGTTGCGCCGATGTCCTTGCACAACGCCAGCACGGCAATTTCGGGGTTGCGCGTCCACAATGAATACTCGGTTTGCACGGCAGATATCGGGTGCACGGCATGCGCCTTTTTGATCGTGGCGGCAGACACCTCAGACAGGCCAATGGCCCGCACATGGCCGCGCGCGACCAGGTCAGCCATGGCGCCCACGCTGTCTTCAATGGGCACTTTTTTGTCCCAGCGGTGCAGGTAATACAGGTCGATCACGTCGGTCTGCAGGCGGCGCAGGCTGTCTTCGCAGTTTTTGCGGACCGTCTCGGGGCGGCCGTCGATCACGCGCACCAGTTTGCCGTCGCCCTTGACATCGACCCCGGCCATGCCGCCTTTGCTGGCCAGTGTGAACTGGCTGCGTTTGCCTTTGAGCACTTTGCCAAGCAGGGTTTCGTTGTTGCCCAAGCCGTACAAAGCCGCCGTGTCAAACAGCGTGACGCCGGCATCCAGCGCTGCCAAAAGCACGCGCTCGCCCTGCTCCGCAGACGGCGGTGTGCCATAGGCATGGCTCAGGTTCATGCAGCCCAAACCGATGGCGCTGACGGAGAAAGGGCCAAATTTTCTATTTTTCATAAATAAAACGAAGCAAATTTGGCTATTATGTCTCGTAAAATAAGCGTATTATGCTACTTTTTAAGGAATATATTTGACTATAATTTAGTCTTAATTTAATTGTTTTTCCAAATTATCTAAAACCTGATAACAGTTAAGCACCTGCGCCACCGAGCTGTTGGGCTCGCGGCCTTCGCGGATGGCGGCGAAGAATTCGCGGTCTTGCAGCTCGATGCCGTTCATGCTCACGGCCACTTTGCTGACATCGATTTTCTCGTCCTTGCCGTTGTACAGATCGTCATACCGCGCAAGGTAAGTCGCCGTGTCGCCGATGTAGCGGAA
>JANLYY010000059.1:0-5658 GCA_031365885.1 Polaromonas sp. | reverse complement strand
CCAACGGCTGGCCGATGGTGCTGAACTGCGTCGTACACCGGCTCAACATCGACTACATCGAGCAGATCATTGAACTGGCCGTTGAGCTGGGCGCCGAGTACCTGGAACTGGCAAATTCGCAGTACTACTCTTGGGCTGAACTGAACCGCGACGGTCTGCTGCCTTCACGGGCGCAATTAGAGCGCGCCGAGCGTGTGACCAACGCCTGGCGCGAAAAGCTCGGCGACAAGCTGCGCATCTTTTTTGTCGTTCCCGACTACTACGAAACCCGCCCAAAAAAATGCATGAACGGCTGGGGCAATATCTTCCTGACGATCACGCCTGACGGCACAGCCCTGCCTTGCCACACCGCCAAAATGATCAAGGGCATCGACTTTCCTAGCGTGCGCAACATGAGCGTGGCGGACATCTGGTACCAGTCACCGGGCTTCAATCATTTCAGGGGTGACGCCTGGATGAAAGAGCCCTGCCGCACCTGCCCCGAAAAAGAAAAAGACCTCGGCGGTTGCCGCTGCCAGGCTTTGATGCTGACCGGCGACGCCGCTAACGCCGACCCGGTGTGCGACAAGTCGCCGTTTCACAGCCGCGTGCTGGCGGCGGTGGACTACGCTCAAGTGCCTGATTCAGAACGCACAATCGTCAAACCGTTGGTGTTTCGGGATCCGAAGAATTCGCTTCGCATGACTTCGACAAAGGCAGGTGAAGCGACGCAGGCATGAGTTAATTAAGTTTGCATGTTTCGACCGTGACACACTTGGTATAATCGTGTCACTTAGAGGAGTTTCCATGCAAACCATCAATGTTCGCGAGCTTCGCAACACCATTCCCCATTTGCAGGAGGTACTGCAGCGTGAGCACGAATTGCTGCTTGTATCAAACGGGGAGCCGATCGCGCGCATATTGCCGGTAACGCAGCCTCCAAGACTCCAGTCACTGAAATGGCTACGCGATCAAACCGGTGGTGTGCTGACTGACTCAACGGCAATGATCCGCGAGGAGCGGGATCGGCGCGGCACATGATGCCGGTGGCCTACGTTGATACAAGCGCATTTATTAAACGCTTCCTGCTGGAAAGCCACTCAAGCGAGATGGAGGCCTTGGCCACTTCCAGCCAGTATCAACTTGCAATTTCATCCCTGACGGTAACCGAGTTCCGTTCTGTTATGAAACGCAATCAACGCCTTGGGATCACCAGCGCCGCATTCAGACACAAGGCATGCGAACAGTTGCTGCAAGAAATAGCCAGCGGCGCTCTGCGTTTTCACACCATCGACGCAGCAATATTTAGCCTGGCAGGCGAGCTTATTGAAGGGCTTTCCTCTCCTCTCGCTACGCTCGACGCGATTCACCTCGCTTGCGCCAAGGCCGCAGGTGCCGTTCTCATGGTTTCAAGTGACCGCCAGTTGCTGCGCGCCGCTGTCGAATCGTCCATGGAAATAGTGGATCTAAGCTCGTAAACCACCTTTTAACTCGGGGCTTTGCCTTGGGGGTCACCGACCTCAAACGCAATACCCCCACATCACCCGAAAGACAATCAAATGTTTCGTGAAGGCCAATCTGCGGTGATCCACCGCGCCGACTATGTCGCCCCCGCCTACTGGATCGACACCGTCAATCTGTGCTTTGACCTTGACCCGGTTAAGACGCGCGTGCTTAACAAAATGACGCTGCGGCGCAATGTCGATGTGCCGGTGCAGTCGCTCAGGCTTGAGGGGGAAGAATTAAACCTGTCGCGCGTGCTGGTTAACGGACAGGGCGCATCGTTTCGCATGGAAGGCGAAACGCTGGTGCTCGACAACCTGCCCGACGCCTTCGAGCTGGAAATTTTCACCACCTGCGCACCTGCCAAAAACACTAAGTTGATGGGCTTGTACGTCAGCAACGACTCGTTTTTCACGCAGTGCGAGGCCGAAGGCTTCAGGCGCATCACCTATTTTCTGGACCGCCCGGACGTGATGGCCAGCTACACCGTCACGCTACGTGCCGACAAGGCCAGGTACCCGGTGCTGCTGTCCAACGGCAATCTGGTTGAGCACGGCCTGCTGGACGATGGCCGCCACTTCGCGAAATGGGTAGACCCGCACCGCAAGCCCTGTTATCTGTTTGCGCTGGTCGCCGGCCAGCTGGTGAGCCGTGAACAACGCATCACCTCGCGCGCCGGCAAGGAGCACACGCTGCAGGTGTATGTGCGCCCAGGTGATCTCGACAAGACCGAACACGCGATGAATTCACTGATGCATTCGGTCGCGTGGGACGAAGCGCGATTCGGCCTGCCGCTTGATCTGGAGCGCTTCATGATCGTCGCGACCAGCGACTTCAACATGGGCGCGATGGAAAACAAGGGCCTGAACATTTTCAACACCAAGTACGTGCTGGCGAGTCAGGCGACGGCCACCGACACTGACTTCAGCAATATTGAAAGCGTGGTCGGGCACGAGTATTTTCACAACTGGACCGGTAACCGCATCACCTGCCGCGACTGGTTTCAGCTTTCGCTCAAGGAAGGCCTGACGGTTTTCCGCGACCAGGAGTTTTCGCAAGACCTGTGTACTGAACCGTCGGCCCGCGCCGTCAAGCGCATCGAAGACGTGCGCGTTTTGCGCACCGCGCAGTTCCCCGAAGACGCCGGCCCGATGGCACACCCGGTGCGGCCTGACAGCTACATCGAGATCAGCAACTTCTACACCGTCACCATCTATGAAAAAGGCGCTGAAGTTGTCCGCATGATGCAGACGCTGGTCAGCCGCGAAGGCTTCGCCAAAGGCATGACGCTGTACTTCGAGCGGCACGACGGCCATGCCGTGACCTGTGACGACTTTGCCCAGGCCATCGCAGACGCCAATCCGACATCCGACCTGGCGCTGCTGCTGCCGCAGTTCAAGCGCTGGTACAGCCAGGCCGGCACGCCGCGCGTGCATGCGCAGGGCACCTACGACGCAGCCGCAAAAACCTACACGCTCACCCTGACCCAGCGCTGCCCGCCCACGCCGGGCCAGCCGGTGAAAGAGCCCTTCGTGATTCCGGTCGGGCTGGGCTTGCTGGCCGCTGACGGGCAAGACCTGCTGCTCGAACTGGCCGGTGAATCAGACACCACCGCAGGCGCCAACGCCACTCGCGCCCGCGGCGCCGGCACCCGCACGCTGGTGATGACGCAGGAAACAGAAACGCGTGTTTTTATCAATATCGACGCCGAGCCGGTGCCGTCCATACTGCGCGGATTCACGGCGCCGGTGGTGCTGGAGTTTGACTACACCGATGCGCAGCTGCTGCACCTGCTGCGGCATGACAGCGACCCCTTCAATCGCTGGGAAGCGGGCCAGCGGCTAGCAGTTAACAGCGCATTGACTGCTATTAATTCAATAGCTGCTTACGCACATGATACGGCGGCTAGCGTGCTAAATGATGCTTATATTGAGGCCATGCGAGAGGTTTTGCGCCATCCGGCGCTGGATGCAGCCTTCAAGGAACTTGTCCTCACCTTGCCGTCAGAAACCTACCTGGCCGAGCAGCTCGACGTGGTGGACCCGCAGCGCATTCATGCGGTGCGCGAATCGATGCGGCTGCAGCTCGCCACCGCACTAGTCAGCGACTGGGAGGCGGTGGTTGCCGCCAACCCAGACACCGGCGCTTACACGCCCGACGCCGTGTCGTCAGGCCGCCGTGCGCTCGCGGGCATGGCGCTGAGCCAGCTCTGTTTGGCGGCGCAAGCAGCCCCTTCGACAGGCTCAGGACGCACGGATGAGTGGCCCGGCAAAACGCTGCAGCGCTTCAAAGACGCCAGCAACATGACCGACCGCTTCAACGCGCTGGCAGCACTGGTCTCTAGCGGCCACCCGCTGGCTGCGAACGCGCTGGCGCAGTTCCATGCCATGTTCAAAGATGAAGCGCTGGTGATCGACAAATGGTTTTCGCTGCAGGCCGCCACCACCGACCGCAACGGCAACATCCTGCCGGCCGTCAAGCAGCTGATGAAGCACCCCGACTTCAGCCTGCGCAACCCCAACCGCGCGCGCAGCGTCATCAGCACCTATTGCCAGGCCAACCCGGCCGCGTTTCACCGGCATGATGCCGCAGGCTATGTGTTCTGGAGCGAACGCGTGATGGAGCTCGACGCCATCAATCCACAAGTGGCAGCGCGACTGGCACGCGCACTCGACCGCTGGAGCAAACTGGCTGAGCCCTACCGCAGCGCCGCGCGCGAAGCCATCAGCCGCGTGGCGGGCAAAGCCGATCTGAGCAAAGACACGCGCGAGGTTGTCACGCGCGCGCTGGCTGACTGAGCAGCGGCTAACGAACACGAATCAAAAAAATCTAGACTAAACTTTTGAGGGCATGAGCACCATGGCGAAGAAGAATATTTTTTATGCGCAGTCCGGCGGCGTCACGGCCGTCATCAACGCCTCGGCTTGCGGCGTCATCGAAACCGCGCGCGCGAACAAAGACAAACTGGGCAAGGTCTATGCAGGGCGAAACGGCATCCTGGGCGCATTGACCGAAGACCTGATCGACACCGGCAAGGAATCAGCCGCCATGATCGCGGCCCTGCGCACCACACCGTCGGGCGCGTTCGGTTCCTGCCGCTTCAAGCTCAAATCACTGGACGCCAACCGGCGCGAATACGAGCGACTGATCGAGGTCTTCAAGGCGCACGACATCGGCTATTTTTTCTACAACGGCGGCGGCGACTCGGCCGACACCTGCTACAAGGTCAGCCAGTTGTCCGAGTCGATGGGCTACCCGCTGCAGGCCATCCACATCCCCAAGACCATCGACAACGACCTGCCAATCACCGACTGCTGCCCAGGCTTTGGCTCCGTCGCCAAGTACGTGGCCATCTCGACGCTGGAAGCCTCATTCGACGTGCGCTCCATGGCCGAAACATCGACCAAAGTGTTTGTGCTGGAAGTGATGGGCCGACACGCAGGCTGGATCGCCGCCGCCGGCGCATTGGTAGAAGACCACGGCATTCCGGTGGTGGTGCTGTTCCCTGAAATCGCGTTCGATGAGAAAAAGTTTCTGGCCCGCGTCGACAAGCTGGTCAAGACGCACGGCTTTTGTACCGTCGTGGTTTCAGAAGGTTGCCACTATGCCGACGGCCGCTTTCTGGCCGAGCAAGGCACCCGCGACGCTTTCGGTCACGCGCAATTGGGCGGCGCGGCGCCGGTGGTCGCCAACATGGTGAAAGCCGCACTGGGCTATAAATTCCATTGGGCCGTGGCCGACTACCTGCAACGCGCAGCACGCCACATCGCATCGGCAACCGACGTGAAGCAAGCCTATGAGCTGGGCAAAAAAGGGGTTGAGCTGGCACTAAAGGGCCACAACGCCGTCATGCCCACCATCGACCGCATCAGCGATTCACCGTACAAATACAAGATCGGCATGGCGCCGCTTTCCAAAGTAGCCAACGTCGAAAAGTTCATGCCACGCAACTTCATCACCAAAGACGGCTTCGGCATCACCGAGCCTTGCAAGAGCTACCTGACGCCCCTGATTCAGGGCGAGGACTACCCGAAATATAAAAACGGCTTGCCGGTTTACGCGACGCTGAAGAACCTGCCGGTGACCAAGAAGCTGCCGGCGTTCAAGATTAAATCGGACTGATGACGCACTCTGTCGGCCGTCCGCCCACGATATAATCGAAAGCTTAGCCGGTGT
>JANLYY010000035.1:0-4522 GCA_031365885.1 Polaromonas sp. | reverse complement strand
AAGCGCGCTGAGCGACCAGGCCAGGTAGGCGCCCAGCATATAAAAACTGCCATGCGCCAGATTGACCACACCCATGATGCCGAAAATCAGCGTCAGGCCAGCCGCCAGCATGAACAGCAGCAGGCCGTACTGCACGCTGTTCAAGAGCTGTATTAAAAAGTTGGCAAACGTCATGTCAAATTACATTCGGCAACCGCGTGCGGGATCGGCCAAGCCCTTGGCGGCGATGCTGACCATTTTGTTTTCTTTGTTCTCAACTTTGCGCAAGTAGATGTCTTGCACTGGGTTGTGCGCTTTTGACAGGGTGAAGGCGCCACGCGGGCTGTCGATTTTGGCCTGCTCCATCCCCTTGATGAGCGCTTCGCGTTTGCTGAAGTCACCACCTGCGGCTTTCAGTCCGGCAGCGAGCAACTGCGCCGTGTCGTAACCCTGCACCGCATAGACATCGGGTTGCAGCTTGTAGGTTTTTGCGTAGCTCAGGCGGAACGAGCGGTCTTTCGGCATGCCGAGCCCATCAGCATAGTGCAGTGTGGTGAGCAGGCCTGTAGCTGCGTCGCCCTGTGCATCCAGCGTGCCATCTGTCAAAAAGCCTGCGCCGTAAAGAGGAATCTTGCCCTTAAGGCCAGCGGCGGCATAGTCTTTGACAAACTTCACGGCACCAGCGCCGGCAAAAAACGTGAGACGGCGTCTGGTTTCGCCGCAGCGATTTCGGCCAGCAAGGCCTGGAACTCTATAGTCGGGAACGGCACGCTTAGCTCCTTGGTGACTTTGCCGCCTTTGGCCTCAAAGCCTTCCTTGAAGCCCTTGACCGACTCCTCCCCAGCAGCATATTTCCAGGTGATGGTGACGGCACTCTTGTGTTCAAGTTCGGCTGCCACCAGTCCCATGGCATAGGCTGGTTGCCAATTCGTGAATGAGGTGCGAAAGATGTTTGGCGCGCACAGCTGTCCCGTGATCGCGTCTGCACCTGCATTTGGAATGATGAGCAGTGTTTTGGTGTCTCTGGCTACCTTGGCCATGCCCATGGCGACACCGGAGTGAACAGTGCCAATCAACACATCAACCTTGTCACGCTGAACCAGCTTGTTGGCGTTTTCGATGCCCTTGGATGGTTCGGACTCATCGTCCACTTTGAAGAACTCGATCTTTTTGCCTGCGAGCGCGCCGCCTTGTTCTTGCACAAACAGCTTGAAGCCGTTTTCGATAGCCACGCCGAGTTGGGCAAAGGTGCCGGTATAGGGCAACATCAGCCCGACTTTTATGCTGTCGCTGCTTTGCGCATGGGCGGTTGAGGTAGCGAGCAAGGCGCAAGAAAGGCTCAAGAAGAAAGAGGGCGAAATTTTTCTCATGGAAATGTCTCCGTTAGGGAAGGGGCCGATCAGGACGATGGTGCAGAAGAACCGGGGAAAGCGTGGTTATCAATGGATTCTTGGACCGCGCTAATCAGCGCCGCAGGCTGATCTCGGTGCGGTGAATGCGTGCAGGCGGCCAGCTTGAGCACCTGCGTTTGTGGCAGGCTGCGAGCAATGCTGTAAATTTGCTCTAGCGTTCCGTGTTCCTCATCCTGGCCTTGCACCGCGAGAATCGGGCAGGCGATGAACGGCAACTCAGCCTCTTGCAAATACACGAGCAACGGACGATCATGCCGCTCAGGACTTATCCATTGGTGTTCAATCTGAACCTGACGGCCCTGCCAGTTGATGGCGGCGTATTCGACGGAAGTGAATTCGATAAGTCTCATGCCTTGCGTTCTTGCTCACGCAAGCGAAAGCGCTGGATTTTTCCGGTCGCAGTCTTGGGCAACTCGGTCAAAAATTCGATGAAACGTGGATACTTGTACGGCGCAAGCCGCTCTTTCACAAAGGCCTTCAACGTGGCCTCATCGACTTGATGGCCAGGCTTTAGAACCACAAAGGCTTTTGTTTTGGTCAAACCTTCTTCGTCTTCCTTGCCGATCACGGCGCACTCCAAAACCGCCGGGTGTTGGACCAGTGTGGCTTCGACCTCAAACGGCGACACATAAATACCGCTGACCTTGAGCATGTCGTCGCTACGGCCAGAGTAGGTGTAGGTGCCTTCGGCGTTGCGTACGTACTTGTCACCGCTCTTGGTCCATGCACCTTGAAAGGTTTCGCGCGATTTTTCCCGGTTGCCCCAGTACATGAGTGCCGAGCTCGGGCCCTGGATGTAAAGGTCGCCGGTTTTGCCGTCAGGCACGGGGTGGCCGTCGTCGTCTCGCAGCTCGACTTCATACCCTGGCACGGGCCAGCCCGTGGTGCCGTATCGCACCTGGCCTGGGCGATTGGACAGGTAAACGTGAAGCATTTCGGTTGAACCTATGCCGTCGATGATCTCGACACCAAAATGGGCCGTGAATCGCTCACCCAGTTCACTGGGCAAGGCTTCGCCAGCGGATGAAACCAGCCGCAATGCGATGTCTTTTTTGGAGGGCAAGCCCGGTGAGGCCAGCATGCCGGCAAAACCGGTGGGCGCACCGAAGAATACTGTTGGGCGCGTGCCGCCTACTTCGCCCAGCCAGCGCTTGAAGGTCGCATCGGGTGTTGGCCGCTCTGCCATCAGGATCGTGGTGGCGCCCACGCTCAAGGGGAAACTCAACGCATTGCCCAGGCCGTAGGCAAAGAAGAGCTTGGCTGCCGAGAAGCAGACATCATGCTCGGTGAGGCCGAGCAGCAGCGTGCCATAGAGTTCGGCGGTCCAGTAAGGATTGCCATGGCTGTGCAGCGTGCCTTTGGGCCTGCCGGTGGAGCCGGAGGAATAGAGCCAGAAGCCGGGATCGTCAGGACTGGTGTCCGCCGGTTCTGCCAGTGGCGCATGTTGTGCTATCAAGGTGTCAAGTGCCACGGCGTCCCCGGGCAAAGCCGCGTCCGGACGTGAGACGATCACGGTCTTGACCTCGTGGCCTCCTTGGCCCATGGCTGCCTGCAGTGTGGGAAGCAAGGCCTCGGACACGATGGCCGCCTGCGCCCGGCTGTGTTGCAGCATATAGGCATAGTCGTCGGCGGTGAGCAGTGTGTTGACGGCCACCGGCACGATACCGGCATACATGGCGCCCAGAAAACTCACCGGCCAGTCGCTGCAGTCGTACATTAGCAAAAGCACGCGCTCCTCGGGGCGCACGCCTGATGCCAGCAATGCGGCAGCCAAACGGCGAATGCGCTCGGCCAAGTCGCCATAGCTCAGGCTGCCTTGGTCGTCAATGTAGGCGGCCTTGGCCGGACGGGCCAGGTTGCGGCCAATCAGGTGTTGGGCAAAGTTAAAGCGGGCGCCGGGCGGCGCGACTGGGATAGTGGCGGTCAAGTTTGTCTCCTTGATTTTTTCAGGTCAGTCGGGTGGTGCTTAAAAGGCTGCAAGCACGGCGGTGCTGGCTTGCACAGCACTGCGGCGGTGGTAAAAATTAAGCGCACGGACGCCGCCTAATTCTTCACCACCACCCGCGCGACCCGGGCCACCGTGCAGCGACTGCGGCATCACATTGCCATGGCCGGTGTGCAGTTGCGCCACATCAGGCGAGATCACATGCACGCGGCCATGGCTGTCGGCCAGTTCCAGCGCGGTGGCTGCGAGCGCAGCCGGGTCGCTTCCGTAAAGCGAGGTCACCAGCGAGCCCTGGCCCCGGCGCACCAGTGCGAGCGCGTGGGCCATATCGCCTGCGGAATGGCGATAGGGCATCAGTGTGGCCACCGGACCAAAAACTTCGGTGTCGTGGAGGCGGTCAGCTGCATCGGCATCACGCGCGCCCAACAGCGTGGGCCCGACGCAGCAAGCCACGGCGGGGTCGGCATCCACCAGCGCGTGCGTCCGGCCATCGTGCAGTAGTTCAGCTTGCGTTTGCAGGTGGGCCAGGCCTTCGCGGACGCTTGCCAGTTGCGCGCGGTTGGCCAGTGCGCCCATTCGAACGGCTTCATGGCGCGGGTTGCCCACCACGGTTTTGGCCAGGCGCGCGGCAATCGCCTCGGCCACGGGTCCATACAAGTCCTCGGGCACAAAAACCCGGCGAATCGCGGTGCATTTCTGACCTGATTTGACCGTCATTTCGCGCGCTACTTCCCTGACCAGCAAATCGAAGGCAGCGCTGCCGGCGGCTTCGCCGGGCAGCAGCAGCGCCGAGTTGAGACTGTCGGCTTCAATGTTGACGCGCACGGAGCGCTGCGTTACAGCGGGGTGCGAGCGAATCACGGCCGCTGTTTCGGCTGAGCCGGTGAATGACACCACATCAAAGGGCTGCAGCGCGTCCATCAATCCGGCCGAGCTGCCACACACCACCGACAGGGCGCCTGGTGGGAAGATACCCGCGTCAACCACGTCATGCACCATGCGCTGGGTCAGCCAGGCGGTGGCCGTGGCTGGCTTGACGATCACCGGCACGCCAGACAGCAGTGCCGGCGCTGCCTTTTCCCACAGGCCCCAGCTCGGGAAATTGAAGGCGTTGATGAACAGCGCAATGCCGCGCGTGGGTGTCAGCACGTGCTGGGACTGGAACAGGTCTTCCTTGCCCAGTCGG
>JANLYY010000021.1:0-13896 GCA_031365885.1 Polaromonas sp. | reverse complement strand
CCACTGCCGCCCGACAGCGAAGAATGCCCCGCCTGCGCGCGCGAACTGCACACGCCGCCATCGACCTGGGTGCTGCTTCGTTTGTGGCGATTTGCGCACCCTTATCGGTGGCAGCTGCTGGCCGGTTTTTTGCTGACGCTGGCCTCAACGGCCGCGACGCTGGTGCCGCCCTACCTGACGATTCCGTTGATGGACGACATCCTGATTCCGTTCCAGAACGGCCAGCAGATCGAAACGTCCAAAGTAGCGGGGCTGTTGGGCGGGCTGCTGGCGGCTGCGGTGCTGGGCTGGGCGCTGAACTGGGCCCGTACCTACCTGCTGGCGCTGGTGTCTGAACGTATAGGCGCCGACCTGCGCACCGCCACTTTCGACCATTTGCTGGACTTGTCGCTGGACTATTTCGGCGGCAAACGCACCGGCGACTTGATGTCCCGCATTGGCTCGGAGACCGACCGCATCTGCGTCTTCCTGTCACTGCATGCGCTGGACTTTGCCACTGATGTGCTGATGATCGTGATGACGGCCGTGATCCTGTTTTCAGTCAACCCGTATCTGGCGCTGGTCACCTTGCTGCCGCTGCCGTTCATCGCCTGGATGATTCATGTGGTGCGTGACAAATTGCGCACCGGTTTTGAAAAAATCGACCGCGTCTGGTCCGATGTGACCAATGTGCTGGCCGACACGATTCCCGGCATTCGCGTGGTCAAGGCCTTTGCGCAGGAAAAGCGCGAAGCGCAGCGCTTTCGTGAAGTCAACCACCACAACCTGGTCGTCAATGACAAGCTCAACAAGACCTGGTCGCTGTTCACGCCGTCGGTGTCGCTGCTGACCGAAATCGGTTTGCTGGTGGTGTGGGCCTTCGGCATCTGGCTGATTGCGCGGCAGCAGATTACCGTCGGTGTGCTGACGGCTTTCATCGCCTACATCGGCCGCTTTTATGGCCGGCTTGATTCGATGAGCCGGATCGTCTCAGTGACGCAAAAAGCCGCGTCGGGCGCCAAGCGCATTTTCGATATCCTTGACCATGTCTCGAACGTGCCCGAGCCGGCGCAGCCGGTGAAAATTGCCGCGCTGCAAGGGCGCATCGAGATGAAGGGGTTGGGCTTCCGCTATGGCAACCGCTCCGTCATTCGCGGGCTTGACCTGCAGATCGAACCCGGCGAGATGATCGGCCTGGTCGGCCACAGCGGTTCCGGAAAAAGCACGCTGGTCAATCTGATCTGCCGCTTCTACGACGTGTCGGACGGCTCTATTCAAATAGACGGCACCGACATCCGCCGCTTCAGCGTGGCCGACTACCGGCGCAACATCGGCCTTGTGCTGCAGGAACCATTTTTGTTCTTCGGCACGATTGCCGAAAACATCGCCTACGGCAAACCCGGTGCGACGCGCTTTGATATCGTCGGCGCCGCGCGCGCCGCCCATGCGCATGAATTTATTTTGCGGCTGCCGCAGGGCTATGACTCGCTGGTCGGTGAACGCGGCCAGGGCCTGTCGGGTGGCGAGCGCCAGCGCATATCGATTGCCCGCGCATTGCTGATCAACCCTCGCATCTTGATTCTTGACGAGGCCACGTCCTCGGTCGATACCGAAACCGAAAAGGAAATCCAGCGTGCGCTCGACAACCTGGTGCAGGGCCGCACCACGATTGCGATTGCGCACCGCCTGTCAACCTTGCGCAAGGCGGATCGGCTGGTCGTGATGGACCGTGGGCAGGTGGTTGAGGTCGGCCCGCACGATGAACTGATGGCCAAGCAGGGCGCCTATTGGCGGCTCTATGAAGCGCAGGCGCGGCAGGTCGATAGTGAGGACGGCGCTGAGCAGGAAGACAGCCGGCAAACGCAGATTGCGTTGGTGGCATCGCAGCTATCGCACATGGCGCAGCACGCCGCGCAACAGGCAGGTAACCCATGAATATGGAGCAAGGCAAAACGATGACCGCCGTGTTGTTTCAATTGCAGCGGCAGCAGAATGGCCAACTCGTGCTAATTGATGCTGAAGGCGACGCGCATGTCGGCGTCGTGCCCGTGCGCGCCTTTCCCTTGGCGGCGCCCGACGAAGGTATTTCACTCGTCAGCACTGAAGGCCATGAGCTGGCGTGGATAGAGCAATTGCAGGAACTGCCGACAGCGATGCGTGTACTGCTGCAGGAAGAACTTTCACTGCGCGATTTCGTCCCCGAAATATTGCGCCTGCAGAGCGTGTCAACCTTCGGCACACCCAGCATCTGGACGGTAGAAACAGACCGCGGCGTGACGTCGTTCATCCTGAAGGGCGAAGAAGACATTCGCCGCCTGGGCCGCAACGCGCTGCTGATCGCCGGCAGCGAAGGCGTGCAGTACAGCGTGCGCGACATGACCGCGCTGGACCGCGCCTCGCGCAAATTGCTGGAGCGGTTTCTGTAGTCTGATTGCTATAAAAACAGGAGCTGCTTGCGAAGGTACTACCTGGGCTATGGGACTTTTTATAGGTGATCCAGCGCTTTCTCCTCCTTCGGCCTTTGAGCCATCGACATCGGCATTGGCTATCAAGTACCAGCAGGCAAAGCCGCTTGATTTTTGACCTGCGTCGCTATACTGGAAATATGGATCGCCAGACCGCTCTACAGCTGCTTGCAGCCCACAAACCCGTGTTGGTCAGCCGCTTTGGCGTGGCCCAATTGGCCTTGTTCGGCTCCACCGCACGCGATGCGGCCCATCAAGGCAGCGATATTGATGTTCTGGTCGGCTTCGATGGTCCGGCTTCGTCGGCGCAGTATTTCGGTGTCCTGTTCTACCTGGAAGACGTGCTCGGCTGCGCCGTTGATTTGGTCACGCAGAAGGCACTTCGAAGGGAAATTCGCCCCTATGTAGAGCGCGAGGCCGTGCGTGTCTGAAGGGGTATCACCGCGCGAATGGCGGTTTTATGTTAGTGACATGATTGGTTTTTGTGAACGCATTCTGTCGTTCACACAGGGAACGGGCAGAACAGAATTCCCCGTCGATGCCATGCGCTACGACGCCACCGTGCGCAATATCGAACTAGTCGGCGAGGCCGCCACCCACGTACCCGAATCTGTTCGACGGAGCCATCCAGAGATTCCTTGGCGCATGATCATCGCCACCCGGAACCAGTTGATTCACGGCTACCTCGGAATAGACGATGACGTGCTGTGGAGCATTGTGCAGACCGACATTCCGACATTGCTGGCCAACCTGCGCCTTTTGAAAACTCAGGAGCCGGGTTGATGCGTTGACCGGTAGGTGGTGCGCTGCCGGAACAGGTCTTAGCAATACCCTGGAGCATTTGGTCGGCGCGCGCTACATGGCGTTCTACTTGGCACCCAACTGTTTGGTGACTCTGCCGAGCTGGCTTAGACGGTTTGGCGTGTTCATTTAGCCAGCCTGGCGGTTAGTGTAGGAACGACTGCTGCTATTACTTTCATAGCTGTTTACGCTTGATTTACCTGGGCTGGTGGCTAATTTGATGCTTGAAGATTGATGAAAACGAGTGTGATGACTTTGTCTGCCTCAACTTTCGCACTGAAAAAGTATGAATGCAAGACGTTACCCAATACTGTTCGTTTAAACCCGTTCGCCCTGAGGTATCGAAGGGCATTTCCCGGCTTCGATACCTCAGCCCGAACGGATTTTGTGCCTAACCGAACAGTATTGAGACTTTACCTCGGGGCTTGTGGCGCAGCGGCTATCGCCCGCAATTCTTCATCTCGCGAATCTGCCGCAACATCTCGACCCGCACACCGTCGCTCAGCGTGATGCTTGATGCGCTGGTTTCCGCGTTCCGAATCTCAAGTGGGCCAGGGCAAACTGTGGGCTTAATCGCAGCGCCAACCGTTGCAGATGTTTGCACGGTAGTCACTAAATTACCTGCCGTATATACGTACCAGGTGCGACCGTTACGGTCGTAAATACGCTGATCCTTGCTACCGCTTTGATAGTCACCCGTATTCAGCCGGTTGGGTAGTCCCATCGCCTGCTGAAGTTGCTCAAGTGTCATGCCGATCACCGCTTCACGCCTCTCAATTGCAGCGTAAATTTCAGATCGCTTGTCTGATTCAGCCGCTTTAGCCTTCCAGTCGGGGGCAGTGCTTTCTGCTGTGCCTGTCTTGCCCGGGGCCGAACGAATATTCAGAGTCTCGCCCCTACCCATGCACGGCGCATCTTGAAAGGCCACTTTGCCATCCGCGCCGGTGCACTTATTGACAGCCCATGCGGGCAAGAATGGCAACAGTAGTGCCGCCCAAAGGATTGCAATTTTCAAGATTCATTTCCTCCTTCTAAAACTAAACGGGAGCCGCCCACGCCACCGCGTGTACTCAGCTGCACATTCAGGATGTAAATCGCAGTTAACTGTGGACCGAATGCGGCATATCCAGCAGAAAAGGACGTCACTGAACTTCTGTGAACGTCCACAAGACTCCGCTAGAACTCGTGATCTCAACAGTACCACCGCCGACCAAGGCATAAGTCCCATCGAGCGCGACAGGGTCACTGGAAGTTCCAATGATCACGTTCACGATATTCGAACCCGCAACTTTGACAATAAAGTTGGAAGTCGCGCCGGTAAAGGTCCCTTGAACGCGAATCCTGGTAACGCGGGCCGGTATATCGAAAACGGTATCCCCAGAGCCCGACTTCGTAAACAAGCCGGCGGGTGCTGGACTATTGTTGGCTGTAACTTCTGTGAACGTCCACGAAACTCCGGTAGAACTCGTGATCTCCACCGTGCCTCCACCGACCAACACATAGGTACCATCGAACGCGACTGGGTTCTTGGAAGTACCAATGATCACGTTCACGATATTCGAGCCCGCAACTTTGACAATAAAGTTGGAAGTCGCGCCGTTAAAGGTTCCTTGAATGCGAATCCTAGTGACGCGTGCCGGTATATCGAAAACGGCGTCTCCAGATCCCGACTTCGTAAATAAATCAGTGGATGTTGAACCGCCGATTGTTCCAGGAGTAGCTGCACTTCCAGAGCCAGCAGCATTTTCGGCGCAGTATATTGCGCTACCGGAACACGTACCCGGGTTACCTCCGCCTCCGCCACACCCTGCTAAGAAAATAGTGATAAGAATACAAGTCCAGAGGGAGTTTTTCATACAGTTTTCAGTGCGTGACCGGGTTTTCTGCGACGGAAATGTCCAGCCCATGTCGTCCCATCATAGTTTCATGTCTTTCCTCAACCGCCTACAGAAGCAGGAAGCAAGCAGGAAGCAAGGGACAGGTCTTGCAATCATACTTTTTACATCCTGTTTCGAGCGACTTAGCGCTAGAAAAACAGGAGCTGCTCGCGCACGTATTACATCGGTTGACGGCCTTTTTTATCGAAGATTTCGATCTTCCAGCCTTTGCGGCGCATTCAAAGCGTCATCAATCCTGCAACCCCCGATGCGCCCATGCCGTCGTGTTCTTTTCGATGGTGTTGAACAGCTCATACAGCAACATCGCCATCGCGCCCACCACCGCCAGACCGCTGAACGCCAGGCCCATCAGCATCGATGACCTGCCGAGATCAGCAGGTAACGGATGCCTTCATTCGCGGCGGGCATCGCGCTCGCTGTGGTGCCTACGAAGGCCATGAGCTGGCGTGGATTGAACATTTACAGGCCTTGCCGCTGGCCATGCGAACGCTGCTTGAAGAAGAACTGGCCCTGCGCGATTTCGTCCCTGAGATATCGCGCCTGCAGAGCGTGTCAACCTTCGGCACACCCAGCATCTGGACGGTAGAAACAGACCGTGGCGTGACGTCTTTTATCCTGAAGGGCGAAGAAGACATTCGCCGCCTGGGCCGCAACGCGCTGCTGATCGCGAGCAGCGAAGGGGTGCAGTACATCGTGCGCGACATGACGGCGCTGGACCGCGCCTCGCGCAAATTGCTGGAGCGGTTTTTGTAGCCTGATTGCTATAAAAACAGGAGCTGCTTGCGCACGTAATACCTGGGCTTGAGGCTTGTTTGATGCTTAAGAATCAGGGAAGAGCGACTGTGAGAACAGGCGCTGGTAAAGTAAATTAACTGGAGACCGACGCCATGACACGCCATCCCAAGACGAATCGTTATCGACAGGTTCTCGCATCATTCGCACTCAGCATCGCCGCCTTGAGCGCGCATGCCGCACCCGCCAATTGGCAGGACGACCTGCAGCCCATCGCCGCGGGCGACTGGAGCCAGGACCGTGCTGCCCATTTGCTCGAACGCGCCGGCTTTGGCGGCACGCCAGCCGAAGTCACCCGCCTCGCTGCGATGTCTTCGCGCCAGGCCGTGCAGTCGCTGGTGCGCTACCAGCGCATGGCCAACCCCTTGCCGCCGTTTGATCCGTCCGGCGTACACGACGCGGGGTTGGAGCCGTTCGCCAGCTCGCGTCCGGCGGCTACCAATCAGGCCCGCGACACTGGCGAGGCCCTGGGCGTGAAGGTCAAGCCAGCCGGCAACCGCCGCATGCAACAAGTCGCCGATCGTTTTTTATATTGGCGGCGCGCCAGCCAATTAGAGACGCACCGCCTCAGCTACTGGTGGGCTAACCGCATGCTGACAAGCCAGCGTCCGCTGGAAGAAAAAATGACTTTGTTCTGGCACGGCCACTTTGCCACCAGCGAAGAAAAAGTCCGCGACTACCGCAAGATGCACAAGCAAAACGAGCTGCTTCGCGCGCAGGCGACCGGCAATTTCCGAACGCTGTTGATCGCCGTCGCGCAAGACCCGGCCATGCTTGAATATCTCGATGCAGCCGTGAATGTCAAAGGCGCACCGAACGAGAATTTTGCGCGCGAGATCATGGAGCTGTTCACCATGGGTGTGGGTAACTACAGCGAGCAGGACATCCGCGAAGCTGCGCGCGCTTTTACCGGCTGGAACTACGCCGGACTGGAGTTCGTCGTCAACCCCGCGCAGCATGACAATGCCGACAAGACCCTGCTCGGTCGCAAGGGAAATTTTGACGGTGTGCAGGCAATTGATATTTTGTTGGCGCAACCGGTAACGGCCGAATTTATCGCGGCCAAACTGTACCGCTATTTTGTGCGCGAAGAATTGTCAACGCCGCTGCAGGTGCGCCTCGGCGAGTTGCTGCGCGCATCCAAATATGAAGTCGCGCCTTTTCTTGAAACGCTCTTTAGCTCGCGGGATTTTTACAGCGATGCATCGGTGGCCACGCGCATCAAGCCACCGGTCGAGCTGGTGATCTCCACCTATCGCAAGATGGGCCTGCGGGCGGTGCCCGGCATCCCCGACTTCAATGACCAGACAGAATCGCTCGGACAAAAGCTGATGTTTCCGCCCAACGTAGCCGGCTGGGCCCATGGCACGAGCTGGATCACGCCGGGGCTTTTGTTTGCACGCGGCAATTTTGTCTATGACACGATGTTCCCGCCCATCGATTTTGTGCCGACGGATCGCGTGCCCCCTCCGCGCCTTTTGATCGTGCCGGTGGCCGACAAGCTCGCGATGGGGCAAGACGTCATCACCGCCACCAAGCCTGAAGGCAAGGACACTACCGCAATGGACGCTGCGCCCATGTCGATGCAGGCCGACCGTGATGAAGAATTCAATACCCGGCTGGCAAGCTACCACGCGTGGCGCAAGGCCATCGAAAAAGTAAAACCGATCCCGCGCACCTTCGCTCAGCTCGATGTCTCTGCCATGGTGCGCGCAGCCGGCAGCAAGACCACGCAAGCCGCGGTTGACCATTTGCTGGCGCGCTTTTTGTCCACGACTATCCCCACCGACACCCGCCTGAAAATCATCGCGCTGCTGGAAGCCGACCTTGGCACACCAGACCTGACACATGCCGACAGCTACATGGAAGACGCGCTGCGCAATGCGTTGCATGTGATCTTGTCGCTGCCAGCTTACCAATTGGGATGACGAACTTGGATAACAAAAATGGCTGAAAACAATCACCCTGGATTCAATCACCCTGGCCTCTCCCGACGCAGCCTGCTGCAGGCCATGTCCGGCATAGCTGCGGGCTTGCCCTTATCAAAAGCGCATGCAGCGCGCGACATGTCCAAGCGTATTTTGGTGGTGCTGGAACTGTCCGGCGCCAACGATGGCTTCAACACGCTGGTGCCCTATGCGGACGACGCGTATTACCGGCTGCGGCCCAAGATTGGCATACGCCCGGCCAGGCTGCGCAAGATCGACGACCAATACGGGTTCAACCCCGGCATGGCTGGCTTTGAGCGTCTCTATAAAGAGGGCAAGATGGCCATCGTGCATGGCTGCGGCTACGCGCAACCGTCGTTTTCGCATTTCACCTCGATGGGCTACTGGCACACCGGCGCGCCCAACACCGGTGAGCCCTATGGCTGGCTGGGGCGTCTGGCCGACGCGATTGATCCGGCCCTGACCGCGAATTTTCTGGTCAACATTGACGAACGCCAGTCGCTCGCCGTGCGTGCCGCGCGCCATGTTCCCGTCGTGTTTGACGACCCCGAAAAATTCAGGCGCAAGGGCCTGTACCAGAGCCGCCCGCTGCTGGATCTTGCGCCGCAAGGGGTCGCTATGGACGCGGCGGCAGGCAATGCATCACAACGCTATCTTGACGGCATCGCCGCCAGCGCGCGCGACGCATCGCAGCTCGTACGCACTGCATGGGCCAACTACAAAACTCCGGTCGATTACGGCCTCATCTCGGTTGACCTGCCCAAGGTCGCCGCGATGATCGCAGCCGACTTGCCGACCCGGATCTACTACACCGCGTATCGACACAATGCGTTTGACACCCATGTTCAGCAGGGCGAACAGCACCAGCGCTTGCTGACTTATGTGTCCGATGCCGTGTCCGGATTCATGCAGGACATGGAGCGCATCGGCCGCGCCGACGATGTGACGGTGCTGGTGTTTTCCGAGTTTGGACGGCGCGCTGCAGAGAACACCAGTCTGGGCACCGACCATGGCACGGCCAACCAGATGTACGTGGTCGGCAAGCCAGTCAAGGGCGGGCATTATGGCAAGCCGCCTAGCCTCACCGAGCTGGACGCCGACGGCAATGTGGCGCACACGACAGATTTTCGCCGCGTCTATGCCAGCCTGATTGAAGGCTGGTTCGGGTATCAGGAGAGCCGTGCGCTGTTGTCGGGCGATTTTGCTACGCTGCCGATGTTTGGTTGACTATTATTAGTAAAAAGTGCCAGTAGCCCAGGTAACGCGTGAGTAGACAGCTATTGAAAGCATAGCAGCAACAAAACGCTTCTCGGCTCGGCGGTCAAACCCGACTGGGTACAAAACCCCCGTGCAGGCGCGTCGTGGCGCCGTTTTCATGATGCGCTTGCGTTTGGGACCGACAGCAAATCAAGCAGCGTGCGCGCAATCACTTTCGTCGCGCCGCGCAGGTCATCGAGCGCTAGTCGTTCGTCAGCGCGCTTGGCATGCGATTCGAGCACAGACCGTGGCCCGGCGCCGTAGATCACGCCGGGTATGCCCGCTTCGGCATAGAGCCGAACGTCGGTGTACAGCGGCGTGCCCATGGCGGGAATGTCTTCGCCGAAGACAATTTTTCCGTGCGTCTGGATGGCATTGACCAGGGCCTGGGTGCCGGATAGCGGGCGCAGGGCGCGCGCCATCAACAGCCGTTTGATTTCAACTGAAATACCTGCGAAGGGCCTGGCCGCTTCGGCAATTAGCTGGCGGATAGTCGCCTCAACCGTTTCCGGATTTTCTTCCGGGATCATCCGGCGGTCGAGTTTGAATGTGACTTTGCCGGGAACTACATTGGTGTTGGTGCCGCCCTCGATGCGTCCGACATTCAGATACGGATGACCGATGCCTTTGACGCTCGATGTGATCTGCTGGTACAGCGCGTTTTGCGCATACAGCGCGTTCAGGATTCCGACGGCCGCCTGCAGCGCATCGACGCCGGTGTGCGGAATTGCAGCATGGGCCATCTTGCCGACCACGGTCACTTCCAGTTGCAGGCAGCCGTTGTGCGCGGTGATGACTTCATGCGAAAACCCGGCCGCGATCAGCAGGTCGGGTTTCGTCAACTTGTTTTTTAACAGCCAGCCCGGGCCCAGCTCGCCGCCGAACTCTTCGTCGTAGGTAAAGTGCAGTTCAACGCTGCCACTGAGTAGGGCTAGCGGGGTCTGCAACGACTCAAGCGCCCTGACGGCAAACGTGAAGCTGGCAAAGTCTGATTTGCTGACGGCTGATGCGCGGCCATAAATGTTGCCGTCTTTGACTTCGCCACCGTAGGGGTCGGTGGTCCAGCCCTCGCCTGGGGGCACCACGTCGCCGTGCGCGTTGAGGGCGATGGTCAAACCGTCGCCATACCGCCGTCTGATGATCAAGTTGGTGATCGACTGCATGCCCTGCGCGTGAACTTCAGCCGGCGGCACCGCGTGCTTTTCAGCGTCGAATCCAAAGGCCGTGAGCAATTCCGCCGTGCGTTCGGCATGCGGCGCGTTGTTGCCCGGTGGCGTGTCTGTCGGCACGCGAATCAGTTCCTGCAGAAACTGCACTTCTTCGTCGAAGTGAGCGTCAATCCAGGCGTCGAGTTCCTGATAGCGGTCGGTGGTCGGCATCAAGGGTGGTCTGCAAGGTCGGTGAGCAGATGACGGAAAGCCTCAATCGCCAGCGCGATGTCGTCGGCCGTTGTGCTTTCAAGCGGGTTGTGGCTGATGCCGGCGTTTTCACCGCGCACAAACAGCATCGCCTGCGGCATGATGTCATGCAGCTTCATCGCGTCGTGCCCGGCGCCGCTGGGCATACAAAAGACCGGCAGCCCGCAGGCAGCCACGGCGTTTTTCCAGCGGCGTTGCCACTCGGGCGCACTGGGGGCGGCAGCTACGCGCAGCGTTTGTTCCAGTGAGTACGAAACGCCGCGCCGTTCGCAGATGCGTTTGATTTCGCTCAGGACATCGCGCGCGCAGGCGTCACGCACGGCATCAAGCGTCGCGCGAATATCGAGGCTGAACTGGCAGCGTCCTGGCACTACATTGATGGAGCCGCCCGGCACCGCCAGCAGGCCCATCGTGCCCACCAGATGATCTGCCTGGCTTGCGCGCTTTTCCAGGTACAACCCAATTTCCGCAACCGCTGTGGCGGCATCGCGGCGCGTGGCCATTGGCGTGGTGCCGGCGTGGCTGGCCATGCCGACGACTTCGCCGATATATCGAACGCTACCGTTGATCGAGGTGACCACACCCAGCGGCAAGTGGCGTGCGTTAAGAATCGGCCCTTGTTCAATGTGGACTTCGACAAAGCCGAGGTAGTCAGCCGGATGGCGAACCAGTGTGTTGATCGCTTCCAGCGTGGCCGGCAATCCCGCGTACTGCATTGCTTCACGCATCGACACGCCTTGTGCATCTTGCTGCGCCAGCCACTCTGGCTTGAAGCTACCGGTTAGCGCGCTAGAGCCCAGAAAAGTTGCCTTGTAGCGCTGGCCTTCTTCTTCTGCAAAACCGACCACCTCGATGTTGAACGGCAGGCGCTTGCCTTGCCGGTGCAGTTCACGCACGCAGGCCATGGGCACAAAGATGCCAAGGCGTCCGTCGTATTTGCCGCCGTTGCGAACGGTGTCGTAGTGGCTGCCGGTCAGCAAAGTTTTAACTCCATCCCTCGCTGGGGGAGGGTTGGGGTGGGGGCCAGCGCGATAAACACCGACTACATTGCCCACCGCGTCGATGTGTACCTCGTCAAAACCGCAGTCTTTCATGGTGCCAACCATCGATGCAGCGCAGGCGCGATGCGCGTCGGTGAGGTAAGTAACAGTGAGTTGGTTTTTCCCCAGATACTCCCGGTCGCTGAACTGCGCCAGTGCTTCGTGCCAGTCCCACACTTCATTACCCAGCGTGGGCTCGGCAGCAAACTTGTCGTTGACGCGCAGCTCAACCACGCGGTGAATATTCCGCAGGCATTCCTGCAGCTCAAAGTCAGGATGGTTTTGCAGCCGGCGGGCAAACGTGGCGATGATCTGCTGCCTGGTCAAGCCGCTACCGCGCGGGCCGCGCACCGCCAAAATGAAGGGGAAGCCGAACCGGGCGTGGTAGTCGCTATTGAGTTGCTGCAGGCTGGCAAATTCGTCTGCGGTGCAGTGCGAGAGGCCGGCACGGCTTTGCTCGCTGGTGGATTCAGCCGTCAGCGCATCACTGACCATGGCCTTGCCAGCAAGCTCGGGGTGCGCGCGGATGAGCGCAAGCTGCTTGTCTTTGCCGGCGCGGTCAACGACCTGCGTCAGCTCGTGCTTCAGCTGTGCCAGCGAAAGGAAGGGCCGCGCGTCCAGGGCTTTGTCGGCAATCCACGGCGAATGCTCGTACAAGCCGTCAAGCAGTTGCAGGGCGTCGTTTCGAGTGGCTCTGTTGAGAGTTTCAAGCGTCAGTTTCATCGGGTCAACAGGGCCTTGCGTCATGGGAATGCTTCATGGGTATGCTTCATGGGGATGCTTTATGGGGATGTGTGTGCTGCCAGTGCTGCGCAATCTCGATGCGGCGGCAGGTCCAGACGTAATCATGTTTTTCGACATGATCCAGAAAACGTTGCAACGCGGTGATGCGGCCTGGCCGCCCGAGCAGGCGGCAGTGCATGCCGACGCTCATCATTTTTGGCGCATTCAGACCAGCCGGGTCGCCTTCGGCATACAGCGCGTCGAAGCTGTCGCGCAGGTAGATATAAAAATCATCGGCCTGCGCGAAGCCCTGTGGCGATGCAAACCGCATGTCGTTGGCATCGAGCGTGTAGGGAACGACCAGCCGCGGCACGGTGATGCCATCGGTTCGCTCAACGTTCATCCACAAGGGCAGGTCGTCGCCGTAGTAGTCGCTGTCGTAGTCAAGCTGGCCGTCGTCGGCCACCAGTCGCCGGGTATTCGGGCTGTCGCGGCCGGTGTACCAGCCCAGCGGACGCTGCCCGGTCAGCGCCTTGATCGCAGCGAGCGCCAGGCGCAAGTGCTCGCGCTCAACCGCTTCATCGACATGCTGGTAGCTGATCCAGCGCCAGCCGTGGCAGGCGATCTCATGGCCCAGTTCGACGAAGGCGGCGCACACGTCCGGGTGGCGCTGCAAGGCCATGCCGACACCGAAAACCGTCAATGGCAGCTGGCGTTTTTCAAATTCGCGCAGAATGCGCCAAACGCCCGCGCGTGCGCCATATTCGTAGATGCTTTCCATGCTCATATGCCGGTCGGCGAAGGAGGGCGGATTGAACATTTCGGATAAAAACTGTTCCGATCCGGCATCGCCATGCAGCACCGAATTTTCGCCGCCTTCTTCGTAGTTCAGTACAAACTGCAGCGCGATGCGCGCCTTTCCGGGCCACTCTGCGTGGGGCGGGTGGCGGCCGTACCCAACGAAGTCGCGCGGGTAAGAGGGGCGTGTTGAAGGCGGGTCGTCACTCATGTTCGGGTCCGTGTTGAAGCCAGGGCAACGCGTGCATGCATTGGTTGATCTTACCGGCTGGCGCAAGGCTGCAAGCTCAGTCACCCCTTACACTTTTCGAATTCAAGGAGCCCCCATGAGCCTGAGCACCCACGTACTCGACACGATGCACGGCACGCCCGCAGGCGGCATGCAGGTTCAGCTTTTCACCATGCTGAACCAGCAGGCGGTGCTGGTGAAAAGCTTTGCACTCAACAGCGATGGCCGCGCCCCGGATGGGCTGCTCTACGACAGCGCCAGCCTGCGGGCGGGCACGTACCGACTGGTGTTTGATGTGGCTACTTATTTCCGCGACAAAGGCGTTGACCTGCCCGAGCCGCCGTTTCTGGACAAGGTCACGCTCGACTTCGGCGTGGCTGATGCCAGAGGGCCAGCGAGCTCAGCGCGATGTTAGCGTTCACAGTCTGCGACAGCAGCAGGCCGAACTGCTTGCGGTCCTCGGACAGGTATCCGATGCCCTGGGCGGCCGCCTCGGCCGGCGACTTGAGCACAGCGCGCCGGCCGTGCAGCGTGACCGTCCCGCCGG
>JANLYY010000252.1:0-6205 GCA_031365885.1 Polaromonas sp. | reverse complement strand
GCCGATGGCGACATGGCCAATCTCGTCGCGCAGGATGATGTCCAGAATATCAACCGCACGCGCCGCATCGGGCGTGCCGACCTTGCGCAGCTTGGCCTGCATCGGCGGCGTGGCGTCCAGGCCGCGTGCTTCCAGCGTGCGCGGCACCAGCGCCATGCGCGCCAGCACATCGCCTTCGGTCTTCGCCGTCATGTCCCACAGGCCGGTGTGCGCCGGGAAGTCGCCGTAGTCATAACCCATCGCCTGCAACTGCGTGCGCAGCAAACTGAAGTGATGCGCCTCTTCATGCGCCACGGTGAGCCAGTCGAGGTAGTAGGCCGTTGGCATGTGCGGAAAGCGCCAGACCGCATCGAGCGCGAGGTTGATGGCGTTGAACTCGATATGGGTGACCGCATGCAGCAACGCGGCAAGGCCTTGGGCGGTAAAGGGTGAGCGCTTGATGATTTGCAAATGCGAGCAGAGCTCAGGCCGCGCCGGGCAACCGGGCAGGCCAGCGGGTGCTTCAATCTGCAAATCAGGTGCTATAAAAATAGTAGCTGCTTGCGCATGTATTTGCTGGGCTAGAGCCACTTTTTGTTGTGGA
The DNA here is from genome assembly GCA_031365885.1 of Polaromonas sp. Lineage (GTDB taxonomy): Bacteria > Pseudomonadota > Gammaproteobacteria > Burkholderiales > Burkholderiaceae_C > Polaromonas. Next base: position 5,622 of record JANLYY010000252.1, on the reverse strand, counting down.
TCAGGCTCCAGCAGCGCTTGCAGGGCGCATGCGCGCAGTTCGTTGGCGGGGAGTGTGAAAGTCATCGTTCGATTGTCGGTGATGCTGCCCGATCCGCTGCCGTGCCTGCAGCAACGCGAGGGCGGCAGGCTACCTACAATGAAGCCCACCCCGACAGGCCCTCACAGACATCCACCGCAACCGGTTTGAAAAACTCATGGCTCTTTATCAACTTGACGATCTGATTCCCCAGCTTCACCCATCAGCGTGGGTGGCAGACAGCGCCCAGGTCATCGGCAATGTGCATTTGGGGCCGGGCAGCAGCGTCTGGTTTGGCGCGATAGCGCGTGGCGACACCGACACCATCACCATCGGAAGCGGCACCAACATCCAGGACAACGCCGTACTGCACGCCGACCCGGGCATGCCATTGGTCATTGGCAATAACGTCAGCGTCGGCCACCAGGTGATGCTGCACGGCTGCACGGTGGGCGACGGCTCCCTGATCGGCATCGGCGCGGTGGTGCTCAACGGCGCGCGCATCGGCAAAAACTGCCTGGTAGGCGCCAGCGCGCTGGTCACTGAAGGCAAGGAATTTCCCGACGGCACGATGATTCTCGGCAGCCCGGCTAAAGCCGTACGCCAACTTTCGCCCGAACAGATCGCCGGCCTGGAAGATAGCGCGAAGCACTACGCCGACAGCGCGCGGCGCTATCAGGCTGGTTTGAAGAAAATTGCCTGATCGGACTCATCGACATGTCAGAACTGTACAAATTTATCTTCGAAGGCCTGCCGGTTCGCGGCATGCTGGTGCGCCTGACCGATTCGTGGCAGGAAATCCTCAAGCGGCGGCAAGCGGCGGGCGGCTATCCGGTCGAGGTGATGCACATGCTGGGCGAGATGACAGCCGCCGGTGCGCTGATGCAGAGCACCATCAAGTTCAACGGTGCGCTGATCCTGCAGATTTTTGGCGATGGTCCGGTGAAGCTCGCTGTCGCCGAAGTGCAACCTGACTTAAGTCTGCGCGCGACAGCCACCGTGACGGGCGCCATCACACCGGGCGCATCGCTGAGCCAGCTGGTGAATGTCAACAATCTCGGGCGCTGCGCCATCACGCTGGACCCGAAAGACAAGTTCCCGGGCCAGCAGCCGTACCAGGGCGTGGTGCCACTGTTTGGCGACCAGCATGAAAAACTCGAAAACCTGAGCGACGTGCTGGAGCACTACATGCTGCAAAGCGAGCAGCTCGACACGCGCCTGATTCTGGCGGCCGACGGCCAGGTGGCTGCGGGGCTGCTGATCCAGCGGCTGCCGGTGCAGGGGCAGGGCAATCTTGAAGGGCAGATTGACCGTCAGGCGAATGAAGACGAGATTGGGGTGAACGAAGACTACAAGCGCATTGCGATGCTGGCCGGCACGCTGAAACGCGAAGAGCTGTTGACGCTGGATGCCGAGACGATTTTGCGCCGCTTGTTCTGGGAAGAAAAGGTTTTGCAGTTTGAGCCGGCCACACCGACTTTTGCCTGCAGCTGTTCGCGCGTGCGCGTGAGCAACATGCTGCGCAGCCTGGGCGTCGGCGAGATCGACGACATCATTGCCGAACGCGGCAAGGTCAATGTGGGCTGTGAGTTTTGTGGCGCACAGTACGACTTTGACCCGATCGACGCAGCCCAGATTTTCACCAGCCCGGGCAGCCAGCTGCCACCGGCCGGAGCGCTACAGTAGCCCCTGGTCACCTGCTTGTTGCTATTATTTCAATAGCGGCTTGCGCAAGTATTACCGGGGCTGGAGGTCGATTTGTCCATCAATCAGGCTGACAGGCAAGTCACTTGGTGATCTGAACGAATATTTCGTTGGGTTTGACCATGCCCAACTCGCTGCGCGCTTTTTCCTCGACCATTTCCAATCCTTCTTTCAGGTCACGCACCTCGGCCGCGAGCTGGTTGTTGCCTGCCTGCGCATCGGTGTTTTTGACCAGCTGCTGATCGAGTTTGTGCTGCAGGTCACGTACGTTGGGCACACTGCCCCGGCCAATCCAGAGCTGCCCATGGAAGACCAGCAAAAGCGCAATCAGGATGGCCGGGATGATGCGTTTTTGCATGGGATTCAGGCGTGTCAGGGCCAGGTCCGATGGACGAAGTGCGCCTAGCGCATGCTGTAGAAAGCGTCCTTGCCCGGGTAGGTCGCAATGTCACCCAGATCTTCTTCGATGCGCAGCAGCTGGTTGTATTTGGCCATGCGGTCAGAACGCGACAGCGAACCGGTCTTGATCTGGCCCGCATTGGTTCCGACGGCAATGTCGGCAATCGTCGAGTCTTCGGTTTCACCCGAGCGGTGGCTGATAACCGCAGTGTAGCCAGCACGCTTGGCCATCTCGATGGCGGCGAAGGTTTCAGTCAGCGTGCCGATCTGGTTGATCTTGATCAGGATCGAATTGGCAATGCGCTTGTCGATGCCTTCCTTGAAAATTTTAGTGTTGGTGACAAACAGGTCGTCGCCGACCAGCTGCACCTTTTTACCCAGGCGCTCCGTCAGCACCGTCCAGCCGTCCCAGTCGCCTTCGGCCATGCCGTCTTCGATGCTGATGATGGGGTACTTGTCAACCCAGGTCGCCAGCACGTTGGTCCATTCTTCGGCCGACAGGTTCAGGCCTTCGGCGCCGAGCACATATTTGCCATCTTTGTAGAACTCCGAAGCAGCGCAATCGAGGCCGAGCGCGATCTGCTCACCCGCCACGTAGCCGGCCTTGTCGATGGCTTCCAGAATCATCTGGATGGCTGCTTCGTGATTCGTCACGTTGGGCGCAAAACCGCCTTCGTCGCCGACGGCCACGCTCATGCCCTTGTCGTGCATGATTTTTTTCAGCGCATGAAACACTTCGGCGCCGTAGCGCACGGCTTCACGAAAGCTGGGCGCGCCCACCGGAATGATCATCAATTCCTGCAGATCGAGGTTGTTGTTGGCGTGTGCGCCGCCGTTGATAACGTTCATCATCGGCACCGGCATCTGCATGGCGCCACTGCCGCCGAAATAACGGTACAGCGGCAGGCCGGCTTCTTCGGCAGCTGCGCGCGCCACCGCCATGCTGACGGCCAGCGTGGCATTGGCTCCCAGGCGCGATTTGTTGTCGGTGCCGTCGAGGTCGCACAGCGTGCGGTCAAGAAAAGCCTGCTCGCTGGCGTCCAGCCCCAGCACCGCTTCAGAGATTTCGGTGTTGATGTATTCGACCGCCTTGAGAACACCTTTGCCCAGGTAGCGCGACATGTCGCCGTCGCGCAGCTCGATGGCTTCGCGCGAACCGGTGGAAGCGCCAGACGGCACGGCCGCACGGCCCATCACGCCAGACTCCAGCAGCACATCGCACTCAACCGTGGGGTTGCCACGGCTGTCGAGAATTTCGCGGCCGACGATATCAACAATTGCACTCATTTAAGTCTTTCTCAAATCAAAAAAATCAAGGATAAATCAGACGCTTTTAAATGCCTTCAACCAGCACCATGTTGAAGTGCTGCGTGGCGCCGACGCGTTTTTTTCGCACGTCCTGATACGACGCGCTGTCGTAAAAAGCCTTGGCTTTTTCATAGCTCGGAAAACGCAACACCGTCAGCCGCGTGGGCATCCAGTCGCCCTCCAGCGTTTCATTTCGGCCTCCCCGCGCCAGGTATTCGCCGCCCGCTGCGGCCACGACGGCGGGGGCAAGCGATGCGTATGGTCTGAATTGCTCGGGGTCGGTGATTTGTGAGTCAACGAGGATGTAGGCAGAGGGCATGGTGACTCCTTCGGTTAGGGTTAGTTAAAGGCGCTTTCGAGATAGCCGTTTTTCTTGGTCACGCGATCCAGTTCCAGAAGCGTTTCCAGCAGGGCTTTCATGTGCCTGAGCGGTACTGCATTCGGCCCGTCGCTTAGCGCGTTGGCCGGGTCGGGATGGGTTTCCATGAACAGGCCTGCCACGCCGACTGCTACCGCAGCCCGGGCCAGCACCGGCACCATCTCACGCGCGCCGCCGCTGCTGGTGCCTTGCCCGCCGGGTTTTTGCACCGAGTGCGTCACGTCAAACACTACTGGCGCGCCAGTGTTGCGCATCTCGGCCAGGCTGGTCATGTCGGCCACCAGATTGTTATAGCCAAAACTCACGCCGCGCTCGCAGGCCATGAAGCGGTCTTCGCTCAAGCCTTTTTCACGCGCCGCTGCTCTCGCCTTGTCGATCACGTTGGTCATGTCCCAGGGCGCGAGGAACTGGCCCTTTTTGATATTCACCGGCAAGCCGGATTGCGCCACCGCGTGAATGAAATCAGTCTGGCGACACAGGAAGGCCGGTGTTTGCAGCACGTCAACGACCTTCGCGACCGCTGCAATATGCGCTTCCGAATGCACATCGGTGAGGATGGGCAGACTCAGATCCCGCTTGACCTTGGCCAAAATTTCAAGACCCTTGTCCATGCCCGGGCCACGAAAGCTGGTGCCGCTGGAGCGATTGGCCTTGTCATAGCTCGATTTGAAAATAAACGGAATGCCGAGCGACGCCGTGATCTCTTTAAGCGTACCCGCTGTGTCCATCTGCAGCTGTTCGGACTCGACCACGCACGGGCCGGCAATCAAAAAAAACGGCTGCCTCAGGCCGATTTCAAATCCGCATAGTTTCATGTCAGGCCACTGCCTTCAAAGGATTCGTGACCGTTTTTTGATCCTGGCCGGCGGTAGCGCGCTGCTCAAGCGCGGCCGCAACATAGGCATTGAAAAGCGGGTGCCCGGCCCAGGGCGTCGATTTGAATTCAGGGTGAAACTGCACGCCGATAAACCACGGGTGAACGTCTTGCGGCAGCTCGACAATTTCGGTCAACTGTTCACGCTGCGTCAGTGCAGAGATCACCAGCCCCGACTTGCGCAGCGCATCAAGGTAATTGACGTTGGCCTCATAGCGATGGCGATGACGTTCGGCCACCACGTCGCCGTAAATCTTGTGGGCCAGCGTGCCCGGCGTCACGTCAGAGCTCTGTGAGCCCAGGCGCATGGTGCCGCCCAGATCAGATTTTTCATGCCGCGTTTTGATCGTGCCGTCGGCATCTTTCCATTCGGTGATCAGGGCGATCACCGGGTGCGGCGTCAGCGGGTCGAATTCGGTGCTGTTCGCATCTTTAAGCCCGGCCACATGGCGCGCGAATTCGATGGTGGCTACCTGCATGCCAAGGCAAATGCCCAGATAAGGAATCTTGCTTTCGCGGGCGAACCGCGCGGCGCAAATTTTGCCTTCAACACCGCGCACGCCAAAGCCGCCGGGCACCAGAATGCCATCGAATTTGGCGAGTCGGGATACGTTGTCGGCGGTGATGGTTTCCGAATCAACGTATTCGATGATGACTTTCGCATGATTTTTCATGCCGGCGTGGCGAAGCGCTTCATTGAGTGATTTGTAGCTGTCGCTTAAATCCACATACTTGCCGACCATGGCGATGTTGACCTCGGCCTTTGGATGCTCTGTTTCGTACACCAGGTCATCCCATCGCTGGAGTTTGGCAGGCGGCGTGTTCAGGCGTAGCTTGTCGCAGATCAGCCCGTCCAGACCCTGTTCGTGCAGCATGCGCGGCACCTTGTAGATGGTGTCCACGTCCCACATCGAGATCACGCCCCATTCGGGCACGTTGG
>JANLYY010000225.1:0-28027 GCA_031365885.1 Polaromonas sp. | reverse complement strand
GATGGTGGTTGCCGCAATTGCCGGGCTCATCAGCCGCGCCACCACACTGAAGGAAGACGCCAGACAGGCGGCGATCTACCTCGTGGCCCTGGCCCTTGGCGTTACGCTGATATCCAGCCACGGCACGCAGCTTGATTTATTGCATATTTTGTTCGGCAGCGCGCTGGGCGTGGACACGCCGGGACTGCTTTTGGTAGCCACGGTCGCCAGCGTCAGCGTGCTCATATTGGCGGCGGCGTATCGCGGGCTGGTGCTGGAAAGCTTTGATCCGGTTTTCTTGAGTGCCACGAGTCAACGCGGCACTCGTACCGGGCGAAGCTGGATGTGGCAGCAAGGCTTTTTGGTGCTGGTAGTGGTCAATCTGGTGGCCGGTTTTCAGACGCTGGGCACGCTGATGGCGGTCGGGCTGATGATGGTTCCGGCGGTGTCAAGCAGGCTGTGGCATGACACGCTGCCGGCCCAGCTGGCCAATGCCAGCGTACAGGCCCTGCTGGCGGGCTACTTCGGGCTGCTGCTGTCGTACCACCTCGACACGCCATCGGGCGCCACCATCATCGGCTGCGCCGGCGCGCTTTATTTCGTCTCGCTGCTTGTCTCGCCGGGCGGCTGGTTGCCGCGCCAATTTGCCCGTGAACACCGCGTTGCCTGAGTTTTCTGTTTTCCATTTCGATGTCATTTCGATGTTTTAACCAAGGCTTAGCGTCATGAAACTCCCGCTTCAAAAATTGATTAATCCGCTGCTGGCGCTGGCCTTGTGCGCCGGCGCTACGGTCTCGCTTGCGGCTGACAAAGTGCCGGTCATGGCGAGCTTCAGTATTCTGGGTGATCTGGTGCAGGTGGTTGGCGGCAACCGCGTTACCGTGACAACGCTGGTCGGAGCGGATGAAGACGCGCACGTGTTCGCGCCCAAGCCGGCAGACGCCAAAAACCTGCTGCTGACCAAACTGCTGGTGACCAACGGCCTGGGCTTCGAGCCGTGGGCGCAGAAATTGGTGAAATCTGCTGGCTACAAGGGTCAAAGCGTGGTCGCCAGCCAGGGCATCAAGGCCCGCACCCTGCCGGACAAAGCGGACAAAGCCGAAACCGATCCGCATGCCTGGCAAGACCCGACGAATGTGATGCTTTACGTGCGCAACATCGCCGCCGCCCTGAGCCAAATCGACCCCGCAGGCACCGACATCTACCAGGCCAGAAGCGAAGCCTACGGGCTGGAGCTGCAAGCGCTGGACAAGGAATCAAAAACAGCTTTTGCCGCCATTGCGGCAGACAAGCGCAAGATCATCACCTCACACGACGCGTTCGGCTACTTCGGCGCGCACTACGGCATCCGGTTTCTGTCGCCGCAAGGCATGTCGACCGAGGCGGAACCCAGCGCCAAAGAAGTCGCGAAATTGATCCGTCAGATTCACAAAGAAAAGATCAAGGCGGTGTTTGTCGAGAACATGAGCAACCCGAAACTGCTGGCGCAACTAAGCAAGGATGCCGGCGTCACCGTAGGCCCTGCGCTGTATGTTGATGCGCTGTCAAAGGCGGGCGGCCCGGCGGACAGTTACCTCAAGCTGATGCGCCACAACGCTGCCCAGCTGGCGGCAGGCATGAAGCAAAACTGATGTGCGCCGCCGCTGGCGCAGCCAGCCAGCGCGCAACCCGAAGATGTCATGACGCTATCAATTAAATAGCTGCTTGCGCACGATCTACCTGGGCTGGAGCGGTTTTTTATCATAAACGACGCGCTGCAAAGGCTGCGGGCAAACGCCGCGCCCTACTGCATGAACCAGCCGTGGCTCACCACCAGCGACTGTCCTGTCAACGCGCTGGATCCAAAGCCGGCGAACAGCAAGGCGACTTCGGCCACGTCCTGCACGGTGGTGAATTCGCCGTCCACGGTTTCCTTCAGCATGACTTTTTTGATCACGTCGGCTTCGCTGATGCTCAGTTTGGCGGCCTGTTCTGGAATCTGTTTTTCGACCAGCGGCGTGCGCACAAAGCCGGGGCAGATGACGTTGGCGCGGATGCCGTGTTTGCCGCCTTCCTTGGCCACGGTTTTGCACAGCCCGATCAAGCCATGCTTGGCCGTGACGTAGGCAGATTTCAGCACCGACGCTTCCTTCGAATGCACCGAGCCCATGTAGATGATGCTGCCGCCCTTGCCCGACTTTTGCATGTGCGGCACGCAGGCCTTGGTGGTGAGGAAGGCGCCGTCGAGGTGAATGGCGAGCATTTTTTTCCAGTCGGCAAACGGAAATTCCTCGACTGGATGCACGATCTGGATGCCCGCGTTGCTGACCAGCACATCGACGCCGCCATAGGCCGCAACCACCTCGGCCACGGCCGCATTGACCTGCTCTTCGCTCGTCACATCCATCACCACCGCCATCGCCGCGCCGCCCGCCAAAATGATTTCATCGGCAGCGGCCTGCGCAGCCGTCTTGTTCATGTCGGCAATGACCACCTTGCCGCCTTCACGCGCAAAGGTCAGCGCGATTTCCTTGCCGATACCGCTGGCGGCGCCGGTGACGATGCAGACTTTGTGGTGGAGTTTCATGGCGGTGCTTTCGGATCAATGGATTGAAAAAGAGGTCGATGAGGCAATGGTAGTGCAGCGCCCGTTACGCCCTGCCCGGCTGCCCAAATCAGGCGCTGGGCGTTGTGAGGGTTTTCGCACAGGACGGGCTGCCTTCGCTCAGGTCGAACACGTGTACGCCGCTGCCCGTATGGGGGCGATGAATCCAGCGCGGGTCAAGCAGCGTATGCGCCATGTCGGCGCTGCCGGCGGCCCAGTGCTCCTGCATCGACAGACGCGAAAACTCGTAGTCTTTTGACTGGCTCTCGTAATGCTTGCTGCGGTAGATCAGATGCACCACATCGACCGCGCTTTCGCTGCGCATCTGCGACAACGCGCGCACGTCGGGATCATTTTTAAGTGACGGCGGCAGCCTGGCAATCAGGCGCTGCGCAGCTTGCGCCATGACCTGCCGGTCCAGCTCGTTGGTGGTGCCCAGCCGGGTGCGGCTTGAAAAGCGAATGTCTTTTTCGCGTTCACCGACTTCGGCCAGCGTCGTCGGTAGCGACCCGCGCGCCGCAAACAAATCCACCTGAAAAACCGTCCGTCGCTGCTTGCCCGGCAGGTCGAGTACGTACTGCAGCGGCGTGTTCGAGACCAGGCCGCCGTCCCAATAGTGTTCGCCATCAATTTCCACTGGCGCAAAACCTGGTGGCAGCGCGCCGCTGGCCATGATGTGACGTACATCGATGCGCTGTTTCGCCGAATCAAAATACGCGAAATTACCGCTGCGCACGTTGACAGCGCCAACCGACAGCCGCACCCCGCCCGAATTGAGCAGGTCGAAGTCCACCAGGCGTTCCAGCGTGTGGCGAAGCGGGGCGGTGTCGTAGTAGCTGGTCGCCCCCGGCGAGCCCGGCGCTTGCCAGACCGCTGGCGGCATGCGCGGTGCAAAAAAACCGGGCACACCCAACAGCACCACCTGCGCTGCGCTGGCCTCATTCTGACTTTCCCGCACGCAGGCCGACGCGGCCAGGCCGGACAGGGGCCAACCCGAAGTCAAGAGCCGCCAGAACTCGCGCAGCCGCGCCACGCGCAGCTCGGGCGGGTTGCCTGCAATCAGCGCCGCATTGATGGCGCCGATAGAGATGCCCGCGACCCAGGTCGGTTCGTGGTACATCGCGCACAGCGTTTCAAAAACACCCGCCTGGTAAGCGCCGAGCGCGCCGCCGCCTTGCAACACCAGAATGCATTCTTCATTGGTTTCAGCAACTTTTGATCTGCCGGCTTCGGCCCGGCGAGGCGCTTTTGGCAGGGGCAAATCGGAAGCAGTCATCGTTGAGCCGGTTGGTTGAAAACTTTTTGCCAGACTAACAGGTTCACGACCATTCGTCAGCCGGACTGCCTTCGCCCGCACCGCAAATCCTCGCCCTCGGCCCGGACCCAAAACCACGGTATAACCAGACGCATGACCGACAAGACGATTGCAGAAAAATGCGCCGACGCACGCCCCAGCCACCTGCGCACCCTGAGCTACCACGGCCTGGCGCCCGGCCCGCGTCTGCTGGTGCTGGGTGCCGTGCATGGCAACGAAGTGTGCGGCGCGAAGGCGATTGCGCAATTGATCGAAGAGCTCGACAGCGGCGCGCTGGCCATCCAGCGCGGCACGCTGACGCTGGTGCCCATAACCAATCCGCTGGCGCATCAACTGAAGCAGCGCACCGGCGACCGCAACCTCAACCGCAACATGGCGCCGAGCGCGATTCCGCAGGATTTCGAAGACAAAATCGCCAATGTGCTGTGCCCGCTGCTTGACGCTCACGATGTGCTGCTCGACCTGCATTCGTTTCACACCGGCGGAGCGCCGTTCGTGATGATCGGCCCGCAAAATAACAGCGGCGCGCTGGAGCCATTTGCGCATGCCCAGGCCGAGATGCAACTGGCGCTGCACACCGGGCCGCACCGCATTGTCGAAGGCTGGCTCGACACTTATTTTCGCGGCATTCAAAATCGCATCGCCAAATCAGCCAGCGAAGGCGGCCGTGCGCAGACGCTGGTGACGAATCCGAACTACGGCGTCGGCACGACTGAATACATGCGCTCACGGGGCGGCTACGGCGTGACGCTCGAATGCGGCCAGCATGATGACCCGCTAGCGGTTGGTGTGGCACGGCATGCGATTTTGCAGACGCTGGCGCTGCTCGGCCTGGCTGATCTGCCACTCGTACCCGAGCAGGACGCGCGCGAGATTCTTCGTCTGGTCGATGTCACCGACCGCGAGCACGCCAGCGACAGCTTCAGCCGCGAATGGCGCAGTTTTGACGCGGTAAAAAGCGGCGACGTGATCGGCACGCGGAGCGGCGGCGAAGCCATCACCGCTCCATCGGACGGCTTCATCGTGTTTCCGAATCCGCGCGCTGAAGCGGGGCAGGAATGGTTTTATTTTGCACAGCGGCGGCAGTGAGCAGCACTGCCTGCTCTAGCCTAACGCTACACTTTTAATAGCTGCTTGCGCACGTCTTACGGGGGCTAGAAGCCGATTTGGTTATTGCACATCCGTTTATTGGCTCCCTCTCCCGCCAGCGGGAGAGGGAATAAGAAAATCCCCAGAAGAACCTCAGGTCAAGCCTTCACCCGGTCCGAAAACGTTTTGCGAAACTTCGCCACCTTCGGGCCGGCCACTGCCACGCAATAGCCCTGATTCGGGTTGTTCTCAAAGTAATCCTGGTGATAGGCCTCGGCTGGCCAGTAGTTCGCCAGCGGCAGCACTTCAGTGACGATGGGCTTGTCAAAGGTTTTGTCCTGACTCAACTGGCGAATGAAGTCATCGGCGACCTGCTTTTGTTCAGGTGTCGAGTAGTAAATACCACTGCGGTACTGCGTGCCGGCATCGTTGCCCTGGCGGTTCAGGGTCGTTGGGTCGTGAATGACGAAAAGGATTTCAAGAATCTCCCTGAGCGTGATGTCTTGCGGGTCGAAGGTCAGCTTCACGACTTCGTTGCTGCCGGTGCGGCCGCTGCACACCTCTTCGTAACTCGGCCGCGCAGCCTGGCCGTTGCTGTAACCTGATTCCACGTCGGTCACGCCGCGCACTTTCACATACACGGCCTCGGTGCACCAGAAGCAGCCGCCGCCCAGGGTAATGGTTTGAAGTTCGCTCATAAAATTTCAGTCCTTTGAAGCCTGCGAAGAATCGCCTTACAACCACTTTAATTTGTTCTGGCGTTCAGCGCTGCATCGGTTGAATTACCCTGCCGTGTCGCCGTTTTCCCCGAACCCCTACACTGGTTTGAACGCAACCCCACCCACCTTGGAGCTTCCAATGAAAACTACTGTCAAACCCCGCTTCGTTTGGGAAGACCCGTTCATGCTGACTGAGCAGCTGAGCGACGACGAGCGCGCCATTGTCGAAGCCGCGCACACCTTCTGCCAGGACAAGCTGCAAACGCGTGTGTTGATGGCAGCGCGGCACGAAAAATTCGACCGCGAAATCATGAATGAAGCCGGCGCCATGGGCTTTCTCGGCTCCACCATTGAAGGCTACGGCTGCGCGGGCCTGAGCTACGTTGCCTACGGCCTGATCGCGCGGGAGGTCGAACGTGTCGACAGCGGCTACCGCAGCGCCATCAGCGTGCAAAGCTCGCTCGTCATGCACCCGATCAATGCGTACGGCAGTGACGCGCAGCGCGAGAAATACCTCCCCAAACTGGCCACTGGCGAATGGGTTGGCTGCTTTGGCCTGACCGAGCCCAATCACGGCTCGGACCCGGCCAGCATGCTGACGCGAGCCAAGCCGGTCGATGGTGGATACACCCTCAAGGGCGCCAAGATGTGGATCACCAATTCACCGATTGCCGACGTGTTCATCGTCTGGGCCAAGCTCGAAGACCCGGACGGCAAAGTCGGAGGCCAGGAAGCGATTCGCGGCTTCATTCTGGAAAAAGGCATGAAGGGCCTGAGCGCGCCGAAGATCGAAGGCAAGATGAGCCTGCGCGCCTCAATCACCGGCGAAATCGTGATGGACGATGTCTTCGTGCCCGAGGCCAATTTGTTGCCAAACGTCAGTGGCCTGAAGGGCCCGTTCGGTTGCCTGAACAAGGCGCGCTACGGCATCGCCTGGGGTGCGCTGGGCGCGGCCGAAGACTGCTGGCACCGGGCTCGTCAGTACACGATGGACCGCGTTCAGTTCGGTCGGCCACTGGCGCAAAACCAGTTGATCCAGAAAAAACTCGCCGACATGCAAACCGAGATTGCACTTGGCCTGCAAGGCTGCCTGCGCGTCGGGCGGCTGATGGACGACGGCAAGGACGTGCCCGAGATGATCTCGCTGATCAAGCGCAACTCCTGCGGCAAATCACTCGACATCGCCCGCATGGCGCGCGACATGCACGGCGGCAACGGCATCCATGATGAGTACCACGTCATTCGCCACATGATCAATCTGGAAACCGTCAACACCTACGAAGGCACGCACGATGTACATGCGTTGATTTTGGGGCGCGCGCAGACGGGCTTGCAGGCGTTTTACTGATTAATCTTAGATGTTTTAGGCCGCTAAAGCCCGTATTACGTGTGCAAGCAGCTATTATTTTTATAGCGCTATGAACCCGGCTGCGAACCGCACCGGCATGCCAGCAAACACATTACTTTTTTCGCAACAGCGAAGAACAGCGCGTAACGATTACAGAAAGTAACGTGGCTTTGCGCTTGCAAAAGCTGGTGCTAAAACTACCGGTATGTCCCAACACTTTTTCTGTCAGCATTCCGGTCCGCACAGCCGCCATAGCCTGCACTGCATCGTTCCGCCCTACCTGCTGGAATGCCTCAGCCACTGCGTTGATGAAAGTAAAGGCGACACCATCCGTGCGGCAGTTGCCCTGCAAGCGGAAAGCTGGATCGAGGAAACGCAGGAGCAATCGGAAGACCTGCGGCTTTTGCGCATGGGGTTCGATCCGGCACACACGTCACAATTTGCAGGCATTGCCGCAGGCACCGGCAGCGCATCGAAAACACGCGAAATCTATGATGCGCAAAACCAGGGAATCGCCGGCCTGCCCGGTCGGCTGGTGCGCAGCGAAGGGTCACAGCCTTCTGCAGACATCTCGGTCAATGAGGCCTACGACCACAGCGGTATCACGCATGATTTTTTCAGCCAGCGCTTTTCGCGTAATTCGCTCGATGACCGCGGCCTGACGCTGCTGTCCAGCGTGCATGTCGGCCAGAAACTGAACAACGCTTTCTGGACCGGCCAGCAGATGGCGTATGGCGATGGCGACGGCAAGCTGTTCACGCGCTTTACGCGTTCGCTCGATGTGGTGGCGCACGAGCTGGCGCATGGCGTCATCAGCTACAGCGCCAATCTGCTGTATGAAAACGAGAGCGGCGCGCTGAACGAGCATTTCGCCGACGTGTTTGGCATGCTGACACGCCAGTGGCACGAAGGCACGGAAGCCAAAGGCGCCGACTGGCTGGTCGGCAAGGACATCATGGGTCCGGAGGCGCGGGCGCGCGGACTGCGCACCTTCAAGGCTGAAAAGGCTTATGAAAATAACCCCTGGTTCGGTACCGACCCGCAGCCAAAACATCTGCGCGACCAGTTTCGCGGCCGCAGCGACAACGGCGGCGTACACATCAACTCAGGCATTCCAAACCATGCGTTTTATCGCTTTGCCGTGGCGCTGGGCGGCAACGCGTGGGAGCGGGCCGGCGGCGTCTGGTACGAAGCCTTGCTGAGCCTGCCGGTGGAAGCGCAGTTCACCGACATGCTGCTGGCAACCGAAAAAACAGCGGTCGAGCAGCACGGCTTGAACAGCCCGGTGCACCGGGCGCTGATGCGTGCCTGGTCGGATGTCGGTTTTTAACAATGGAATCACCTGCCATGGACCCCACAGTCACCCAGCTGATCTACCTTGAAAGCGGCGGCTTTACCGGTTTGCAGCGCGGCTGCACCGTCGAGCCTTCGGCACTGCCCGAAGTGCCGCGCACCGAGCTGCAAAGCCTGCTGCAGCAAACGCCCCCGGCGAAAATGGGCGCGCCATCTCAGCCTGTTCACCCTGAGCCAAGCATGCCCGATATGCAAACCTACACGCTGGAGCTGCTGATGCAACCGTCCGCTCAGGAGGCCCGCACACCCGAGGCGGCGCTGCAACATTGGGTGTTGACCTACCCTGCCAGCGACGTGCCGGCAGACCTGTCCGAGCTGTTCGGCTTTTTGCGTGCGCACGCGCTGCCGATAGAGCCGCGCTAGGCGCTGGCGCGGCCCGAATACGGCCTGCAGCCCCTTTTCTTAAGCAAAAACAGGCTGCAGCCGACATAAAACGTGCGCAGGCAGCTATCATGTTTGTAGCAACTACGATGCGCCCACATGCTCAAACCTCTGCTGACCGCCCTGATCTTGCCGCCGCTGGCGCCCTTGCTGCTCGCCCTTGCCGGCTGGCTTCTGGCGGTAAAGAGAAAGCGCGGCGGTCTGGCGCTGGTGCTGTTCGCACTGGCGCTGCTTTGGCTGCTGAGTTGCCACGGCGCTGCTGTCTGGCTGTCGCGCAGCGTGTTGCCGCAGTTTGCGCCGCTGACGCCCATCCAGATTAGCCAGCTTCAAACCGACAAAGTTCAAGCCATCGTCGTGCTGGGTGGTGGTGTGCTGCCACTGGCGCCGGAATATGGTCAGGCGCAACCGCGCGCGGAGACCGCCGCACGCCTGCGCTACGGCCTATGGCTGGCGCGGCAATCGGGCCTGCCGATGGCTTTTTCTGGTGGCCTGGGCTGGGCGGCTCACGGGTCACAAACCGAATCAGAAGCCGAAGTGGCCGGGCGTGTCGCGCAACAAGACTACGGCGTGACGCTGCGCTGGCTGGAAAGCGATTCACGCGACACCGCAGAAAACGCCCGCCTGCTGGCGCCGTTACTTGAGCGCGATGGCGTGCAGCGAGTTGCGCTGGTGACGAACGCCTCGCACATGCCGCGCGCGGTGGCCGCGTTTGAAAAAACCGGCCTGGAGGTGCTGCCAGCACCTATGGGCTTTGTGCTTCCGGACGAAAACCAGCTGCTCGAATGGCTGCCATCGGCACAGGGCCTGCTGGCCAGCCGGCAAGTGCTGCGCGAGTGCCTGGGCATTGCGGTGGCACGCATCACAGCGGGTTTCTGATTCGTCCAGAATTCAAAAAGGCACTGCCAGCAGCTGACAAGTCCCTCGGGTTGACGCTCCGAAAGTAAGGCACTACATTACTAACCAGCCAGTCAGTAACCATGTCGAATCCCAATTTTTGTTGTTCAAACACCCCCTCAAGCGCGGTCAAGCGCGAGCGCCGCAAGGAAGCCCGGCCGGGCGAACTGCTCGATGCTGCGCTCGACCTGTTCGTCGAAAAAGGCTTTGCCGCCACGCGCGCCGAAGAAGTGGCCGCGCGCGCTGGCGTGTCCAAGGGAACGCTGTTCCTTTACTTCCAGAGCAAGGAAGAATTATTCAAAGCCGTAGTGCGCGAAAACATTTCCGGTCGCTTTACTGAATGGAATGCCGAGTTCGAGGCGTTCGAGGGCGACTCCGCCGACATGCTGACCTACTGCATGAACACGTGGTGGGAGCGGGTGGGTGCTACCAGGGCGTCGGGCATCACCAAATTGATGATGAGCGAGGCGAAAAACTTCCCTGATTTGGCGGCCTTTTATCAAAGTGAAGTCATCCAGCCCGGGCAGGCATTGATTCGCCGCATCCTGCAGCGCGGCATGGACCGGGGCGAGTTTCGCCGGCTGGATCTTGACTACGCGGTCTACAGCGTGGTGGCGCCAATGATTTATCTGGTGCTGTCCAAGCATTCGATGAACGTCTGCATGCGGGACGACCAGCTGATCGACCCTGAAAAATACATTGCGTCGCAACTCTCCACCTTGCTGTACGGCATGTGTGTTGGGCCAATACCTGCAGCATTGAAGGCATCCGCATGAAACGATGGGCAAGGTGGACAAATTGGCTTGTGGCGCTGGCCGTTGTCATGCTGGTGGCTTGGGGTGCCATGCGCGCGGTGTCTGCACGCAAGGACCAGCAGTTGGCGCTGGCCGCTGCAACCGCCGCCAAAGAGCAGCGCGCCGTCGAGCTGGCGCCTACCGACGTAGTGCGCGCCGAAACCCGCGAAATTCTGCAGGGCCTGCCAGTGTCGGGCGCTTTGCGCGCAGTGAATTCAGCCGTCATCAAGGCACGCGTGCCGGGTGAGTTGCGCGAACTGACGGTGCGTGAAGGCGACTTTGTCAAGGCCGGCCAGGTGATTGCCCGTATTGATGCCAGCGAATACCAGTCGCGCGTGCAGCAGGCCAGCGAACAGGCGGCGTCTGCCAATGCGCAGATGGAGGTGGTGCAGCGCCAGTACGACAACAACAAGGCGCTGGTGGCGCAGGGTTTTATTTCAAAAACTGCGCTCGATACCTCGCAGGCCAATCTTGACGCCGCCCAGTCAACCTACAAGGCCGCGCTGGCCGGTGCCGACGTGGCGCGCAAATCGGTCATTGACACGGTGTTGAGAAGCCCGATATCGGGCCAGGTGTCGCAGCGGCTGGCGCAGCCGGGCGAGCGCGTCGGCATGGACACGCGGATTGTCGAAATTGTCGATCTGCGCGAACTGGAGCTTGAAGCCGCGCTGGGCGCGGCCGAATCAGTTGACGTACGCGTCGGCCAGAGCGCCGAGTTGCAGATCGAAGGCACATCCCAGCCGGTCACAGCGCGGGTGGTGCGCATCAACCCGAGCGCGCAGGCCGGCAGCCGCAGCGTGCTGGCTTACCTCAGCCTGGTCGCCCCGGCAGGCGGGCCCGCCCCGCGTCAGGGTCTTTTTGTGCGCGGCAGCCTGGGCACGGCACGGGCTTCGGTGCTGGCGCTGCCGGTCAGCGCCGTGCGCACCGACAAGCCGGCGCCTTACGTGCAGGCGATTGAAAACGGACGTGTCGTACACAAAGCCGTCAAGCTGGGGCAGCGCGGCAGCGCTGGTGCCGAAGCTGTGGTGGGCATCACAGGTCTGACCGAAAACGCGCTCGTGATACGCGGCAATATTGGCGCGCTTCGCGAGGGCACCAGCGTGTCTTTCACCGCCATGGAAGGGCCCACAGCAGGCCCCGGCAGCGCAACGCCGGCAAGCGCTTTGGGCAACGCTTCGGACAGCATCGCCGCGCAGCCCAAACCGGCTCCCTGAGCCCGCCCGCCATGTGGTTCACCCAGGTCAGCCTGAAAAATCCGGTGTTCGCCACCATGGTCATGCTGGCCATCGTGGTGCTGGGGCTGTTTTCTTACCAGCGCATGCAGGTAGACCAGTTTCCGAACATCGACTTCCCCGTCGTAGTGGTGACGGCCGAATACCCCGGCGCTTCGCCAGAGATCGTTGAAAGTGAAGTCACCAAAAAGATCGAGGAAGGCGTTAATACGATTGCTGGCATCAGTGCGCTGACCTCGCGCAGTTTTGAAGGCCAGTCGGTCGTCATCATCGAGTTCCAGCTGTATGTTGATGGGCGCAAGGCGGCTGAAGATGTCCGCGAAAAAATTGCGGCGATACGCCCGATCTTTCGAGACGAGGTGAAAGAGCCGCGCGTGCTGCGGTTTGATCCGGCGAGTCGGGCTATCTGGTCGGTGGCCGTGTTGCCCAATCCGGAAACCGGAACCATGTCAGCCGTTGAACTGACGAACTGGGCTGATCAGCTTTTGAAGAAACGCCTGGAAAACGTGCGCGGCGCTGGCTCTGTCGCGCTGGTCGGTGGCACCAAACGCGAGATCAATCTGTACCTTAATCCGCAGGCGATGGAATCGCTGGGCATCACGGCCGACCAGGTCGTCAATGCAGTGCGCAATGAGAATCAGGATTTGCCGGTCGGCGCGATTCGTTCGCTGGCGCAGGAACGCGTGGTAAAAATCGACGCGCGCATGCGCCGGCCCGAAGATTTTGGCAAGATCATCGTCGCGCGCAAAACACCGGCAGGACAAACCACAGGAAGCGCTGTCAGTGGCACGCCGATCACGGTCGATCAGGTCGCGCGCATCGCCGACGGCGCGCAGGAAGTCGAAAGCCTGGCGCTGTACAACGGCCAGCGCACGCTGCTGCTGAGCGTACAAAAAGCGCAGGATGAAAACACCATCGGCGTGGTGGACGGACTGAACAAAGCGATTGCCGACCTCAAGCCGACGCTGCCGCCCGGTGTGCGACTGGAGCTGATTGCCGACGGCTCGCGGCCAATTCGCATCGCCGTTGAAAACGTGCGCCGCACATTGATTGAAGGCGCGCTCCTGACCGTGCTGATCGTGTTTTTGTTTCTGAATTCGTGGCGTTCCACCGTCATCACCGGGCTGACATTGCCAATCTCGATCATCGGCACCTTTTTGTTCATGAACCTGTTCGGCTTCACCATCAACATGATCACGCTGATGGCGCTGAGCCTGTGTGTGGGCCTGTTGATCGACGACGCGATTGTGGTGCGCGAGAACATCGTGCGGCATGTGCAGATGGGCAAGCCGCCCTACCAGGCGTCACTGGACGGCACGCGGGAGATTGGACTGGCGGTGGTGGCAACGACGTTTTCCATCGTCGCGGTGTTCTTGCCGATCGGCTTCATGGGCGGCATCATTGGCAAGTTTTTTCACGAGTTCGGCATCACCATCGTGGCGGCGGTGCTGATTTCAATGTTCGTCAGTTTCACGCTGGACCCGATGCTGTCCAGCATCTGGCATGACCCGGCCATCATGGCGCGCAAGCCGGGCGCGCCGCTGAATTTTTACGACCGAACGATTGGACGCGTGACCGGCTGGTTCGACCGCGCCACCGAAAAACTCAGCAACGCCTACCAGGGCATCCTGCGCTGGTCGCTGGTACACAAGCTGGCAACCATCGCTTTGGCGCTGCTGATTTTTGTGGGCAGCCTGTTCATGCTGCCGCTACTGGGCACCGAATTTGTTCCCAAGGCAGATTTTTCGGAAACCTCACTGAGCTTTTACACGCCCGTTGGCTCGTCCATCGAAAGCACCGAAGCCAAGGCGCGACAGGTTGAAACCATCCTGCGCCAGTTTCCCGAAGTGAAATACACGCTGGCAACCATCAACACCGGCAGCGCGCAGGGAAAAATCTACGCCAGTGTGTATGTGCGTCTGGTTGACCGCAAGGCGCGCACGCGCAGCGTGGACCAGCTCTCGGGCGTGCTGCGCGAACGCCTGCGCCAGGTGCCGGGCATCACCGTGACCCACGTTGGCCTGGTGGATTCGGTAGGCGGCAACAAACAAGTTGAGTTTTCACTGCAGGGGCCGGATCTGAAGGAACTGGAGCGCCTCACTACGCTTGTCAACGACAAAATTCGCGGTATTCCCGGCCTGGTCGATCTGGACTCCAGTATCAAGGCCGACAAGCCGGTGATCGAGGTGGACGTGCGGCGCGATGCCGCGTCTGACCTGGGCTTTTCGGTGTCGCAGATTGCGGCATCTCTGCGCACGCTGGTGGCGGGGCAGACCGTAGGCAACTGGCGCGCACCCGACGACCAGACCTATGACGTCAACGTGCGTCTGGCGCCCGAGGCACGCAATTCGCCCGCAGACCTCGAACGCCTGCCTTTCATGAGCAGCAGCATGGGCAACAACGCCGACGGGTCGGCACGCATCGTGCGGCTGAGTCAGGTCGCCAGCGTGAAGGAATCAACCGGGCCGAACCAGATCAACCGGCGCGACCTGGCGCGCGAAGTTTCCATCAACGCAAACGTCGCCAACCGCTCGGCCGGTGAGGTGTCCAACGACATCAAGGCCGCGCTGGAGCAGATGAGTTTTCCGCCGGGCTATCGCTACCAGTTCAGCGGGTCCACCAAAAACATGGCGGAATCGTTTGGCTACGCGATATCGGCTCTGGTGATGGCAATCCTGTTCATCTACATGATTCTGGCCAGCCAGTTCAAGAGCTTTTTGCAACCGATGGCGCTGATGACCTCGCTGCCGCTAACGCTGATCGGCGTGGTGCTGGCGCTGCTGATGTTCGGCTCGACGCTGTCGATGTTTTCTGTCATCGGCGTGGTGATGCTGATGGGTCTGGTCACCAAAAATGCGATTTTGCTGGTTGACTTTGCCATTCGCATGCGTGCGCCGTGGATCGATGCCGATGGCCGCGAGATGCCGGGCATGGCACGCAGCGATGCCCTGCTCGAAGCCGCCCGGGTTCGCCTGCGGCCAATTCTAATGACCACGCTGGCGATGATTTTTGGCATGGTGCCGCTGGCATTTGCACTGACTGAAGGCTCGGAGCAACGCTCCCCGATGGGTCAGGCCGTGATCGGCGGCGTGATCACCTCGTCATTGCTGACGCTGGTCGTGGTGCCGGTGACCTATTGCTTCATGGACGACCTGGCGCAATGGTTCAAACGCAAGTTCCGGCGGCGCATTGAGGCAAGCGTGCCCAACGCCGCACCGGTTTCCGTTACCGGGCCACTCTAAAATCAAAAACCTTGCAAAATTTTTGCTTTCTTGCCCCCTCAAAACGCCCCAAGCCCCGACATGAATTACGAACAAGCCCGATTCAACATGATTGAGCAGCAAATCCGCCCTTGGGAAGTGCTCGACAACCAGGTGCTATCACTGCTGGCATTGGTCAGGCGCGAAGACTTCGTGCCCTTGGCACACCGGGCGCTCTCATTCGTGGACATGGAAATTCCATTGGATGCCGGCCCGGCTGCACAGCGCGAGCCCGGCCAGTGCATGCTGGCGCCCAAAGTGGAGGCGCGGCTGCTGCAGGATCTGGCCGTGCAAAAGCATGAAAAAGTGCTGGAGATCGGCACCGGTTCGGGCTACATGGCGGCGTTGCTGGCGCATCGCGCGCAGCAGGTAGTGACGCTGGAGATTGATGCCCAGCTAGCCGCGCTGGCTAGAGAAAACCTGCGGCGATCCGGTGTCTATAACGCCGAGGTCATCCATCGCGATGGTGCCGGAGCCCTGGGGCCAGTCGAAGGCAAGCAAGGCGCCGAAGACGACCTGCTGAACGGTCCATTCGATGTGATTGTTCTCAGTGGCTCGGTAGCAGCGGTGCCAGCATCGCTGCTATCGCTTCTCAAAATCGGCGGTCGTCTGAGCGCCATCGTCGGCCTCCAACCCATCATGCGCGCCACCCTCATCACGCGGGTGGACGACAAGGCCTGGCGCACCACACAAGCCTGGGACACGGTAGCGCCGCGTCTGCTTAATTTTCCCGAGCCATCGAGCTTTACCTTCTGATGATCCCCCAACTCCATCCTGTTGATTTTCTGGCCTGGCGCGATGCGGCGGAGGGTGATGCTTTACCCGTTGTGCTTGATGTTCGCGAACCGTGGGAGCTGCAAACCGCGTCGGTGCGCGCTGACGGCTTCACGCTGCTGCATATTCCGATGCGCAATGTTGCGGCCCAGCTGGTCGAGCTACAGCAAACCCTCGGCCCAAACCACCCGATTGCCTGCCTCTGCCACCACGGCATACGCAGTCTGCACGTTGCCGACTACCTGGTGCAGAACGGTTTCACCCAGGTGGTGAATCTTGACGGCGGCATTGATGCCTGGTCGCAGCAGGTGGACCCTACTGTTCCGGCGTACTGATTTCGGCTGTTGCGCCACCCACTTTTTTTCAGGACATCTATGACAAAGCCCGCCTGGTTTCTGCTGGCGTCTGCGCTGACTGCTATTGCACCATTTGCGCAGGCGCAAAGCCTGGTTGAGCTGTATGAATCTGCCCGCGCGTTCGATGCCACCTACCAGTCGGCACGGCTGCAGTACGACGCCAACCTAGCGCGAGCTGATCAGGCCAAGGCAGGCATCTTGCCTAATGCCGGGCTGGCCGCCGGCGTGTCACGCACCGCATTTGAAAACACCAATCCGCAGATTGACCGCAGCTTCAACTCGCAAAACGCCACGCTGCAGGCCGCGCAGCCTTTGTACCGGCCGGCCAACGTAGCCACCTATCAGCAGGGTTTGCGCGGGATTGACCTGGCCCGGGCGCAGCTCGAAGCGTCCGAGCAGGATTTGATTGTGCGCACCAGCCAGGCCTACTTCGATGTGCTGGCCGCGCAGGACACGCTGACCTTCGTCACCGCGCAAAAGGCCGCCGTGGCCGAGCAGCTGGCATCGGCAAAACGCAATTTTGAAGTCGGCACATCAACCATCACCGACACGCGCGAAGCGCAGGCGCGCTTCGACCTGGTGCTGGCGCAGGAAATTGCCGCTGAAAACGATTTGCGCGTGAAGAAAATCGCGCTCGACCAGCTGGTGGGTAAAACGGAATCACAACCCAGAGGCCTGACCCTACCGCCCACCCTACCGCCCGTGCTACCAGACGACGTGAACACGTGGGTACAGCAGTCCGAATCCGTCCACCCCAGCATTCGCCAGGCGCAAAGCAATGTCGATATCGCCGAGCTGGAAGTGCGCAAAGCCGAGGCCGGCCACAAGCCCACGCTGGACGCCGTGGCCAGCTACAACATCACCCGCAATCCATCGGGCACCGCCACCAGCCCGTTCGGCACACGCGCCAACACAGGAAGCGTCGGGCTGCAATTGAATGTGCCGCTGTTCGCTGGCTTTTCCACGCAAAACCGCATCCGCGAAACGCTGTCACTGCGAGACAAGGCTGGCAGCGATCTGGAAGGCACACGCCGCGCCGTCGCGCAGAACACGCGCACGGCGTTTTTCGGCGTGGTGTCGGGCCAGGGGCAAGTGCGCGCACTCGAAGCGGCCGAGCTTTCCAGCCAAAGCGCACTGGACGCCAACCGCCTCGGCTACCAGGTCGGCGTGCGCATCAACATCGACGTACTCAACTCCCAAAGCCAGCTGTTCCAGACCAAACGCGACCTGGCGCAGGCGCGCTACAACGTGTTGCTCGGCGGCCTGCGCCTGCGGCAAGCCAATGGAACGCTGAGTGCGGCGGATTTGTTGCAGATCAATTCGTTGTTGGTGCGGTAGATCTTTTTTTCCGGGCTCCGATCTTTTCGGCCGAGACGCCCGGCCAGCCTGCCCTCAGTGACGGCTGGTGCCGGTCTGGCCCGTAGCCTTGGGATTACCGGCGAATCTGGCAGCACGCAGCACATTGAGCCCGTACGAATGGAGTGCTGCAGTTTAGCTATTAATTTCATAGCTGCTTACGCATGTATTTATTGGGCTAGCGGTACTATTTGCTTGTAAACCGGGCTTAATGGCTGCCCACCGGGCTACCAAAGCGATAACTGCCTCAATGTGTTGACAACAGCTACACGTTCGGGCACACTGCATATCTACCAGATACACATTCGGAGTTCCCCATGCGTGATGCTGCCATCAACCTGCGGGCCAAGCCCGAACAACGCGACCTCATCGACCAGGCCGCAAGCTTGCTCGGCCGGAACCGGTCTGACTTCATGCTCGAGGCAGCCTGTGATCGCGCGCGCGCCGTGGTTCTTGACCAGGTTTTCTTCAGCCTCGACACGGACAGATTCCAGCAATTCAACGCGCTGCTCGACGCGCCCGTGAAGCCCAATACCGGGCTGCAGCGCCTGATGGCCGTGCGCGCCCTTTGGGCCGCCAAGGCCGAATGAAGCTGCGCCTGTCCGCGCCCGAGCCTCTTTCCGCAGACCATGATTTGAGTGCCTTCGAGTGCGGCGAGGTCATCCTTGACGACTGGCTCAAGCGCCGCGCGCTCACCAACCAGCTCAGCGGAGCCAGCCGCACATTTGTTGCTCTCGACGAGAGCCGCTTGGTGGTTGGTTACTACGCCCTGGCTGCGGGAGCAGTCGCCCACGAGCGCGCGACCGGGGGCGTGCGCCGCAACATGCCAGACCCCATTCCGGTACTGGTGTTGGGCAGGCTCGCGGTCGCACAACGTGCGCAGGGGCTCCAGCTGGGAGCCGCCTTGTTGCAAGACTCCGTGCTCCGGGCGATGGCCGTGTCCGAAAACGCCGGCGTCCGCGCACTGCTCGTGCATGCCTTGAATCAAAGCGCGCGGGCTTTCTACGAGCGCTATGGTTTTCAAGGGTCGCCGTTGGACCCGATGACGCTGATGCTGCGATTGAACGGACCAAACGCTGCCGCGTGAGCAGTACCGTTGGCGGGCCAACGGAAAGCCGGAGAAGGCTAAGCCTGCTCGGCGACGGCATTTGCGACAACGCCACAGGTGGACACATCCCGCCGGTCGGCGGCGCGGGGAACCAATTCAGCGTGGTGCCGCCGTAGCTGTTCCAAATGCGCCGGCCAACGTGGCCGCAGTCTTGAAATCAGCAGCGAATCGGCCCACACACACGCCCTTGAGCCCGCAACCAGTACGAATGGAGTGATGCAGTATCGCTATTAATTTAGTAGCTGCTTACGCACGTCTTTGTTGGGCTTTCGGCACTATTTTCTTATGCAGCGGGTTTGATTGCTGCCCGCCGATTGACGACAACGCTGGCGTGCGTTGATGGAACGATGTAAGCCAGCGCACTGCCCGCCATGGCCATCCGGCTCGCGCCTTCGGATTCGGCGCCTTTGTTTTGTTAGGTTTTATGACGCGCATTGAGGGTTTGCAATGCGGGGGAAAACGGGCATCGCTGTCGGCACGGCGGGTTACTGCAATCGACTAGTAGGAGTCACTTGTGAAGGACAGCTTTACGGAAGGCATTCCTCTAACGACCTAATCCTGAAGCGGCATGGTCGAGTTTTGATTCGCTTTTCCGTGTATCACCTTCTGATTGTTAACGACTAGTGAGCCACTTAATTACTAAGTTATTAGCTTTGGAAAGCCAAGACCGTAGTTCTTGGAGCTTATTCAACTGTATTTTCGGAGGTTGAGGTGCTTCTTCTTTCAATCTGTTTATCTGATTGATATACGTTGCTTTGTCCAATCGATCCTTCGTTTGCACTTTGGCAATCTGCTTTTTGGACATTGCCCCCGCCCACTGAACTGCGTTCTTCCGAATCCAGTAATGCGAACGACATGCATAGTTCCAATTTCCAATGGAGGGGTGCAGACTGACTCGGTCGCCATCTTTACGCAGCTGCCACTCCACTGGCGATAAAGGAGTTACCACTTCTTCACCGCAGCCACAAGCGCATTTGTGTGAGGCGGTTTTGTATCGCTCGCTGATGTACATCACACCCTCTTCCAGTTTGTCTGGGATGAACTCGGTGAATTGCGGACGAATTTGGTTGATTCTCATGGGGCTGGAGGCGGTGCTAAGACATCCCGGGCCAAGGACATTGAGTTGACCGAGAATGTCTTATTGTGCGGATAGAAATCATCGGCATAGAACCCAAAGTGCTGCTTCCACTTCATCACGGCTAATTGGGCGTTCATGGCATTCATGTCTGCGACTTGGATGTTCTGCCGATAAAGGATGTCCTCTTCCGCCTCATCCATTGGTACGTACTTGGTTAAGTGGTCACCTTGCGATGACGTGCTTAACGTTACCCGACAGGTACCGATGAGCTTCAACGTTTCTTGCACCATCTGGATGTTCATTCCAACGTCAACGAACGGCGTGCTGAGAGACTGAAGATGTCGGCTCAGCATAGCGCGGGCCTTGCCGCTATCCACGCAAACAAAGACAAAGTCGAATCCTGCCAGATCGGCCAAGTTCGCTTCGGTCAGATAGTACGGATGACTCACGATGCCACGATGCATTACGTCATACATGCGCTGAAAATAGACTGATTTCGGCATGCGCTGAGCAAGGTCTTCAAGCTTGGCTGCACTTGGCGACCTAAATGCGTTGTGCTGCAGGAATTCATCACCGTCAAATAGGTGAATTTCGATGACCGGAGTTTTAGCTACTTGGTCCAGAACATATGACCCCGTACCACCAAGCCCAATGATGGCAATCCGGCTAAGACAAAGACGCGACGAAGTCATCATGATTTCCGCCCGCGCCGATGCTGTGTCGGCGTATCGAAATACGGACGTACCTTCTTCGGTTTCAATGACCCGCCCTGTGTGCGCATCGGCCGTGGGGTCAATGAACTTTGCCTGGTCTTGCAGGATGGTGAGGTAGTGAACCATCTTCGAGTAATGGTCGGAAAAGTTCGATAGGCCTACCGGCTTGTTGGAGAAGCGATGCTGAATTGTGCAACCCTTGAACAACTCCTGCCTATTGTCTTCATTTCGGATATTTTCGATTGCAGTCCCATCTGCAAAGCACGGGTACTGACCGGTCCACCAGACTTGGTGGTTGTCCGGTGACAGTACTGAACCCGCGTTTTCAATGAAGGTGCAGACCAAAGTTCCGCGTCTGATTACCTTGTCGCTCGAGACATATGGGACAGAATGCACCAGCAGATGTTGCTGTCGCACCTCAACTTCAAAACCTTCATCGAGAAGGTTTTGAAGGCCGTGATTAAGACCGATTGGTTTTGACGACATTGAAACTCATCCCTTCATGTACGGAGGTGCCTTGGCCCAGTGCCAGCGTTCCATCCTTGCCGTGTGGGTTGGCGTAGGCCACCGTAAACACGACATCGAATGGGCCTTCAGGAAAGGCAAGCCGGATGACCTGGTCGTAACTAATTCGGTGGTCGGTCACAGTCCGCTGCTTGCCGTTGACGACGATGTTGTAGCTTTTATTTTGGCCAGGGGCCTCAGAAGAGTTTTCGTTGGACATGGTAATTTCCTCGGTTATGTGGTTTGGACAAGTTTGGCCATTGATCGCTCAGCCTTTTGGCGGGAATGGGTCATTCCCATAGCTGTCTTTGACCCGGATACGGCCGTCAGGGCGGTGGATCACCGCCTCTGATTCCTGATTTCGCGCAATAGCCCTAGCCATTTCAGCTGCTTTGCCCTGCGTGGGTTGAATTGAAGTGGCCCTTTTATTTCCCTCACCCTTAACAGCCCAGCCTCCCTTGTGAGGCACTACATGTTGGTTCTTACCGGTCATACAAATCCTTTCGTTGTTAACGGTTAGTAATATATATAGAACGATTCGATCTGTCAAGTTTTGTTGTATTTAACGTTAGATATATAATTTAAAGCTGGCCAAAGTACCCGAAAATTGGAGAAAAGACATGTCCCTAGGAGCCAAGCTGACCGAACTTCGATTACGCAAGGGGGAGTCACTACAACAAGTCGCAGATGCAGTAGAAGTGTCCAAGACTCACATCTGGGGAATGGAGAAAGGCACCACTCACAATCCGTCACTGGATCTTTTGAAGAAATTGGCAGAGCACTACAACGTCACTGTTGAATACTTGGCTGGAACAGGTGAAGCTGAGTCACTCGTTGATGTGGAAGCTCAGCAATTTTTTAGAGATTTCAAGTCTCTGTCAGAGGCAGAACAGGCTGTTTTGATGCAAACCCTTGAGCTATTTAAAAAGAAAAAGACCTCAAGAAATGTTAAAAGTTGAGCTAATTGAGCTTGCTGATTTGGTTCGACCTGAAGAGTTGGTTGATGCCATCATTCAACAGAACCCAGACATCGAGCTACCGATTCCGATCGAAGCGCTGGCACGGCTTGCAGGAATCTCAAAAATTGAGCCGCTGGCAAGCGAAGGCTTTGAGGGCATGTTGATAGCGAATGCTGAAAAATCAGCAGGGGCCATTTTTTACAGCAGCAGGAGCCCACGGCCAAGGCAGCGATTCACCATAGGACATGAGTTGGGGCACTTTCTGCTGCCTTGGCATCGGCAAACCACCTTTAGTTGCACGGCGGATGACATAGGTTCTAGAGCTAACAAGGGATGGGAAATTGAAGCCAATCAATTTGCCGCTGAACTCTTGATACCGCGAAAACTTCTAAAGCCAAGACTTCATAAGCTCCGTGACCCAGAACTAGACCATGTTCTAACCTTGGCTGCCGAATTTGGAACAAGCGTCACGATGACTGCACACCGGCTAGCCGAACAAAGCGATTACGCATGCGCCTTTGTATTTTCCAAAGACAACCAAGTCCGATATTCCGTGAAAAGCACTCACTTCGAAGAGCAGCTCCGTCTATGGAAGGGGCACAATCTACCGGGCAGCAGTCCCAGCAGACTACAGACTCCGTCCCATGATGATTGGCACGAATTGGATGCGACTTGCTGGTTGAAAGAGCGTCGCAGTGATGAGTTCCCCGAGTCCATCTTTGAGCAAACTTTATGTCAAGAAGACGGGTACAAAATCACTTTGCTGACCTACGGCTAATCCCGCATTTGTGGCTCCATCTTTTCCGAGATGGC
The DNA here is from genome assembly GCA_031365885.1 of Polaromonas sp. Taxonomy (GTDB): domain Bacteria; phylum Pseudomonadota; class Gammaproteobacteria; order Burkholderiales; family Burkholderiaceae_C; genus Polaromonas. Next base: position 5,418 of record JANLYY010000225.1, on the reverse strand, counting down.
GAATTTGACCGGTGATTTTTCGCAGCCTTTGACACGCGTTTTAATTCCCAGTGTGAATTCCACAGCCAGCCAATACTTAGGGAAATATCGTCATTATTTTGACGGACTTCATTGCCCTGAGAGTGGCTACTCCTGAACGGGGATGGCGACTCCTGAAAGTCAGCTCTACAACGATGAGTTTGGGTTAGCGTATGTCCGCTTTTGGTACTTGCTAACGTTCGCCAGCTGCAGCTTTCGGCTGCCAATTTTTTTTCAGCTGTTCGTGGCAATTGGAGCTGAATCGACCTCAGTGCCTGCAGATTTGTGTCCGACTTCATCTTGACTGGTTGAAACCCAAATACTTCGCAAACCCGCATAAATGCTGAGCCCGTGTTTACCAGTTCAATTGCCAAGAACAGTTGAACCAGCAGCATTGCCAGTCATTCCACAGTCACACTCTTCGCCAAATTCCTCGGCTTGTCCACATCCGTCCCCCGCGCCACCGCCGTGTGATACGCCAGCAACTGCAGCGGCACGACATGCAACAGCGGGCTGAGGGCGCCGTAGTGTTCGGGCATGCGGATGACGTGGATGCCTTCGCTGTTGCCCAGACGGCTGTCGGCGTCTGCCAGCACATACAACACGCCGCCACGGGCGCGGACTTCCTGCAGGTTGCTTTTCAGCTTTTCAATCAGGCTGTCGTTCGGCGCCACGGCGACTACCGGCATGGCGCTGGTGACGAGTGCCAGCGGGCCGTGTTTCAGCTCGCCTGCGGGATAGGCTTCGGCGTGGATGTAGCTGATTTCTTTGAGCTTCAATGCGCCTTCAAGTGCAATCGGGTAGTGCAGGCCACGGCCCAGAAACAGCGCGTTTTCCATCTTCGCAAAGTCTTCGGCCCAGGCGATGATTTGCGGCTCCAGGGCCAGCACCGCCTGCAACGCAGCCGGCAGGTGGCGCATGGCTTTGAGGTGGGCGGCTTCTTCGTCGTCTGACAGGCGGCCCTTGCTTTGTGCCAGTGCCAGTGTCAGCAAAAATAGGCCAGCGAGCTGCGTGGTGAAGGCCTTGGTCGATGCCACGCCAATCTCAACCCCGGCGCGCGTCACGTAAGCCAGCTTGCATTCGCGCACCATGGCCGATGTGGCGACGTTGCAGATGGTCAGCGTGTGCAGCATGCCCAGGCTTTGCGCGTGGCGCAGTGCGGCCAGCGTGTCGGCGGTTTCGCCGCTTTGCGTGATGGTGACGACCAGCGTTTTCGGGTTGGGCACTGAGGTGCGGTAGCGGTATTCGCTGGCGACTTCAACCTGCGTCGGAATGCCGGCAATCGATTCGAGCCAGTACCTGGCCGCGCAGCCGCTGTAGTAGCTGGTGCCGCAGGCCAGAATCAACACCGAGTCGATGTCTTTGAAGACGCGATACGCAGAGTCACCGAACAGCTCGGGCACGATGCCCTGCACGCCTTCGAGCGTGTCGGCAATCGCGCGCGGCTGCTCGAAAATTTCTTTTTGCATGTAGTGGCGGTACGGGCCCAGTTCAGCCGCGCCGCTGTGGGCATGTACGGTTTTGACTTCGCGCTGCACGGCGTTGTGCTGCTTGTCGATGACCCAGTATTTGCCCAGCTGTATGTCCACCAGGTCACCTTCTTCGAGGTAGACGATTTGGTCTGTCACGCCGGCCAGCGCCATCGCGTCGCTGGCCAGAAAATTTTCAGAATGCGATTTGCCGACGCCCAGAATCAGCGGCGAACCAGCCCGCGCGCCGACGACACGGTGCGGCTCGTCCTTGCAAAAAGCGGCAATCGCATACGCGCCGCGCAGCTGCACCACCGCCGCCTTCAGTGCCTCAAACAAGTCGCCGTCATACAGGCTGTCAACCAGATGCACGATGACTTCGGTGTCGGTCTGGCTGTCAAACACATAGCTTTTAGCCTGCAGCGCCGCGCGCAACTCGTCGTGGTTTTCGATGATGCCGTTGTGGACCAGCGCAATCTTTGCAGGCCGCTCATTCACCGGGCCGATGCCGTGGCTGAAATGCGGGTGCGCATTGTGTACCGCCGGCGCGCCGTGCGTGGCCCAACGGGTGTGCGCAATGCCGGTGGCGCCTTCGAGTTTTTCAGCACAGACCTGCGACTGCAGCTCGGCCACGCGCGAGGTGCTGCGTGCCCGCTTCAGGCCGCCCGCGTTGACGGCCACGCCGCACGAGTCATAGCCCCGGTATTCGAGCCGCTGCAAGCCCTGAACCAGAATGGGAACGATGTTTTGGGTAGAAACCGCTGCAACAATGCCGCACATAGACGCACCTCTTGAGAACAATTAGTGACTCTATGCTAGGGCGCACCGGTTTTTCAGTGTGATTATTTATCTGTATAAAACGGAACTAAATTTCACCGCTAGCAGATTATTTAATTTAATTTCATTTATAGTTATTTTATGGAACAAATAACGCTGGATGACATCGATATCAAGCTGCTGGATGCGTTGCAAACTGACGCCTCACTCAGCAACCTTGATCTGGCCGCAAGCGCGCGCATCTCGCCGCCGACCTGCCTGCGCCGCGTTAAGCGGCTGCACGATGCCGGGCTGATCGAGCGCCAGATCGCGCTGCTCAGTCCCGACAAACTCGCCTCCATCGTCGGCCACGGCTTGATGGCGATTGTCGAAATCACACTCGACCGGCAAGGCAGTGAACACCTGGACGCGTTCGAGGCGCGCACCACCTTTGACGACGCGGTGCAGCAGTGCTACCGCGTGTCGCCGGGGCCTGACTTTGTTTTGGTGGTGCATGTGGCCGACATGCCGCGCTACCTGGCGCTGGCGCAGCGGCTTTTCACCAGCGACGCGAACGTGCGCAATGTGAAGGCATTTTTCAGCCTGAAACGCGCCAAGTTCAAGCCAAAAGTGCTTCTAGCCCCCTAAATACACGCACAAGCAGCTATTAAAACAATAGCGACCAGATTGTCGATATATCTGCGCATAATCCGCCATGCCTGTTTTCCAGCCCTCTTCCAAGCACGCCGATCACGCCACCCTGGCCCCGCTGCTCCCGCCCGACGACGCCTTGCGCGTCACGCTGCACGACGAAGTGCATGCACGGCCCTCTGCACTCGTTACGCTGCCCTCGCTGATCATTTACGTCGCGGTACTCAATGACGGCGTCAGCCGCGATCAGGAGCTGGAACACTTGCGCCGGCTGCCCGGCCAGCAGGCGCTGGGTGCCGACCAGATGCACGGCAACTTTTTGCGCCTGAGCCTGCCGGGCCACACGGTGAAATGGGAGCGCCACACCGAATTCACCCGCTATTCGATGATTCAGCCGATGCCCGCCGATGCGATGCTGGGCGCGTTGAAACCTGCGCTGCTGGGTGCGCCCGCCGTCAGCGCCGACTGGCTGCGCGACATTCCCGGCCGCACCGTGGTCGCCATTGCGCTGGCTATGGTGCATGGCGAGCTGGACGACAGCGCCGAGCTGCTGCGCCAGGCCCAGACCTGGTTTGGCGAGCGCACGGTGCTGGCGTCGCAGCTGGGCAACGGCCATTCATGGGCGCTGACTGACTTTCGCCTGGCGGCCGACGGCTTCGAGAAAATGCTGGTGATCGCCCCACCCGGTACCACCGCCACGCGCGCCGGCCGTATCTCGCAGCGCCTGCTGGAAATCGAAACCTACCGCCTCATGGCGCTGCGCGGTTTGCCGGTCGCCAAAGCACTCGGGCCGATGCTCAACAGCGCCGAAACCTCGCTGGCCGACATCACCGCGCAACTTGAAAACAAATCGGGTTCTGACCAGGAACTGCTCGACCAGCTGGTGGCGCTGGCCACACGCGTTGAACGCGCCATTGCCGAACACAGCTTTCGTTTTTCCGCCACGCGCGCCTACAACACGCTGGTCAGCCAGCGCATCGCCGAGCTGCGCGAAAAAGCCATTCCTGGTACGCAGACGATTGGTGAATTCATGCAGCGCCGGCTGTCGCCCGCGATTGCCACCGTGGCTGCGTCAGCCGAACGGCTGGCGTCATTGTCAGAACGCGTGTCGCGCACCAGCGCCCTGCTGCGTACCCGCGTTGACATTGCCACCGAGGCGCAAAACCAGCAGCTGCTGGAAAAGCTTACCCGCGGACAAGAGCTGCAGCTGCGTCTGCAATCGACGGTCGAAGGGCTGTCGATCATGGCGATTTCGTACTACGCCGTCAGCCTGCTGCTGTACGCCAGCAAAGCCCTGCACGCCGCCGGCCTGCCAGTGAACGCCGAAATGGCCACCGGCGCGCTGATTCCGCTGGTGCTGTGGGGCGTCTGGCGCACCACGCGGCGGATTCAGCAGAAGTTGAAACACTGAGGGCGCCGCCTCCGGGCTGTTCAAAACCTGTTCGTTCTATCGTTTTAACTAATTTATATATAAAAACAGCCTCTAGCCCAATAAAAACGTGCGCAATCAGCTATGTAATTAATAGCGATAAAGACTCACATTGCGTCGCACCAGCGGGCCACGCGAACCGCTAGTGCAAGACGTGGCGCCAATCTTGCATGCTGCTGGCGGTGCTGTTAATCGACCATCAAATTGTGGCGACAAGGCTGGACCCGCCGGCTATTTGGCCGATCACCCTGGAGAACCCGCAGATGGAGCTGACCCCCCGCGAAAAAGACAAGCTGCTTATTTTTACCGCAGCGCTGCTGGCCGAGCGGCGCCAGGCCCGTGGCCTCAAGCTCAACTACCCGGAAGCGGTCGCGTTGATCAGCGCCGCTGTGATGGAAGGCGCCAGAGACGGCAAAACCGTGGCGCAATTGATGAGCGAGGGCCGCAAGGTGCTGCGCCGCGCCGACGTGATGGATGGCATTGCCGAGATGATTCCAGACATCCAGGTCGAGGCAACCTTCCCCGACGGCACCAAGCTGGTGACCGTGCATCAGCCGATTGTTTGACGACTTCAGCATCATAAAAAAGGCTTGTTCATGACCCCCGGCGAACTCTTCACCGACGGCCCCGACCACGTGCTTAACGCCGGCCGGCGGACCCACACCCTGACTGTGCAAAACACCGCCGACCGGCCGATACAGGTCGGCTCGCACTACCACTTTGCTGAGACCAACGCTGCCCTCGCCTTCGACCGCCATGCTGCGCGCGGCATGCGGCTGAATATTGCATCTGGCGGGGCGGTGCGCTTCGAGCCCGGCCAGCAGCGCACGGTGGAACTGGTGGACTTTGCCGGTGAGCGCAGGGTGGTTGGTTTTCGCGGACTTGTTCAGGGATCTCTTTGATGGCCACGATTGGAAGACGCGCCTACGCCGAAATGTTTGGCCCCACGGTCGGCGACCGGCTCCGGCTGGCTGACACCGATTTGATGATCGAGGTCGAGGCCGACTACACGCTTAGAGCGGGAAGTTACGGCGAAGAAGTGAAATTCGGCGGCGGCAAAACCATTCGCGACGGCATGGCGCAGTCGCAGCGCAC
>JANLYY010000215.1:0-2046 GCA_031365885.1 Polaromonas sp. | reverse complement strand
ATGCGCTGCTCCAGCTCCAGCAAAAGGTCTTCCTGCCAGACCGGTTCTACGCCGTTGATGTAGGCGTGATTGACCGGGTCATGAATGAAACGCAGGTGGTCCACACGCGGCAAAAACGCCGAGCCATAGACCTTGCGGTTGGCCGGAATACCGCCGACGCTCATGCCGCCAAAACCGACGCCGTGGTAGCCCCGCTCACGGCCGATGAACACGTTGCGATGGCCTTCGCCGCGCGCGCGGTGGTAGGCCAGCGCCACCTTCAATGAGGTATCAGCCGCCTCTGATCCTGAATTGCAGAACAGCACCTTGTTCAAGTCGCCGGGTGCCATCGCGGCAATCATGTCGGCGGCGGCGAAGGCCTTGTCGTTGCTGGCCTGAAATGCCGTGGCGTAGTCGAGCGTGTCGAGCTGTTTTTTGATCGCTTCGTTGATCGGCTTGCGGTTGTGCCCCGCCACCACGCACCACAGACTGGAAATGCCATCAAGCACCTGCTTGCCGTCATGCGTGGTGAAGTACACACCATCAGCGGCGACAAAAACACGCGGGTCTTTTTTGAAGCTGCGGTTCGGTGTGAAGGGCAGCCACTGGTGGTCCATGCTGAAGTCTTGGTAGGCCATGTCATCTCCTGAATTGTGTAGTTTCGTCATTCTGGCACTCCTGTACGGCGGTGGCGCAGCGGGCAGGTGTCAATGCCGCTTTCCCGGCCTCTTCCTGCGACAATTCAAGCCCTATGAATCATGCTTATGTCTTGACCCTGTCGTGCCCGGACCGCAAAGGCATTGTTTATGCCGTTTCCGGTTTTCTGCTGCAGAGAGGCAGCAATATTGAAGAAGCCGCGCAGTACAACGACCCGGACACCGGGCTGTTCTTCATGCGAATGCAGTTTGCCTGCGACCAGCTGACGCATGAGGCGCTGACAGCGCAGCTGCAGACGTTTGCAGAACCGTTCCAGATGCGCTGCAAACTGCACGCCACCACGCAGCCGATGCGCACCGTCATCCTGGTCAGCAAGGAAGGCCACTGCCTCAACGACCTGCTGTTTCGCTGCAAGTCGGGTCTGCTGCCGCTGGACGTGAGCGCCATCATCTCCAACCACCGCGAGTTCTACCAGCTGGCGGCTAGCTACAACATTGCTTTTCACCATCTCCCAGTTACGGCAGCCACGAAAGCGCAGGTCGAAAGCAGGCAACTGGAGATCATCGAATCAGAAGGCGCCGAGCTGGTGATTCTGGCGCGCTACATGCAGATTTTGTCGAACGAGTTGTGCAGCAAACTGGCTGGCCGTGCCATCAACATTCACCACTCGTTTTTGCCCAGCTTCAAGGGCGCCCGACCGTATCACCAGGCGCATGAACGCGGCGTCAAACTGATAGGTGCCACCGCGCATTACGTGACGGGCGATCTGGACGAAGGCCCCATCATCGAGCAAGACGTGGCACGCGCCGACCACAGCAAAACCGTAGACGATCTGACCGCCATGGGACGCGACACGGAGAGCCAGGTACTGGCCCGCGCGGTGAAATGGCACAGCGAGCACCGGGTACTTTTGAACGGTCACAAAACTGTCATTTTCAAGTAGATATGAGCCCCCACGGTCGTTCGCTTCGCGCAACTCCCTGGCCCCCGAACGGGCCGCTGCGCCTGCAGTCCGGCAAAGCCAGTCCTGCGGCCCCTGCTGGCTTGAAGAGGCAGGTGCACGCCTCTTTCGACTCAGCGCAACAGTGAGGCTTCATTCTGGTCACTTGAAGATCACCGTCCTGTGGCCGTTGAGCAGCACCCGCCGTTCGACGTGCCACTTCACCGCGCGCGCCAGCACCTGCGATTCGACGTCGTGGCCGACCGCGGCCAGCGCCGGCGGGTCCATCGCGTGGTCGACCCGCGCGACGTCCTGTTCGATGATCGGTCCCTCGTCGAGATTGGCGGTCACATAGTGGGCGGTGGCGCCGATCAGCTTGACGCCGCGATGATGGGCCTGGTGATAGGGCTTGGCGCCCTTGAAGCTGGGCAGGAAGCTGTGGTGAATGTTGATCGCGCGGCCCTGCAGCT
>JANLYY010000193.1:0-26934 GCA_031365885.1 Polaromonas sp. | reverse complement strand
CATCGGACGTGCGCGTTGTCTATTCAAGCGCATGTGATTAAATAAAGCAAAAACAAGCACCGGGAAGCTCAGCAGCTCACATGGCAGATCTCACCGAAGTTTTTGCGGATCTAACAGGTAGTACCGGGCTTTTTGAGTCTTTGGGAAATGCCAAAGCAACGCGCGCCATCACCAGCCTGACCCAGTGGATTGGCAAGGTCTCGACGGCCCATGGTGGCCGCGTGGTGAAGTATCTTGGCGACGGTGTTCTGATGGTGTTTGCTGACAACGTGAACGCCGTTGGTGCCGTAATCGAGATTCAGCGTTTCCACCAGCAGCGGATAGGTGACTGGCCGCAGCAGCTCAGGATGGGTCTCCAAATTGGCATGGCCAGGGGCGAAATTGTCGAACAGGGCGGCGATTGCTTCGGCGATGCAGTGAACCTCGCGTCCAGACTTAGTGATTTGTCAGGCCGCGAGCAAATCTTCGCGACCAGTGCTGTCATTGCCCAACTTCAGCAGTCGGGAACTGCAGGCGCGATACGCACAACCTGCCTTGGCGAGCTTGACATTCGCGGTCGCACCGAAGCCTGTGTGGTTCATAAAATTGAGTGGCAACCTGAAGTTTTGTCAGAGTTGATGACGGTTCGCTCATCTCTCGGCGAATCCACACCCGAGCCTCGCCAGTTCGTCGCTCTGCCTGAAATTGAGCTGTCGTGGCATGAGACACACACGGCATTTACCCAAAAGCAGTTACCTGTTTTTTTGGGACGTGACAACAATGCCCAATTCGTCGTGAAAGACCCGCAGGTGTCCCGGCGGCACGCCAACATTGAATATCGGGGCGGCAAGTTTTACGTCGAAGACGTCAGCAGCTACGGCACCTGGGTGCGGTTTTCCGACACAAAGGCTGTGGTGGCCCTGCGCAGGCAGGAATGCGTTTTGATGACTGACGGAGAAATTGCGCTCGGAGCGTCGTTTGAAGATCCGACCGTGCCCACGGTGCGCTTCACGCTTCAAACCGCTGGCACCTCAATTTCTGCCAGATTAGCGCTCCTGTTCAAAGAATCTCAAAATTAATAGTTGATGGTAATGGGTTTCTGCAAGGCGCTGCCTATCACTTTGAGCGTACCTGCAGGCTCTACAACTAGGCTGGAATGGCGTCGATGTTGACTCGGTCCCAGTGCCTGTGCATCGCCAGAGCGCTGGTGAAATCCAGCGTCGCCTGGCCGTCAAGCACCTTGCGGATATCAGCAATGATGACACCTGGCGTGGGAACGAAAATGGCATCCGGGTTTTTGCCATGACTGAAACCCAGGGTCGCCAGTAGCTGAACGCCCTCGTTCACGACGCAGATTGTCTTGCAGTGCTTGTACGCTTCCAGCACGAAGTGAACCGCATCACCCATCCCGCACAACGCCGTCACGCTGCTGGCACCTCCGGGAATCAATAGGGCGTCAAACATGATGGACGGCATGTTGGTAAAGGTTTGATCAATCGGAATCTGTTTTCCGCTGGCCGTGTTTACGGTGCCCAGCGTCGGAGCCAGTATCTTGCAGATCGCGCCCGCCTCCACCATGTCCTGCTGGAGGCGCTTCACGGCCGGGTAGTCAAAGCCATCGGAGACCATGATGGCTATTTTTCGCGTCAGAACACTGCCTCCAGGGCGACCGACCATGCGAAGCGATGCGTCTTCGTCGACCTTGTTGGTGATGCGGTAGTCGCGAAAGCCCAGACGGCCGGCGGCGGCCTTCGGGTCAGGCGGATTGATGCCCAATGGCGCGGCTATGCGGCTTGCCAGCTTGGAATCAACGTGCGCCAGGTTATCCACCACGCGCTGGCGGATTTCAGGCACTTCAACTTTGGAAAGCTCAAAGCGAAAAGCCGCAACGATATGGTCTTTCTCGGCGCTGCTCTGGCTGTTCCAGAACAAGGCGGCCTGGGAAAAATGGTCGTCGAACGACGGGCTTCGGCGCCGGATTTTTGGCGACTCCAGGGGTTCTGCGAACGACTGAAATCCCTGGGCTGATCCATCGACTCTGAACTCGGTGCCGTTACCCAGCGTATTGGGCTCGTAGGCGACACGACCTTTGTTGATCGTCTGGCGATGTATGCCGTCGCGCTGGAAATTGTGCATCGGGCAGACGCCGCGGTTGATCGGAATCTCATGACAATTGGCGCCACCGAGTCGTGAAAGCTGCGTGTCGGTATAGGAGAACAAACGACCCTGCAGCAGCGGATCGTTCGAAAAATCAATGCCCGGCACGAGATGCCCGGGGTGAAAAGCCACCTGTTCGGTTTCCGCAAAAAAGTTGTCAGGGTTTCGATTCAAGACCATCTTGCCGATAATCTGTACCGGTACCTGCGACTCGGGAATCAGCTTGGTCGCATCCAGGATGTCAAATCCCAGCTCCGCTTCCTTGCCAGCGTCGACGATTTGCACGCCCAGTTCCCACTCAGGGAAGTTGCCGCTTTCGATCGCCTCCCACAAATCCCGCCTATGGAAATCGCTGTCTTTGCCGGCGATTTTTTGCGCTTCATCCCACGCCAGCCCATGTACGCCAAGTTTTGGCTTCCAGTGGAATTTGACGAAATGGCTATCGCCACGCGCATTGATGAAGCGAAACGCGTGAATGCCAAATCCTTCCATCATCCGGAGGCTGCGCGGCACAGCGCGGTCTGACATGGCCCACATCAGCATGTGCGTGGATTCCGGCATCAACGATGCAAAATCCCAAAACGTGTCGTGCGCGCTGGCCGCCTGCGGCATGCCGTGATGAGGCTCGGGTTTGACGGCGTGAATCAAGTCCGGGAACTTGATGGCGTCCTGAATAAAAAATACCGGGATGTTGTTTCCCACCAGGTCGTAGTTGCCTTCGCTGGTATAGAACTTGACCGCAAATCCGCGAACATCGCGGACCGTGTCAGCAGAACCCTGAGAACCGGCAACAGTTGAAAACCGAACGAAAACCGGTGTTTCCGCCGACGGATCCTGCAAAAAACCGGCACTGGTGTATTGCACCATCGGCTTGTAGACCTTGAAGTAGCCGTGGGCACCAGAACCACGGGCATGCACAACGCGTTCGGGAATTCGCTCATGATCAAAGTGAGTAATTTTTTCCCGCAGAATAAAGTCTTCCAACAGCGTTGGCCCGCGCAGACCAGCTTTCAGCGAGTTGTGATTGTCCGGAATCTGTAACCCTTGATTGGTTGTCAATGGGCCAGCGCTGTTCTGGCTGAACCCTTCCAGCTGCGATTTTTTGTCCACTGCCGCATCCATGTTTTTTACAGTGCTGCCATTTCTGCGCCGTGATGCCGACATTGAGATTCCTTGAATAGAGAAAAAAAACGGTAGGGCGCTAGATGCGATTCGAAAGAGAAAGGGCCATTTTGTGAAGTCGGTCAGTCGGTAAGCTGCTCAATCAAACCAAGGGCTACGATGCACACAAGAATTCCGACCAGGCCAGCCGCGCACCAAAGGGTCAACTTTTCCATTAAGGGAAAAAGTTCCATCGGAAAAAACAAAAGTGCGAAAAAAATGACTGATGCACACATCAAGGTCACAAGTACTCGTGACAGCGTGTCGAATGACCGGCATGCGCCATAGCCAGCAGATGGGCAGGCTTGTTGACTCGCGAATTTCTGGTTTTTCATAAAGAAAAAATGTTGAGAGAAAAACCGCTGCAGCGCGACTTAGGGACAAGCGCTACCCAAAAGGCGCCAAGGCAGTTCCCGCAGTGTTGCCACAAACTAGCGTAATAGAGAAACGTTTAAATCAAGGTAGCCCGCTGCCCCCGCAGCTTGTAAGGGCGAGCCACAGACGACGTAAGAAAACGCTTACCGCTACATTGCTAATCGTTGAAGGTGGCGCCTCATCTTCGATGCAACCCGTTGGCTACAGCGCCTTCTCCTACATGCCCATGGTGGCGCTTCCGTCAAGACAGTGAGCATGCCGGGACTATATTCAGCGCGATATGCAGTCTGCTACATTGAAATTTCGATGCCGTAAATTGACGCATGGGTGCCTGGCAGCCTGGCGCAAAGCAGGAACACCATGAAAATGAGAACATTTTTGGTCGAGGACAACCACAGCATTCTTGAGCACCTCGTCAGCACGCTTGAGAAACTGGCGCCTGTCGAAGCGATTGGAATGGCCGATTCCGAAGAGGAGGGCGCCGCGTGGCTGAAAAGTAATGCCGAGCAGTGGGATTTAGCGATCGTGGATTTATTTCTCAAGCAAGGAAGTGGGCTAGGCATACTGGCCGCTTGCAGGCTGCGGGACGAACGGCAGAAAGTGGTCGTGCTCAGCAACTACCCGACCAGCGACGTGCGCCTTCGTTGCGCGCAGCTGGGCGTGGATGCCGTATTTGACAAGTCGACTGGAATTGACGCGTTGGTAAATTACTGCGCTGCCCAGAGCGAAAAGCTGAAGGCGCAGGTCGCACCGTGATGAATCACAGCCCTTCCGTGCCCGAACCTGCACCCGGCACGTATACCCCGACAGAAATGCCACCGCTGGATACGCCGTCGGGGCCGGATCAGCCTCCGGAAATTGACCAACCGCCACCTGCTGAGCCAACGATCCCGGTTCGGGAGCCTGGCTTCCATGCGCTGGTGCAGGCCTCATCCAGGAGTTGAAACCGGATGCTAGTTTTGACTCTGGGCCGTCTGCTGGCGCTGGTGCTCATCCTTTTTCATGGCCAGGTAGCTGGCTTTGTCTATGTCACGCAGCTGCCGGGGATACTCTTCGGTGGCATCAAACCAGTGTTTCAGCCTTGAGTCCAGTCGCTCACCCGCTGGTCTGGCAAGCGACGCCTGATACGCTTCAATAGCCAGGTAGTAGCGCATGATGTTGCGTTCTGCCGCGCCGCGCATGCCACCGATGTAGTCATTTCTTTTCCCGTCATTGATCTGGGTAAAACCGACTTTTCCGGCACCGATAGTGGCCAGGTAGCCCTGCATCGCCACACGGCTAGTCACGCTATAGCCATAGGCGTAGTGAAGGCGCATGAACGTCCGGTTGTCAGGTAGCGGCACGGCTTGTACCTCGATTTTGTAGTTGCTCGTACCGAGCGGTCCTTCGGGAGCGCTCAGCAGCACCGCCAGATAGCTGGTACTGGCCGACGCGATCTCGTAGCCAAAATTCAGCGAAAAAGCATCGCTGAGCTGTTGCGGTGTCTTCTTGCCGATGCTCACCTTGAAGCGGGTAGGGGTTGTGCTCCCGTCAGGCCTGCAGTACTTGGTGTTGATATGCAAAATCATGATTTCACACCATTGCTCAGGACTTTTGAGGGTCTGGCTGACGGCCGAAAACGAAGACTCCAACACAGCGTAGACATTGCCTTCGACCCTGTTTGAGCTCTCCGATGACTCAAGCACCAGCGGCCTGTTGAACGAGCTGCCTGCAAGCTGGATTTTGAGATCAGCGTTTTTTTGCAGCAAAGCAGAAGCGTCCGCAGGCGCTGCCGTATTTGCCTGGCCCCAGACAGGCGCACCACAAAAAATCAGCGCAATCGCCGTCAGTGCAATCCACAAGCGATCTGACGCCCGCTTGCTTGCGTTGCCAGGCTCAGTCGTTATGGTGTTCATGGTTGCAGTGTGCCCGTCCGTGAAAGGGGCGCTAGCACAATGCTGCCCGGTCCTACAACGGAAGTTGAGAATCGCCGAGCGAAGTCCAAACCACTATTTCTTGGCCACTACTCATGTTACTTAACATAATATACATCGTGGAATGTTAAAGAGGGACAAGCAAGACGCCCAACACAGGCGCCCGAGCCCTTGTTTCGACTCTGTCACCACTGCCCAGCTGGCCGCCTGCTTCGTATTGCAGTCGCTAGCAATTCAACCGCATCGGGTCGAACACCGCGCTCAGCAAACTGCAGCGCCGTCAGGCCCTGGACATTTTTCAGCGTGGGATCGGCGCCTTCCTGCAGCAATAGCTTGACCGCCTCTGGCGTGCCGTACATCGCGGCCATCATCAACGGTGTAGTGCCGTTGGGCGATTCGGCGTCGATATAGGCGCTGTTTTCAATCAACATCGCAATGATCATCATGTTGCCGGCGCTGGCGGCGTAATGCAGCGGTGCCCAACCGGTTTTGTTCACGTCGGCGCCGCGTTTCACCAGCTTTTCTGCCAGCTGCTCGTGGCCTCTTAGCGCGGCCAGCATCAAAACGCTTTCGTTTTTGGCATTAAGGATGTTTACATCCGTTTTCGGCCAATCGACGAGCACCTGCGCCACTTTCAGCGAAGGCTCACGCAGCGCGATGTACAGGCCGTGCAGGCCTTTAGGGTCCAGCGTGTTGGCATCGAAACCCCGGTCCAGCAGCCGCTTCACAGACGCCGGCTGGTCGTTCAGCACGGCGTAGAAAAAATCATCGTACGATCCGGCGTAAACCGTCCCAAAACCAACAAAAACAAATAGGTATATCGAGTTCTTAAAGCAATTAATTAAGTTTATTTTCAACGCTTTACCCCTTTAAACAGGTGTTCAAAATTGCGGCTGGTGGCCGCAGCAATTACGCCCAGTGGCTGGCTGCGCAGTTCGGCGATTTGCTGGGCCACGAAGGGCACATACGACGGGTTGTTGGTCTTGCCGCGATAAGGAACAGGTGCCAGGTACGGGCTGTCGGTTTCGATCAGCAGCCGGTCCAGCGGCACAAAAGTGGCGATTTCGCGCAGGTCAGCCGCGTTCTTGAAGGTCAAAATCCCTGAAAAAGAGAGGTAAAAACCGAAATCCAGCGCAGCCCGGGCAACCTCGCGGGTTTCAGTAAAACAGTGAAAAACACCGCCGGCGCGGGCGCCCTTACCCGCTGAACCCAGTTCACCACAGTCGCCCTCACCCTCCTCTTTCAAAATTGCCAGCGTGTCAGCCGAGGCGCTGCGGGTATGGATGACAAGCGGTTTCTGGCATTGCCTGGCGGCGCGGATATGCACCCGAAAGCGTTCGCGCTGCCATTCCATGTCGGCCACGGTGCGCTCCCCGAGGCGGTAGTAGTCGAGCCCCGTCTCGCCGATGCCAACGACTTTCGGCAGCGCCGCACGTTGCAGCAGGTCATCAACGCTGGGCTCGCGCACGTCTTCGTTGTCCGGGTGGACGCCGACGGTGGACCAGAAATTGTCATAGGTGATGGCCAGCGCATGCACGGTCTCGAACTCTTCCAGCCGGGTGCAGATACACAGGGCGCGCTCGACTTGCGCTGCCTGCATCGCCTCGCGGATGTGCGGCATCTGCGCCTGCAGTTCTGGAAAGCTCAAATGGCAATGCGAGTCGGTGAACATGGAGATAGATTGGAAAGTGGCTGTGTGCGAGGGTCAAGAAACCCTGTCAAGCCGAAGTTAGAAGTGAAAAGTGCCTCTAGCCCAATAAAAACTTGCGCAAGCAGCTATTAAATTAGTAGCGACCCGCACCCCAGAGCGACTGAAAAAATCAGGCCAGCTGCGACTTGAGCAAGCACTATGGCGCTAAATCGTCTGCGTCGGCCGGTCAGAAGCCAGATGCGCGCCCAGAATTTCTTCGATCTTGATTTTCAGCAGGCGTGATTTCTCGTCTGACGGAAACCGCACGCCGACACCCTGGGTGCGGTTGCCCGCCGCCTTGGGCGGTGTGATCCAGGCGACCTTGCCGGCCACGGGGTAGCGCTGAGGGTCTTCTGGTAGCGTGAGCAGCACATACACATCGTCGCCAAGTTTGTAGTCCCGCGCGGTCGGGATGAACATGCCGCCATCACTGAACAGGGGGATGTAGGCGGCGTACAGCGCCGCTTTTTCCTTGATGGCCAGTTGCACGACGCTGGGACGGGCAATGTTATTTGCAGAGGTCAGTCGGGCGGGTAGCGTATTACTCATGCGCTCGAGTTTATCGGTTGCCGACCGGTCTGTCAGCAGCGGTTTTTGGGGTCAGAGTCCAAATTCGCCCAGCCAGAGGCTCGGTTTTTGGGGTCAGAGTCCAAATTCGCCAAGCCTCCGGCTTGCCCGGAGGGCGCGGTGCGACGCACCGAAGCGAAATTGGCGTCTGACCCCAATAACCATTGCACCGAAGCGAAATTGGCGTCTGACCCCAATAACCGTTGCACCGAAGCGAAATTGGCGTCTGACCCCAATAACCGCAAACCGTCATCATTTCACGCTCAAAGCCAGCGCCGCGCGACTGACCAGAAATTCAAGCATCAGCCCCGGGTTGTACGGGTGCTCGACGGTGCGAGCGGTAGTGGCCAGCTCTTTGGCCCATTGCGACAGCGCCTGCACGCTGGCTGCGCCTGACAGGTGTTCTTTCGCTGGCGGTCCGGGCCGGTTCGCAGTCGCCGCCGCAATGTCTCTGGCGCTGAAAAACCGGGGCAACGCGCCCATTTTTAAAGCCAGTGCATCGTGGCAAAGTTTTTGCAGCGCCACCACCGCGTCACCCGGCGCAAAGCCAGACAGCGCGCTGACATCGCCGCGCGCCATGGCGACGGGCAGCGACTGCCAATGCTTCGCCGCGTCGGCGGGCGCTGCGCTTTGCGCCCAGGCCAACGCGTCAGCAGGCCGTCCGCCAGCGGCCATGAGCAGGGTTTGCAGATCGACGGCGTCTGGCGCTTTCACCGGGCGGGCGGTTTTCGCGGGCGTATTGCTTGTCAGTTGCACAGCAGTTTGCACCTGCAGCCAGGCAAGCGCCTCGTCAAAACCCGGCCAGACCATGGTGTGGCTAATGCAGCGACTGCGAATCGTCGGCAGCAGCTGCTGCGCGGCTTCGGTCGCCAGAATGAATTTGACAGCGCCGGGCGGCTCTTCCAGTGTTTTCAGCAGCGTGTTGGCGGTGATGTGGTTCATGCGCTCGGCCGGAAAAACCAGCACCACCTTGGTCGTGCCGCGCGAGCGCGTGAACTGGGTGAAAGATACGACCTCTCTAGCGGCGTCAACCTTGATTTCCTTGCTGGGCTTGCGCTTTTTGGCGTCCAGATCGTCCTGCGTTTTCTGGTCCAGCGGCCAGCCGAGTTCGAGCGACAAAATTTCAGGCATCAGCACGATCAGGTCGGCGTGGGTGTGTACGTCCACGGCATGGCAGCTCGCGCAGTGGTTGCAAGCGCCCTGCGGGGTGGGCTGCTCGCACAGCCAGGCCCGCGCGGTGGCTAGCGCCAGCTCGAACTGGCCCAGCCCGGACGGGCCACCCAGAATCCATGCATGGCCGCGCTGCTTGAGCAGGCTTTCCAGCTGGGTTTGCAGCCACGGTGCCAGCGGCGGGCGCATTGGCAGGGTGTCGTAAGGGGCGTCAGAAGAAGCGCTCATGTCAGCCAGCCTTTGGCAACAAACGCCTGCTGCACCGCCTGCCACACCAATTCGCGGCTTTGCGATGCGTCAATGCGGGCGAAACGCCCGGCGTGGTTTCGCTGCCGGTCGGCATAGCCAGCTGCCACCCGGCGGAAAAACTCGACCGGCTGGGCTTCGAACTTGTCGGGTACGCGCGCGCCCTGCAGCCGCAGCGCGGCCTCTTCGGCCGGCAAATCGAACCAGACCGTCAGATGCGGCTCGATGACGGTTTCTACTTCAGGCTTCATCGGCCTATTGCCAGCCGGGTCGCCCAAAAGGCCTTCGTCGGACTGCACCCATTTTTCCAGCGTTGACAGCAGCTTTAAATCGAACCCCCGACCCGCGCCCTGATAGGCAAACGTCGCGTCGGTGAAACGGTCGCACAGCACCACGTCACCGCGCAGCAAAGCCGGCGCAATCAAACGCACCAGGTGGTCGCGCCGGGCAGCAAAAATCAACAGAGACTCAGTCAGCGCGTCCATGGCGTCGTTCAGCACCAGCGCCCGCAGCTTCTCAGCCAGCAGCGTGCCGCCCGGTTCACGCGTCAAAGTGACGGCCCTGCCCTGCGCCCGGAACGCGTCGGCCAGCGCCGCGATATGGGTCGATTTGCCCGCGCCGTCGATGCCTTCAAAACTGATGAAAAGGCCGTGCATGGGGTGGCTGGAGTGGCGGGGCATTTGGTTGGTTGTAAGTCTGAGAAAGCGGCGTTAAAGCCTGAATTTATGTAACTACTCGGTAGGCAGAAGAGCTTTTAACGCGGGGAAGGCAGGAAAACGCGGAGGACGCGGAGGACGCGGAGCTGATCTGAAAATTCAATTTTTAGTTTCCGGGATTTTTATTGGCTTCCCGACCTCCGCGTCCTCGGAGCCCTCCTCTTCTCCGCGTTGAAATTGACTTTGCCCTGATGAATTCAGAAAATTGACGATGGTAGTTACGAATTCATAGTTAAATCGGTCTCTAGCCCAGGTAATACGTGCGCGGGCAGCTACTATTTTTGTAGCGGGTTGAGTTTGTCATCCTCGCGAATGCGGGGATCCAGTGCATCAGCGCGGTGCTGGTTTGTGCACTGGATTCCCGCCTTCGCTGGAATGACGAAAGCGGTTGGCCAGCGCCTTTGCATCGAAACGAACGCAGCGGCAAGGGTGGTATCCCCCTCTTCACAAGCAGGGGCCGCGGATCTGGCTTTGCCAGTCCGCAGGCGCAGCGGCCCCCTCGGGGGGCAGAGAGCGACACGAAGTGCGCGAACGTGGGGGCATCACTTTCCACGAATGTACTTATTCACAGCCCGGTTGTGAGCTTCCAGGTTGTCGCTGAACTCGCTGCTGCCGTCGCCGCGCGACACGAAATACAGGGCCTTGGTCTGCGCAGGCTGCACGGCGGCCAGCAGCGCGGCTTTGCCGGGAATGGCAATCGGTGTCGGCGGCAGGCCGGCGCGGGTGTAGGTGTTGTAGGGCGTGTCAGCCAATAGATCGCGCTTGCGCAGATTGCCGTCGAACTTTTCGCCAAGGCCGTAAATCACCGTCGGGTCGGTTTGCAGCAGCATGCCGTTTTTTAGCCGGTTGCTAAAAACGCCGCCGATTTGCGGGCGATCGGCGGGCTTGCCGGTTTCTTTTTCGACGATGCTGGCCAGAATCAGCGCCTGGTCGGGCGTCTTGAGCGGCGTGTCCGGGTTGCGCAGCGCCCAGGCGGCATCGAGGCGTTTGTCCATGGCGCGGGCGGCGCGTTTGAGTACTGAGAGGTCGCTGCTGCCTTTCGAGTAGCTGTAGGTGTCGGGATAAAAGCGCCCTTCGGGATGGACGCCCGGCCGGCCCAGCTTGTCCATGATCATTTCCGGGCTGAGCCCAGAAGAATCGGGCGTGAGCAGCTCTGATTTTTGCAGCGCCGCGCGCACTTGCCGGAAGCTCCAGCCTTCGACCAGCGTGACACTTTTCAATGTTTCCTCACCACGCACCAGCATGCTGAGCAGCTTGCGCGGTGTGATGCCGGGCGTGACTTCATAACTGCCGGCCTTGATCAGCCGCGCCTGGCCCGACAGTCGAAACCAGGTCTGCAACAGCAGCGGCGGCGTGTTTACCCCACTGGCCACTACCGCAGCAGCCACCCCGGCGGCCGAGGTGCCGGGCTCGATTTCAAGGTCTACCACCTGGCTTCCCGGTTGCAGGCGAAGCTGAAGCGGCTCGTCCAGCCACCACAGCGCCCCGCCGAACAGGCCCAGGGCAGCGAGAAGAATCAAAATCAGCAGACTTGTAAAAATGCGGCGCACCGGCAAATGACCTTTATTAAATGGAAGGCTCAGCCCGAGCTATTTCGGATGGCTTGTGACTGCCGGACTATGATAATTCAGGCTACATCGTCGCTATAGATTTCAGCGCCGAGCCCGAAAAAATCCGAAGACCCTCATGACTATTGTTTCCCCCTCCCCTGCAAACACAGCCCGCACCGCGCCCGACGTTTCCGGCATGGCCGAGCTGACGCACTTGGGCGTGATTCGCGCCACCGGCGACGACGCGGCGACGTTTTTGCAGGGCCAGCTGACGCAGGACGTGCTGGGACTTGGCTTGTCAGAGGCGCGGCTGGCCGCTTTTTGCAATGCCAAAGGCCGCATGCAGGCCAGTTTCATCGTCTTCAAACGCAGCGAGCAGGAAATTTTGCTGCTCTGCAGCCGCGACATTTTGGCCGCCACCCTGAAGCGCCTGTCGATGTTTGTGATGCGTGCCAAGGCCAGATTGCATGACTCGAGCAATGATTTTCGGCTGCTGGGTCTGGTCGGTAGCGCTACTGAATTAATAGCTGCTTGCGCACGTTCTGCCTGGGATAAGGTCGATATTGGCACTGCAAATATCGTCTTTTTGCCCTCCAGCGCCGGTCAGGCCCGCGCGCTGTGGTGCGCGCCAGTAGCCGTGCCCGTGCCGCCATGTGCTTCGATGGACTTGAATACGTGGCACTGGCTGACAGTGCAATCCGGCATCGCAATGATCAGCCCGCCGATCTTCGAAGCCTTCGTGCCGCAGATGCTAAATTACGAGTCGGTCGGCGGCGTCAACTTCAAAAAGGGCTGCTACCCGGGCCAGGAAATCGTCGCCCGCAGCCAGTTTCGCGGTACGCTGAAACGTCGGGCTTACGTGATGCATTCAGACGGTCAACCGGCTGTAGGCCAGGAAGTGTTCAGCGCGATGGACGCCGAACAACCCTGCGGTCTGGTGGCCGCCTGCGCGGCGAATCCGGCGGGCGGGTTCGACGCGATTGTGTCGATGCAAACCGCTGCGGCGGCCCACGGCGCCGGGGCTTTGACGCTTGGCAGCGCCAGCGGGCCGGCATTGCAGCTCTTGCCGTTACCTTATAAATTACTTGAAGATATCTAAAAAGAATATTGAATACATTGAAGATTTTTATATTTTAAAATTTTTGAAATTTTAAAAAAAGCCGCCAAAGACATAACGCCGTGTGCCTCATCGCCTTCGCCCTGAATGCCACCAGCCGCTGGCCGCTGGTCATCGCCGCCAACCGTGACGAGTTTCTGGATCGGCCCACCGTGCCGCTGGCGCGCTGGAAAACGCCTCAAGGCCACGAGCTCATTTCGGGCCGCGACCTGCGGGCCGGCGGTGCTTGGTTCGGCATCTCGCCGGGCGGGCGAGTCGCTTTTTTAACCAACGTCCGCGAGCTTGACGCCGTGCCCGCAGCGCGTTCCCGAGGCGAGCTGGTCACGCGCTGGCTAGAGTCGAGCGGTGACGCCGAAGATTTTTTAACCGGCCTTGCCGCAGACCCGATATCCTTTGCGGGCTTCAATCTGGTGCTGGGCGACTTCGGGCGCAGCCAATGGCACTGGGTGACGAACCGCACGTCACGTTGGCCCCAAGAAAGAGCTTGGCACCTCGAAGCCTTGAAGCCCGGTGTGTACGGGCTGTCAAACGCGGCGCTGGATTCACCGTGGCCGAAAACCACCCGGCTGAAAAGCGTCTTGGGGCAATCGCTGCAGGCCAACTACCCGACCGGTTATTTGCCGGCGCTGCAAGCCGATCTGTGGCAAGCGCTGGGCAGTCGCGAGCAGGCCAGGGCGGAGAATTTACCCGTTACCGGACTTCCGCTGCTGCGTGAAGAAGCCCTGTCCAGCGCCTTCGTGGACATTCCCGACTATGCCTACGGCACGCGCAGCAGCACGCTGCTCACGGCCAGTGCAGACGCGGGCGGCTGGGACGTGCAAATGGAAGAACGGGAGCATCTGCGAACAGCGGTTCCGACCGGCCAAGCGCCAAATCCGCATTGGCAGGCAAGAAGGGAAAACCTTCACTGGCCAGTCGCAAGCGCTTTGCCCCTACCTTTGCCGAATTTCACAGCCGCTTGAAAAATTCGAGGTGCGGCAGGCCCGCTTCTTCAAAATTCACTCCCCGCGACTTGAACCCGGCGCGTTCGTAAAACCCCGGGGCGCTACGCGGCGCATGCAGCACGACCTCGGCATCACCGCGTTGCCGCGCACCATCGACCAGCGCCTGCAAGACCCGCCTGCCAACGCCCGAGCCACGAAGAGCCCGATGGACGGCCAGCCGGCCGATCTGGCTGACCGCGTTGTCCCGACAAACCAATCGCCCGGTGGCCACCGCCTGCCCCAACCCGTTGTAAGCCACTGCATGAAGACCAGGCGCGTCGGCAGCGTCATTGTCCGGTTCCAGCGCGATGCCCTGCTCGTGTGTAAACACCTCAGTTCTCAGGGCGATTGCATCAGCGCCCAGCGCTGTCCAGCCGCCGGTTTCAACCCGGATCATGTTGCCGCCAGCTTCAAACTTTTCAAGCAGCTCACGCAGTGCTGGAGGCACTGGCTTCGAGGTCTGGGCGACCGGGTCTGCAAAAACGTATATCAACTCGCAGCTCACCAGCAGGGCGCCGTCCCGAAAAATAGCACCTGAAAAAGTCAGCGACGAGTTGCCGATGCGCGCGCACTTCAGGGCCACTTCCAGCCGGTCATCAAATCGCGCCGAGCCGTGGTATTCAACACTGGTTTTTTTGACATAAAGATCGCCGCCCAGCTGCTGCATGGCCTCTTCATAGGGCAGGCCCAGCGCGCGCCAATAGTCGGCAATGGCGGTGTCGAAATACATCAGGTAGTGGCCGTTGAAGACGATTTTCTGCATGTCAACTTCAACCCAGCGCACGCGCAGGGAATGGAAGAAACGGAAGTCGGAGCGGAAGTCTTGAGGCGTCATGTCAAAGTCTTTTTCATTGGGGAAAATCCTGGCGAAACGCCTTCGGCGCTGGCGTTTTCTATTGCTTTTCAAATGCTGTTCAATTGCGGTAGAGTAAAAAGCAAATCGTAGCGCGCAAAAACATCCCACAGGAATCAAACACCATGGCCTTCATCTACTACATCACCCAGGTTCAATTCGATTTTGGCGCCGTGAGGCTGCTCAAGCAGGAATGCGAGCGCGTCGGCATCACGCGGCCATTGATCATCACCGACCCTGGTGTGAAGGCAGCCGGTGTGCTGCAAAAAGCGCTGGACGCCCTGCCCGGCATGAACGTCACCGTCTTCGACCAGACGCCATCGAATCCGACCGAGGCCGCCGTCCGCGCGGCCACCGCGTTGTACAAAGCCGCCGGTTGTGACGGATTGATTGCTGTCGGCGGTGGCTCGGCCATCGACTGCGCCAAGGGCGTGGCGATTGCCGCGACGCACGAAGGCCCGCTCAAAACCTATGCCACCATCGAAGGCGGCTCGGCCAAAATCACCGACCGTGCGGCGCCACTGATTGCCGTGCCGACCACCAGCGGCACCGGCAGCGAAGTCGCGCGCGGGGCGATTTTGATTCTGGACGATCACCGCAAGCTCGGTTTTCACAGCTGGCACCTGGTGCCCAAAGCTGCCATCTGCGACCCCGAACTGACACTGGGCCTGCCCGCCAAATTGACGGCCGCGACCGGTATGGACGCGATAGCGCACTGCATGGAGACCTTCATGTCCGCCGCCTTCAACCCGCCGGCCGACGGCATTGCCCTCGACGGTCTGGAGCGAGGCTGGGCGCATATCGAACGTGCCACCCGCGACGGCAGTGACCGCGAAGCCCGTTTCAATTTGATGAGCGCCTCCATGGAGGGCGCGATGGCGTTTCAAAAAGGCCTGGGCTGCGTGCATTCGCTCAGCCACAGTCTGGGCGGCGTTGATCCACGCCTGCACCACGGCACGCTGAACGCGATGTTTTTACCGGCGGTGGTGCGCTTCAACGCGCAGGCCGAATCAGTCCAGAAAGCCCATCGCCTCGACCGCATGGCGCGTGCGATGGGCTTGCAAAGTGGCGGCGACATTGCCGAAGCGATCACCGACATGAACGCCCGCCTCGGCCTGCCCACCGGCCTGGCCGCGATGGGTGTGGAGCGCGGGCAGTTCGAGCACATCATCAAAGGTGCGCTGGCTGATCACTGCCACGGCACCAATCCGCGGGTTGCCAGCGCGGAGGAATACGAAGCGATGCTGGGGGCGTCGATGTAGGGGTTTTTAAGAGCCATTCAGGCTGCAAGCCCAGGTAAAACGTGCGCAAGCAGCTACTAAATTAATAGCAGCAAGCCTTAGCTGCCGCTTTTAAGAAAGTCCAGCAACACCCGATTGCGCGACAGCAGCATGCGCTCGGGCGCGACGACCGCCGTGATGTGCGACCCGAACCGGGTCTGCGGTTTCCAGTCTGCAAGCACCTGCACCAACTGACCGGTTTTCAAAGCATCATCACAGAGGTAGTCTGGAAGCATGGCGATACCCAGGCCTTGAATGGCGGCGTCCGTCACGGCCTCTGGATTATTCACGTGGTAGCGGCCTTTTATCTTGACGGTTTTTCGAGTGGCGCCGTCTCGGCCTGCGTCAAAAATACTTAGAGTCCAGGTGTCGTCTGCGTGTTCACGCCAGTATGAAAAGCAGGCATGTCCTGTCAAATCTTCGGGGTCTCTGGGTATGCCAGCTCCTGCCAGGTAGCCTGGCGATGCGGCCAATAGCCAGCCGATCGGGCTCAGCGCGGTGCAATGCATATCCTGCTGCGTCGTGGCGGACCAGCGCAAGGCAATGTCGATACGGTCACGGGCGAGGTCAACAAGATGGTCACTGAACTCAAGCTCAATTTCTATCGCCGGATGCAGGCGCAAGAATTCAGGCAAGTGCTTGGCCAGCACCCGCTGGCCCCATGACACAGGCGCCGTCAGGCGAATAGTTCCGCTCAGCTCAGAACGCAAGGCTAGTAGCCGCTCTTCTCCCGCCAGCATTTCCGCTACCGCCCGCCGCGCAAATTCCAGATAAGTTTCCCCTGCAGAAGTCAAAGCAACTTTGCGGGTGGAGCGGCTGAACAGCGTGGCTCCAATCTGTTCTTCCAGCTGGGCCACACGTTTGCTGACCTGACTTTTACTGACCCCCAGGTCGTCGGCCGCCGCGCTGACGCTCAAGCGCTCTGCAACCTTTAAAAAGGCCTGCAGCATGCTGGAGCTGATGCTTGTCGAGTCGCTTCCCGAGTGAGTCATTGTTTCGGCTTTGGATACAAACGGTTCGCATTAAATCAGATGTATTGAAGCGGATCAATCCTTAAACTCGCGTCGTTAGCAAGCCACTGTGAACAACCATCAAAAAAACTGGAGACAAACATGCAGATTCACGCAGACCCGATTACCGTCAATTGCCGCAAAGTCCTCGCTGGACTGGACTTCTTGGGCGTTCCCTTTGAGCTCATCCATGTGGACTATTTCACAGGGGCTCACAAAGCCGAGCCCTATATTTCCATCAATCCGAACGCCTCGGTTCCATCAATGGTTGATGGCGAGCTGGTGCTGTGGGAGTCGAACGCGATTTTGCAGTACGCAGCCGACAAGGCAGGCGTTGAAAAAGCCTACCCCAAAGACCTGAAAATTCGCGCCGACATCAACCGGTGGATGCTGTGGGAATCGTCCAGCTGGTTCCCCGCCTGCTACTTATATCTGGTTGAAAACTGTGTGAAGCCGCTATTGGGCGGGCAGCCTGACGCCGACGTGCTGGCTGCTCACGATGCCCACTTTCACAAGCTTGCCAGCATTCTCGACAATCGTCTGGCTGATCGTCCCTGGGTCACAGGCAACAACCCCACCATCGCCGATATTGCACTGGCAGCGCCCATGCACCTGCACGGCTGGCAAAAACTGCCGCACGCGCAACACAAGCACCTCAGTCGCTGGCTCACCCAGAATGTTGAGTCGCTTCCCAGCTGGCAGAAAACATGGGTTGGCGAAGGTTTCACCACGAAAAAACAGTCAGCCATGCTGGCGGAGGCCTGACAAACATGACGGTATTGGTATCCGTTCCAGCGACGCTGAACTACTCCATCGATAACGGGCGCGCGCCCGACTATTATTTTTACGAACCAGAACCGGGGACGGTTTTGAACCCGCCCGGAACCGATCTGCAACCGGTAGACATTCACGACGCGTGGCATCTGCGCGAGCAGCTGTCTTTAGATCGCGAAGGGTTCGAGCTGCATGACTTTGCTGCACCCTTTGCCAGTTTTGACGACGACGCGGCCGTCAAGTCTGTCTTTTATGCGCAGGTTGTCGATTTCGTCAAAGCGCATACCGGTGCCCGCATGGTGATGGTGTTCGACCACACCGTTCGCAAGCGCATGCCCGCTGATCTGAAAGTGCAAACCGAAGTGCAGCGACCCGCAGTCCTTCTGGTACACAGCGACTACACCGTCAACAGCGGGCCTCAGCGGGTTCGGGAGGTGATGGGCGAGCAGGCCGAGGCGCTGCTCCAGCGTCGGGTGGCGTTTTACAACGTGTGGAAACCGCTGGCCCGCCGGGTGGAAGAGCTTCCCTTGGCCATGTGCGACGCGCAGACGCACCAGAGTGACGACATGCTGCGTATGGACCTCAAGTACCGCGATCGCACCGGTGAGATCTATGTCATGCGGCATTCTCCGAAGCACCGCTGGATGTATTTTCCAAAGATGGAGCCCCACCATGCGCTGATGCTGAAAACTTACGACAGCGAGGTTGACGGACGCTGCCGTTTTATGGGGCACACCGCTTTTGAAGACCCTACGTCGCCTGCTGACGCGCCCCGGCGTGAAAGCATCGAAGTGCGAACGATGGCGTTTTTTTGAATTTGCTGCAGGCTGGGGAGGCGGCGGCGAGGTGGCTGTTCAACTCCCTTGTCCAAGCCGCAAAGGCGGGAAGGGCCGGAAAATAGCGTTTTAAGTCTCTAGCCCACTGGATATGTGCGTAAGCAGCTATAAAAATAGTAGCAGTTGCACGGACGCTATCTCGCCTGGTTTCCTGTTTCGTTCGCTAGCTGCAGCTAGATCAACACGTTGTCGGCAAGAGTCAATTGCGCCACTATCCGCCTTGCGTCGGACTGTGCGGCGTCGATCCGCGCCTGCTCCACGGCACGCTGAACGCGATGTTTTTGCCGACCGTGGTGCGCTTCAACGCCGAGGCCGAGTCAGTGCAGAAAGCGCATGGCCTTGATCGCATGGCCCGCGCGATGGGTTTGCCAAGCGGTGGCGACATCGCCGAAGCCATCAGCGACATGAATGCGCGACTGGCCCTGCCGACCGGCCTGGCGGCGATGGGTGTGGAGCGCGGGTCGTTTGACCACATCATCAAGGGCGCGCTGGCGGATCACTGCCATGGGACGAATCCACGGCTTGCGAGTGTGCAGGATTATGAGGAGATGCTTGCTGCGTCGATGTAGGCCTTTTTATGAATGACTCAGGTCGCTAGCCCATGTAATACCTGCGCGCGCAGCTATAAAAATAGTAGCATTCGCACTGATCTGATATCACTTGATTGCTGTAGGCTTCGTTTCCTTGCAAACCTGCATCAGCTCTTGGTTGAACGCGTCAACTGCGGCACTACGCAACATCAGGCGAATAAAAAGGCTGCGAGAGTATGAGTACAAGACCCGATGTTTCCCCAGATCCGCCGTTTCACCGGCGCGTTTTTTCACGTTTGCTGGAGCCCTTATGTTTTGAACGCGATGTAAAGGCCTGGAACGCTTAGCATTAACCCGATTACGCCAATCACGAAGCCCCAAAAGCTAAGCTTTTTTTGCTTTGCGACTTCTCGCTGGTTCAGCGAGTACAACTCACTTAGAGAAGCTGCAAGCTGAGCAATTGCTCGCGAAGAATCGGGCGCCATTTGTGACAGCTGAAAAAGCTGCAGACTGATGTTCTCTGGAAGCTCGGCATAAGGCTCTCGTGACTCGTGCTGCTCCAGAAGGCTACGGATCGAGCTTGCCTTGTTATTGATGAGTTCACTTTCACCAGCCAAGGCCTCTGCAAGCAAGACGCGAAGGCTTTGCAGAAGTGCTAGGCGATCTTGACCCCACCGTTCCGCCATGTGCTGTAAATCTGGGAATGTAAGCTGACCGCGGGCTAACGCTAGCTTGAGTTGCTGACGAAACCGCCCACGCCATTTGGTTTTGGCAACGTCGACAAATACGACGAACGACGACACTGCTACAGCAGTGATTGCGCCTAGAGCCGCTGGTGCAACTTCCGTGAAGATGGAAATCACTGCGCTCATGTTGGCATGCCCTCACCACCCCTATTTAAAGTTATGTTGGCTGTATCACAAACCCAAGATCGTCTAGCTAGAAAAATAGCATTAACAGCGCGCTCGTATAACACTGTCGAAAAGACCTGCAATCCGTTACTGAGGTAGTACGCCATTCTCCCGCCCTTCTTTTCATGTTTGGTCAGCGACGCTTACTGTAATCGACAGGCCCGAGCTAAGAAACTCAGTCCTTTCCTCTAATTGGACAGCCAATCGAGTTGAACTTGAAAGAATTCAACCTCCGGGCGAGCGCGCAGTGGGCGGGTCAAGCAGCGCGAGGGTCTTGCAATCAAGAAAATCTCAACCCTCACCAAGGTGTGCAGCATCCACAATACTGCCGGTAGCTACAAACCATGGTTACCGACCCCATCCCAGCCTTCCTTAAAGGCGGGAAGGGGCAATGAAATGTTGTTTCAGGCCGCTAGCCTAGGTAGTCCGTGCGCTAGCAGCTATCGAAATAGTAGCAACTACCCTACTCTGACTACACCTGGCTTTACGCTTCGTTCTCCAGCAGCCGCTACATAAACGCCTCGCACTGCGCCAGCTGGGCGAGCGATACAAACTCATTCGGTCGATGCGCCTGCTCGGTATCGCCAGGGCCGCAGATCACGGTTGGGATGCCAGCGGCCTGGAAAAAACCGCCTTCGGTGCCGTAGAAAACTGCCCCATTCGGCTTGTTGCGGGACAGCGCCGTGGCGAGTTTGACGATCTCGTCGGTCTCTTGCATGTTCATGCCGGGCGCGCTGTTCATCAGTTCCAGTTGGATGGCGGCGTTGGGTTCGATGCGCTGCATCTCGGGCAGCAGCGTGCGCGGCTCGATGGGAGCAGGTTCTAGTTCACCGTCAGCGCGGCGGTGCTGCGAAGCTCACCCGTCAAGGCTATGCGGCGTGCGATGGAGGAGATCGCCGTAGCGGCGGTCTTCGCTGATGCTGTGGGCGGCGAACCAGAGCGCGTGTAGAGGCCAAGGGGAATCGGAATCAACGGTTTGGCGAGTACGAGTTCAACCAGTTGGCCCGCCTTCATGCAGGCCCTGAGCAACGCTGGCGGCAGCACGCCCAACATATCGGTTGCAGCAATCAAATCAAGTGCCACAAAGTACGAACCACAGTGCACTGCAGCCAATGGCACGGGTAACCCGTCGCCTATAAATGATCGGCTGACGATGTCGTCCGAACTGTCGTGCGCAGTCATGTACAACCACGAGGCGCCGACGAGGTCTTGAAGGCTGTGCGGTTGTTTTTTTCCTCGCGCGCTCAGCAAGGGGTGCCCCGGCCGAACGGCGATGCGCATTTGCACTTCTGCCAGGGGCCGGAAATTCAGCCCGGCATCCAGATGAATCCGGGTGCGCTGGGTCACAGCCAGGTCCATCACCTCATCTCTAACCAAAGACAGCAACTCGCTAGGAGTTGTTTCCAGAACGCGCAAGCGTGTTTTCGGATGGGCCTGCTGCAAGGTGATTACCAGTTCCGGCAATAGAAGGCTGGCCCCGACGGGCGATACGCCCAACGACAGTAGTCCTGCGCCGTCATCAACTGTTTTTCTGGCTTCCTCGGCGGCCTTTCGCAGCTCAGCCTCAGCCACCCGTGCACGAGAGAGAAAGGCGCTGCCGGCAACGGTAGGCGTTGCGCCCCGGCCGCTTCTGAGCATCAGTTGCACGCCAAGTTCCTCTTCGAGCTGCTGCAGCGCCCGCGTCAGCGCAGGTTGCGACATGTTGAGCTGGCGTGCAGCGCCGCGAATGCTGCCTGCATCAACGACGGCGATGAATTGTTCGATCCTTTGAAACCGCATGGGACACCTTGTGTGATGCTCAATTTGCATCGGTTTGCTGCATCAGGCATCTTCCCACAAGCAGTGCACCTCTGACAACATCCTGCATATCGACACCACCGCAGCCAGAAGGAGTTTTATGCTGACCACTACTACCTCACGCCGTTCACTCGTGCATTTCGGCTGCGCTGTAACCGCATCATTGCTCGGCATTGCCGCCAATAGAGGCAGCTTGGCGCAGACGTCCATCCCGCAATTGCGCATCCTGTGTTCGGGGCCCGCTGGCAGCATTCCCGATACTGTTGCCCGGCGCGTCGCTGAGCAATTAACGCGGCAATACCCGCAAGGCGCCATCGTTGACAACCGCCCGGGCGCCGCAGGCCAAATTGCTGTCAATGCCTTAAGAGCATCCCCCACGGATGGCTCCACCGTCTTGCTCGCGCAGGGAGCGATCGCGACGGTCTACCCCTATCTGTACGCCAAGCTTGCTTATGACCCGATCATCGACCTGCAACCGGTGTCGCTGGCGGGAGAGATGACGCTGGCGCTTGCCGTTGGGCCCGCCGTGCCGGGCGGCGTGACCAACCTTGCGGAGTTCATCGACTGGATGCGACTGAACCCCAAGCTGGCCAACATCGCCTCGCCTGGCGCTGGCACTTTGCCGCACCTGCTGGAGGCAATGCTGTTTCGCGAAGCCAATGTGCCTTGGCAACACGTGGCGTATTCCGGTGGGCCGCCCGCAATGGTCGATTTGCTCGGTGGGCAAATTGCGGCCCTGGTTTTACCGGAAGGACTTTTTCGCCAGCACAAGGCCACAGGCAAGCTGCGGGTGTTGGCCACCTCCGGGGCCGAGCGCAGCACGTATTTTCCGGATGTTGCGACATTTGCAGAGCAACGCTTCCATAGTTTGGTCATGCAGGAATGGTTTGCGTTTTTCATGCCTGCGCGGGTGCAGGCACCCACCATCGAGGCGGTGTCGCAGACATTGCGGGCAGCCATTGCTCGCCCTGAATTGGCGGCGGCATTCGCTGATTCAGGCATGCTTGCCGCGTCCAGCACTTCGGTCGCACTAGCCGCCCGCATTGCGCAAGAGCAGCGCTATTGGCAGCCCATCGTCGTCGCCACGGGCATCAAGGCGGAATGATGACCGTGGCCATGGATCAGTTTGCACCTGGCGCTGTCGCAGCCGTGAACCACCACCCCTGGGACGCGGTGGCAGAGGGTTGGAATCAACACGCTGTCCTCATCCATGATTGGTTGCTGCAGGCAACAACGTCCATGCTGGACGAAGCACGCATCGGATCGGGCTCGCGCGTGCTGGACATCGCTGCGGGCGCGGGCGACCAGACGCTGGAGATTGCACGCCGCGTCGGCGCAAGCGGCTGGGTACTCGCGACCGACATTGCCCCGGGCCTTCTCGCGCTGGCGGAAAAAAACGCCCGCACTGCGGGTCTTCTGCAGATTGCAACGCAACTGGCCGATGCCGAATCGCTGGGCATGGAGGGGGCTGACTTTGATTCGGCAGTATGCAGACTAGGCTTGATGTTTTGCCGCAAGCCGTTGGCGGCGCTAAGCGGTATCCGCGCTGCCCTGAAACCTGGTGGGCGATTCAGTGCGATGGTTTTCACCGAGCCGCAACGCAATCCTTGCCTGGTAATCGCGCTGAATACTGCTCGCAAACATGCCGGCTTTGCCAGTTTTTCGAATGGTGGGTCGGGCGTCACCTGTGAACCGGGTAGTTTGATGAGTCTGGGCAAGCCGGATTTATTCCGAGGGTTGCTGCAAACCGCTGGTTTTACCGATGTTCAAATTCGACACGTATCAGCGCCATTTCACGCACCGACTGTGACGCATTACACCGACTTCCTTCGGGCATCGGCGTTGCCGGTGATTGAAATCCTGGCCCCGCTTTCGGCCGCAGTTAAAGAGCGGGCGTGGGCCGACATAACCGAAGAACTAAATGTATTTAGCTTGGCATCAGGCTGGGCGGGCCCAAACGAATTGCTACTGGCCAACGCGACTGCACCGTCATGATGACGCCCAGTACCAATGACGTGCTGCCTATTGCATTTGCAGCACCGTGAGGGCTCTAGCCCCTTTGATACCTGTGCAGGTAGCTATCGAATTAATAACGTTGCCCCTACTTGGGTTGTGGCCGGTTTTAAGCCTCGTTCTCCAGCAGCCGCTGCATAAACGCCTCGCACTGCGCCAGCTGCGCCAGCGACACAAACTCATTCGGCCGGTGCGCCTGCTCAATATCGCCGGGGCCGCAGATCACGGTCGGAATGCCTGCCGCCTGGAACAGACCGCCTTCAGTGCCATACGACACAGCGCCGTTTGGCTTGTTGCGTGACAGCGCCATGGCGAGTTTGACGATCTCGTCAGTCTCTTGCATGTTCATACCGGGCGCGCTGTTCATCAGTTCCAGTTGGATGGCAGCGTTGGGCTCGACGCGTTGCATCTCGGGCAGCAGCGTGGCGGCGAAGTCTTTGACTTCCTGGAACAGCTTTTGCTCCGACGCACCGGGCATGGTGCGGGCCTCGAAAATGAACTCGCATTCCTTGGGCACGATGTTGGCGGCCAGGCCGCCCCGGATCAGGCCGGTCTGCATCGTGGTGAAGGGCACGGTGAAGGCGTAGTCGCGCGTTTCCAGTTGCTGCAGCCGATCGGCCATCTGGCGGATGTAGACGATGATGCGGGCGGCGTATTCGATCGAGTTGACGCCCTGGGTGGTGTAGCTGGAATGGGCTTCGCGCCCGGTGATGTGGCAGCGAAAGCGGTGCGTGCCCTTGTGGGCAATGATGGGCTGCATCAGCGTTGGTTCACCGACGATGCAGCCGGCGGTTTTCAGGCCGATCTCCTGCAAATCCTTGATCAGCCCGCGCACGCCGATGCAACCGACTTCTTCGTCGTAGGAAAACGCAAAATGAAGCGGCGCATCGGCCTTGCTGGCAAGAAATTGCGGCGCCATGACCAGCGCCGTGGCGATGTAGCCTTTCATGTCGGCGCTGCCGCGGCCGTAAAGCTTGTCGCCGATGACCGTCGCCTTGAACGGGTCTGTGTCCCAGGCCTGGCCTTCGACCGGCACGACGTCGGTGTGGCCCGACAGCACCAGCCCGGGCCGGCTGCCCTCCCCCAGCGTGGCGAACAGATTGGCCTTTTTGCCGGTGGCGTCGTAGGTCAGCCGCGACGTAGCTCCCAGGCCGGCGAGGTAGTCACGTGTCCATTCGATCAGGCCGAGGTTGGAGTCGCGCGAGACGGTTTCAAACGCTATCAGGCGTTCGACCATGGCGAGCAATTCTTTCGATGGTTGCTGGATGGTTTGTGGGTGCGCTTGTGGGGTATTCATGGTGCTTGGTTCCAGAGTGATTCAACGTTGATCGTTGAGGTGGCAAGCCGAAAAATGCATGGGTGCAATTTCCTTCAAGGCCGGTTTTTCAGCGCTGCAACGCGGCATCGCGTGCGGACAGCGCGGATGAAAGTGGCAACCGGGCGGCGGATTGAGCGGCGATGGAATCTCGCCTTTTACGGCAAAAAATTCGGTTTTTCGGGCTTCCAGTTTAGGCGCTGACGCCAGCAAGGCCTGCGTGTACGGGTGATTGGCCCGTGCGAACACTTCTTCGGCTGGCGCCGACTCGACGACGCGCCCCAGGTACATGATGACGACCCTGTCTGACAGGTGCCGCACCACGCCCAGGTCATGACTGATGAACAGATACGTCAGGTTCAGCTCATCACGCAGCTTGATGAAAAGATTCAGAACCTGCGCCTGAATAGACACGTCAAGCGCCGCCACCGCTTCGTCGCACACCAGAAACTCAGGTCTAACCGCCAGCGCGCGTGCAATACCGACCCGCGCGCGTTGCCCGCCCGAGAACTGGTGCGGAAAGCGGCGCAGCACGGCAGGGTCAAGTCCAACCCGCTGCAGCAGGCCTTCAACATACGCCGATTGCTCGCGGCCGGGAACCATGCCGTGGGCAACAGGCGCTTCGCCGACGATGTCGAGCACCCGCATGCGCGGATTGAGCGAGGCGTACGGGTCCTGAAAAATCATCTGGATGGCGAGCTGCTTGCGGCGGCGCTCGCTGGCATCCATCGCCTCAAGGTTTTCGCCCTTGAAGCGGCGCGTGCCTTCGGTCAGGCTGTGCAGGCCGACGGCCATGCGGCCCAGCG
The DNA here is from genome assembly GCA_031365885.1 of Polaromonas sp. GTDB lineage: Bacteria > Pseudomonadota > Gammaproteobacteria > Burkholderiales > Burkholderiaceae_C > Polaromonas. The sequence goes on along the minus strand of JANLYY010000193.1, from coordinate 1,185 downwards.
TTGATTTTCCGCAGCCCGATTCGCCGACCAGCCCCACGACCTCGCCTTTCACAATCGACAGATCAACGCGGTCAACCGCATGAACGACTTCTTCACTGGCGTGCGCGCCGAACAGATTGGCGATGCGGGCGGCGGTGTCAATCGGTTTGACGAAACGCTTGCTGGCGCCCATCAATTCCAGCAGCGGCACGCCCGCTTTTTCTACGGTGTTGTTCATACGGCAGGCGCCACCAGTCCGATGTCTTCTGGCGTCTGGCTGACCGGGTGGAAGCAGCGCAAGGTGCGGCCATGCGCTGCCTCAAGCGGGGGGGCCGTCAGGCAGATATCCATCGCGCGGTCGCAGCGGGTGCGAAACGCGCAGCCCTGCGGCAAATTGGTCAGCGACGGCGTCATGCCGGGAATCTGTTTGAGCGGCTGACCTTTGGGGTTGCGCGATGGCGCCGACGCAATCAGGCCCAGCGTGTAGGGGTGGCGCGGATGATCGAGCACCTCGGCAACGCTGCCGCTTTCGACGATCTTGCCGGCATACATCACGCAGAGGGTGTCGGCCAGGCCCGCGACCACCGACAAATCGTGCGTGATCCAGATCAGCGCGGTGCCTGATTCGCGGCAAAGCTTTTGCATCTCATAGAGTATCTGGCCCTGAATCGTGACATCGAGGGCCGTCGTCGGCTCGTCGCAAATGATGAGGTCGGGTTTGTTGAGCAGCGCAATCGCAATAGCAACACGCTGCCGCATGCCGCCCGAAAACTGGTGCGGGTAGGCCAGCAGCCGTTCGTCGGGCGACGGTATGCCGACGCGGGCCAGCGCATCGCGCGACAGGACGCGCGCATCTGCATGGCTGACCGGCTTGTGCGCCAGCACGGCCTCGATCATCTGCGTGTCGATGCGCAGAACCGGGTTCAGCGTCATCATCGGATCCTGAAAAATCATGGCGATGCGGTTGCCGCGAATGGCCCGCATGGCCTCTGGGCTCAATCCGCGCAATTCGCTGCCTTCGAGCAGGATCGAGCCGCCCGTGACCTGGCCGGGCGGGTCGATCAACCCCATGATGGAATAGCCCGTCATCGACTTGCCGGAACCCGATTCACCGACCAGTCCCATGATCTGCCCCGGCATGACGGAAAACGACACATCATCGACCGCCTTGACGATGCCGGCCTGCGTCGAAAATTGGGTTTGCAG
>JANLYY010000190.1:0-4615 GCA_031365885.1 Polaromonas sp. | reverse complement strand
CCACCTCAAAAAACTCTTCAGCGCGGGAGCGGGCGTCTTGCCAGTACAGGCGCCACACCGCGCCATTGGTCAATATGCCCCATTTGATGGCGCGGTCTGAAGCGACATCAACGCGGCTGAGGTAGCGCAGCATTTGTGACGACGGCGCGTCGGGGTCAAAGGCGTCCTGCCCGTCGCCCCGGTCCAGCGGGCGCAGCCAGCGTTTGGACTCCAGAATGGCCAGGCCGTGGCGGTAGCGGCGGTCGTCTTTGGACTCGCGCAGCGCAGCGGCTTTATTGTCGCTACTTGCAAACAGCAGGCAGTCGGGTACGGCCTCGCGGCCTTTGGGGTCGGCGTTGACCTGGGGCAAGGTGTCGTCGCCCCAGCCGAGCGCCACCAGCACTTTGTTGATGACCAGCTGCTCGGTTTGCGCTTCGTTGTTAGCCGAAGCTGCGCTGAAGCCGCTGAAGATACCCGCCAGCGCGTCACGGAACGCCGCAAAGGCAGCATCAGTCAGATCTTGATGGGGAGGCGTTTCGCTGATGCCACGGGTCAGAAAATCCTGGGTGAAAAGTTGCCCTTGCATAGCGTGTGTGCGAGTGAAGCCTATGGAGTTAGCAGCGAGTGTAAGTGGCAGCGTACGGGCTTCTGCAAGTCAAAGAAAACAGAAACTTATCGCTATTATTTTGATAGCTGCTTACGCACACATTCATTGGGCTAGAGGCCAATTTAACCCACAAACACAAGAAGCAGCGACCAGAAAAGGCGTTTTGATCGCTGCTTGCCGCAAAGCACCCCGGCCAAGCGCTACCTGGCCCGACGCGCCAATACAGCGGCAGAAAGCGATTCCAGCACATCCAGCGAATCGCCCCACGACAAGCACGCATCAGTGATGCTCTTGCCGTATTCCAGCGCCTTGGCGTCGTCTTTGCCAGGGGTGAATTTCTGTGCGCCGGGGTTCAAGTGGCTTTCGACCATCAAGCCGAACACCTGTTTTGAGCCACTGGCGACCTGCGCGGCGATGTCACGCGCCACGTCGACCTGCTTTTCGTGCTGCTTGGAGCTGTTGGCATGGCTGCAATCGACCATCAAGGTGGGTGGCAAACCGGCGGCTGCCAGCTCTTTGCACGCCGCACCGACGCTGGCGGCGTCGTAGTTGGGCGCCTTGCCACCGCGCAAAATCACGTGACAGTCTTTGTTGCCGTTGGTCTGCACGATGGCGACCTGGCCGTTTTTATGCACTGACAAAAAGTGATGGCCGCGCGCAGCCGCCTGAATGGCGTCGGTGGCGATGCGGATATTGCCGTCGGTACCGTTCTTAAAGCCAATGGGCGCCGACAGGCCCGACGCCAGCTCGCGGTGTACCTGGCTTTCGGTGGTGCGCGCACCAATCGCGCCCCAGGCAATCAAATCGCCGATGTACTGCGGTGAAATCACGTCAAGAAATTCGCTGCCTGCTGGCAAGTCAAGGCGGTTGATGTCGATCAGCAACTGGCGCGCAATACGCAGGCCTTCGTCGATGCGAAAGCTTTCGTCCAGATACGGGTCGTTGATCAACCCCTTCCAGCCGACCGTGGTGCGCGGCTTTTCGAAGTACACGCGCATGACGATTTCCAGCGTGCCGGCGTACTTTTTGCGCTGCTCAGCCAGCCGGCGGGCATACTCCAGCGCCGCCATCGGGTCGTGGATTGAGCACGGGCCGATGACCACCAGCAGCCGGTCGTCCTCGCCCGCCATGATGCGGCGAACGTTCTGGCGGGTTTGGCTGATCAGCGTTTCTACGGCGGTGCCGCGAATCGGGAAAAAGCGGATCAGATGCTCGGGAGGGGGTAACACGGTGATGTCCTTGATGCGTTCGTCGTCGGTCTGGCTGGTTTTTTCGACGCTCGCATACCAGCTGTCGCTGGCCTGTTGGGTGGCATTCATGTTGTCGCTCCTTGTTAATCGGTTGGGACGTAAAAAAACCGCCGGGCTTTGCGGGCCGGCGGTTCGATGTGGGAAACGCTTGGGTTACGCGTTCGCCTCTCGTCCACCGGAGACCGGGAACCAGAAGTAAAAGTAAAACCCTGTTTGATTCATTTGCACCCCGCTTTTATACCACGCCGACCGAAACGACCGCACAGGCAGGCCCCAATCAGGGCGCGCATTGAACATTTACATGAACCCCACCGGCCAGCGGGCCGGTCGCCACTTTAACGGCCGGTGATACGTTCGGTTGGGCGCAGCCCGTCACCATCACAGGCGACTCGGGCTGCATGAACTCGCTGACCCAGTACCAGGTCGGGTCCTGGCAGGAAAATTTCCACGCACCAACCGGCGGGGCCGTTGCCGGGGGCTCCACCTGCAGATCGACGTTCACGCCCACCCGGCCATCGTTTGCCAGCCACAGGGTCGGCTCCGATACCTGCACCAAATTAACCGCCTGTCCGTCGGCCGAGGCACCCACCAGCCAGCCAAGGCGTGCCATCTGCAGCTTGAGCGCAAATAAAAATCGCTGCTCGCGCCCAGCGTCTATTTGTCCGCTTGCCGGGTCGCGCAGCACGGACAGCGCCTGACTGGAATGGGGTTGATCCATCAGCAGCCGCGCCGCCACCGTGTGCGGCCACCGGTCCTGAAAATGCACCGACAGGCCGCATTGCATGGTGCCGTGCGGATGCGCAAGCACAGCCCCCGAAAATACCGAGGCAGCGACGACCAGCAGTGAACAAGCAAGCGCGGAAAAAATGCGTCGGTTCATCATCGCGTCCCGCGCGCGATCAGCAGGCGATCCTCGCCCTTAGCTCAAACCACGCACGCCGTGCCATCAGCGAATCGCCACCGGGTTGACGATCGCCTGCACGCCTCCGGTCATGCGCGAAGCGCCGAGAACGAACATGAATTCATAGGCCTTGTCTTTGACCAGCGGCCCGGTGTTCATGTTTTCCAGAATGTAAATGCCATTGCGGGCCAGCAAAATCTGGTGGACTTCAAACACGCCAACGTCTTTTTCAAACGGTATCACCTCCAGCGCCCACTGGTCCGCACCAACAGCCACGACCTCCTTGGACACCAGATAAAGCGCGCCGTCTTTGCCCAAGCCAGGCTCCCCAGCAAGGAAGCGTTTGTTGTCCTTGCCTTCGAGCTCCTGCCAGCCGGTGTGGAACAAAACCACATCACCTTTTTTGATCTCGATACCCTGACGCTTGGCCTGCTCGTCAATCTCTTTGCGGTTGAATGCGGTGCCTTCCTTGACCATCGGCACGCCGAAGTAGGCCGTCATGTCGAGCACAATACCGCGCGTCACAAACGGCGGGATTTTTTCAACCCCGAGTTTCTTCAAGCCGTCGGCCTTGACGAATTCAGAATTCTTGTTGCAGTTGTAGTAGACGTTGTCGATACCAATGTGGCCCAGTCCGTCAATTTGAGACCCGATGCCGACCCAGCCCATATACATATCGTCGTTGTAAGTGGTCTTGGTGCCGCCCAGACTGATGCCACCGGCCTGGCCAGGTTGCAGCACCGTCAGCGACCAGGTGCGCGGCGCATAGGCTGCGGTCTGCGCATTGGTCTCAAAGCCCAGCGCATAGGTCTTGCCCGTCTTCACCAGCTTGGCAGCCTCTGCAGCTAGTTGCGGCGTGAGCAAATTTGCTGCGCCAATCTCGTCGTTAGGCCCCCACTTTGACTTGCACCAATCGTTTTGCGCCCATGCGCCGCCCGCGCAGCCGACACCCAGCACCAAAATCGCCGCAGTCCGCTGAAAATTCTTGAAGGCATGCATGAAAAAGTCTCCCTGATTTGAGTGGTTTGAACGCTGTGTTGAAAATGTCAACCTGCGCAATCTACCAGCGTGTGCAATGCACGTCTGCATCACCTGATCTGATCAAGGGAAAGTACTTAGCACTTATTTGTTTGTGCATGCAACAGTGGATTGGTCGGATGAACTTCCTGGACTTCGCACAGCGCCCGGATGCCGGGCACAACGTCACCGGGGCCATGCTGTCCCTTCTATCTTTTTCCCTTTTCCAACACGCTGCAGATCACGCAAACCCAAGGAGACGACCATGAAAATCAGGATGAAACAAGTTGCCCCCCGCTTTCAATCGAGGTGGGGTAAAGCGCTGCTAGCAGCTGCCTTCGCCGTGGCAGCCGTGCCTGCTGCAGTGGCACAGGAAACTTTCAAGATCGGCGTCGTCAGCTTTCTTTCGGGCCAGGCCGCTGAAAGTTTCGGCGTGCCAGCCGTCAATGGCGCCAAAGTATTGGTCGACGCCTTTAACAAAGGGCAGGCGCCAGCGCCTTACAACAAAGTCGGGTTCGGCGGCTTGAAGATTGACGCCGTGTATGTCGATGAAGCCGGTGGCGCGACCAAGCAGGTGCAGGAAATGCGCAATCTGTACGAACGCGAGAACGTCGATGTGGTCGTCGGCTACGTCAGCTCCGGCGACTGCCTGGCAGTGGCACCGGTGGCCGAAGAAATGAAGAAATTCCTTATTCTTTACGACTGCGGAACGCCGCGCATTTTTGAGGAAAACAAATACCAGTACGTTTTTCGCACTGCCTCTCACGCCGCGATGGACAACGTCGCCCTGGCGCGCTATTTGAAGTCCCGCAACGTCAAGGTCGAGCGCTACAACATGATCAACCAGGACTACGCCTGGGG
>JANLYY010000175.1:0-25368 GCA_031365885.1 Polaromonas sp. | reverse complement strand
CGCGCGCAGGGTTACACCGAACGCTCGGTCCACACAGCCGCCGGCGCGCACTTTGACTGGAGCGAGGTGCTGGCCAGTGGGGGTTCGCTGAGTTTGTTTGCGGACAAGCAGATCGTGGAGATCCGCGTGCCCAGCGGCAAGCCGGGCAAGGAAGGCTCGGCGGCGCTGCAGCAGATTGCCGAGCGCAGCCAGGGCGATGACTCGACGCTGACGCTCGTCATGCTGCCCAAACTCGACAGCATGACGACCAAGGGCGCATGGTTTGGTGCGCTGGAAAGCTTCGGCGTCACCGTCAAGTTCGACGCGATTGATCGACGCAATTTGCCGCAGTGGATTGCGCAGCGGCTGCAGCAGCAGGGCCAGCGCGTCGCCAGCGGTGAAGAAGGCCAGCGCACGCTGCAATTTTTTGCCGACCGTGTCGAAGGCAATCTGCTGGCGGCGCACCAGGAAATCCAGAAGCTGGGGCTGCTGTATCCCATCACGCCGGCCGACGCGGAAGGCATCCTGAGCTTCGAGCAGGTTGAAAACGCGGTGCTGAATGTGGCGCGTTACGACGTGTTCAAACTCAGCGAAGCGGTCCTTAGCGGGCAGACCTTGCGCGTGGCGCGCATGCTCGACGGGCTACAGGCCGAAGGTGAATCGGAAGTGCTGGTGCACTGGGCGCTGAGTGAAGACATACGCAGCATGAAGCGCGTCAAAGACGCGATGGCGGCCGGCCGACCGATGCCGATGGCGTTGAAAGAAAACCGCGTCTGGGGCGCGAAGGAAAAACTTTTCGAGCGCGTACTGCCGGGCATGGCTGACCGGACCCTGGACAACTTGCTGCAGGCCGCGCACAAGGTCGATGGCATCTGCAAAGGCCTAAAGCAGCCCGACTGGCCTGCCACCGGCTGGCAGGCGCTACACCGGCTGGCGAGCATGGTGTGTGCGCAGTGCGCGGTGCCGGGCGGGCGGCGCTGAAGTTGGATAAAACTTTTACCGCAGAGGCGCATAAATACCGAAGAAAGTGAACAAGGAGATCGGAACTCAAAAATGGATGCACATTTTTTTTCTGTGTCCTCCTTGATCTCCCTGTTCAAATTGCCCCTCCTCTTACTCCACGTTCTCTGAGCCTCTGCGGTGAATGACCCCGACATTCCCCCCACGGATTGCAGGCAAAATACGCCCATGAACGCCCCCGACCAAGTCGCCACCCGCCAGGCTTTACAGACGCAGGATATCGCCAGCCTGATGCAGGCCCTCGGTCAACAGGCAAAAGCGGCTTCAGCCCCCATGGCACGCGCGCAAGCAGCTATCAAAAACAGAGCGTTGTTGACGCTGGCGGCGTTGCTGCGGCAGAACCTGGCCGCCTTGCAAACTGCCAACCAACTCGACCTTGACCGAGCCGCTGGCCTGGCCGGGCCGCTGCTGGACCGCCTGCAGCTAGGCGTCAAAGACCTGGAAACCGTCGCCATCGGCTGCGAGCAGCTCGCCGCCATGCCCGACGTGATCGGCGAGATCATTGGCATGAAGCAGCAACCGAGCGGCATCCGCGTCGGCCAGATGCGCGTGCCGATTGGTGTCTTCGGCATGATTTACGAGAGCCGGCCGAACGTAACGATTGAAGCCGCCTCGCTGGCCATCAAGAGCGGCAATGCCTGCATCTTGCGCGGCGGCTCAGAGGCGATTGAATCGAACAAGGCGCTGGCGGCGCTGGTGCAGCAGGCCCTGCTTGAAGCCGGCCTGCCAGCGCATGCGGTGCAGCTGGTGCCGACCACCGACCGCGAAGCCGTCGGCCACCTGATCACGATGCCGCAGTTTGTCGACGTGATCATTCCGCGCGGCGGCAAAGGATTGATCGAGCGCGTCAGCCGCGACGCGAAGGTTCCGGTCATCAAGCACCTTGACGGCAACTGCCATGTGTATGTCGATGACCCATGCGACATCGCGATGGCCGTGAAGATTGCCGACAACGCCAAGACGCAAAAATACAGCCCGTGCAACGCCGCTGAGAGCCTGCTGGTGGCGAACGGCGTGGCGGCAGACTTTTTGCCGAAGATTGCTGCCATCTACGCTGCCAAAGGCGTGGAAATGCGATGCGATACGGCTGCAGCCCAGGTATTACGTGCGCAAGCGGCTATTAAATCAGTAGCAAATATTGTTGACGCGAGTGAGCAGGACTGGTACGAAGAATACCTGGCGCCGGTCATCAGCATCAAGATTGTTGAAGGTATCGACGAAGCTATTGCCCACATCAACCAGTACAGCAGCCACCACACCGACACGATCATCACGCGTGACCACCTGCATGCGCAGCGCTTCCTGCGTGAGGTCGATTCCGCCAGTGTGATGGTCAACGCCAGCACCCGTTTTGCCGACGGCTTCGAGTTTGGACTGGGCGCGGAGATCGGCATTTCAACCGACAAGTTTCATGCGCGCGGCCCGGTCGGCATTGAAGGCTTGACGTCGCTGAAGTATGTCGTGCTGGGCGAAGGCGAAGTACGGCTTTGAGTTTGATGCGCCTGCATAGAGGCCGCACTTGCAAGCGCTAGACTTGTCCCAAACTGTAAACATCCTGGCGCACATCTTTGCCACCGGGACTTGCTCTTAAAGGCGCCGCATGGTTCCCCACCTCATCACCGCCCTGAACGGCCCCATCAACGAACTTGAGCAGCGCATTCTTGACTCGACGCCCGCCATCGAGCGCTGGTTTCGCCTGGAGTGGATGGAGCACACGCCGCCGTTTTACTGCTCGGTCGATGTGCGCAACGCCGGCTTCAAGCTGGCACCGGTTGACACCAATTTGTACCCCGACGGCTGGAACAACCTGACGCCCGAAATGCTGCCGCTGGCGGTGCAGGCTGCGATGGCCGCGATTGAAAAAATCTGCCCGGAAGCGCGCAATCTGCTGGTCGTGCCCGAGAACCACACCCGCAACACGTTTTACCTGGCCAATGTGCTTCAGCTCAAGCGCATCTTTCACCAGGCCGGCCTGAATGTGCGTTTTGGCTCGCTCAGCAGCGACATCAAGGAGCCCACCACCATCAATTTGCCGACCGGCGAAGCCATCCTCATCGAACCGTTGATGCGAATCAAGAATCGACTGGGGCTGAAAGATTTCGACCCCTGTACGATTTTGCTGAACAACGATTTGTCGGCCGGCATCCCCGGTATTCTGGAAGACATCAACGAGCAGTATTTGCTGCCGCCGCTGCACGCCGGCTGGAGCGTGCGCCGCAAATCGACACATTTCAAGGCCTACGAAGAAGTCTCCAAGCGCTTCGGCAAGCTGCTCGGCGTTGACCCGTGGCTGATCAACCCGATGTTTGCGCAGTGCGGTGAAGTCGACATCACCGAAGACAAGGGCATGGAATGCCTGACCACCAACGTCGATGCGCTGCTGGCCAAGATCAAGCGCAAGTACAAGGAATACGGCATCAACGAAAAGCCCTTTGTCGTTGTGAAAGCCGACAACGGCAGCTACGGCATGGGCATCATGACGGTACGCGACGTGAAAGACCTGGACGCGCTGAACCGCAGCAGCAAAAACAAGATGAGCCCCACCAAAGACGGCCAGCCGATGTCGGGCGTGATCATTCAGGAAGGCGTGCTGACCAACGAACGCGTCAACGATGCCGTAGCCGAACCGGTGGTCTACATGATGGACCGCTACGTGGTCGGCGGCTTTTACCGCATCCACGCCGAACGCGGCATCGACGAAAACCTCAACGCACCCGGCGCCAGTTATGTGCCCCTGGCCTTCGCCGACAGCGGACGTCTGCCGCAACCCGGCGAAAAGCCCGGCTCCAGCAGCCCAAACCGCTTTTACATGTACGGCGTGATCGGCCGGCTGGCGATGCTGGCGGCGAGCTATGAGCTGGAAGCGACGAATCCGGATGCCGAGGTTTATGACTGAGGTTGAGGGTGTTTTTGGCTTGTAGCCCGCTGATTACATGCGTAAGCAGCTATTTAATTAATAGCAACTGCCAGTGATTTTTGGGGTCGGATCACAATTTCGCTGCGAAGCGAAGCGGAGCACCCGCAGGGAAAGCCGAAGGCGTGGGGGAATTTGTGCTCTGACCCCGAAAACGCCCGGTCCCGAATTTGTCTTTGTTCTTGATCTCAGCGCCGGGTACTTTGCAAAGTCCTGATGCCGCTCTGTCGCCGCGGCGGGCGACTCACCTTTGTTTGCATCGCCAAAATAAGGTAAGCCAAAAAAAGGCGACCCTACTGTTTGCGTCCCTCCGCTGCGCTACGGGCAACCTGCGGTGCTCAGTCCAGCCGGGGTCTCGTGCAAACTCGCTGCGCTCAAACAAGCACGAGCCCTGATCCGTCTGGCCCTCCGCTCCTCGGCGCATACAGAAGGGGGTGGGGTCTGAATTCGGATTCGGGGAGCATTGAGCCCGCTCTGCGGGCTCAATTACGCTATGTTTTTTATAGCGACAGACTTCACCGGGTTTCGCGGGTGTTTTTTCGCTGTAAAAGTTTGCAGTACATTCAGTCGCAGCCCAATCCACACGCGGTTTTTGAAGGAATTTGATGACCAGCTCAAGTTGCAACGCCCAGATTGAGCCGCAGATTTTGCTGCATCCATTGCGTTAGAAGTCGCAAACACGAATCATGTTGCCACTTGAAGAACATACATCGGCACACCGAGAAAAATTCCTTCGCCGCATCGAGAAGCAAGGCGCCGAGTCGGCATCTGACATTCCGTATGCAAGCTATCTACGTACAGTGCTTTGGATCGCAATTCGCGATTGGGTCGTAGACTCGCAGTCTGGAAAATGCGCCGTCTGCGATCACAAGGCGGCAGAAGTTCATCACCATGACTACGATGAAGTCACGCTGTTAACCCTTCCTTTTAACGGACCCTCCTACAACAGTCTGCTTAAGTCAAAACCGTTATGCGATTTAGGCAGCCACGCGCGCATAACTTCAACTATAAAAATAGCGAAATTGTGATCCGACCCCAAAAACCAGGCTGCTCGTCGATTTTTTAAGTGTTTTCGGCCTCTAGCCCAGGTAATACGTGCGTAAGCAGCTATGAAAATAATAGCATCCACGAATGTGACCTAGCCCTAATCCGATCCCGAATTCGTTCCCCCAACCCTTGTGAATGCGCTGAGGAGCGGAAGCCCAGACGGATCAGGGCCCGCGATTGTCTGAGGCGCTAGCCGAGTTCGAGCGGGACCCCGGCTGGGCTGAGCACCGGAAGGTGCCCGTAGCGCAGCGAAGGGTCGCAGACACCAGGGTCGCCTTTTCTTTTGCTTACTTTACTTTTGGCGAAGCAAAAGAAAAGTGAGTCGCCCGCCGCAGCGACAGAGCGGCACCGGGACTTGGCAATGTGCATGCTCGTTCAATCAAAATACAAATTCGGGATCGGGCGTTTTCGAGGTCAGAGCACAAATTCCCCGCGCCTTCGGCTTGCCCTGCGGGTGCTGCGCTTCGCTACGCAGCGAAATTGTGATCTGACCCCAAAAACTATCGGCACGCTCTTCAACCACTTCACTCCACAGTACCGAACAACCCCTCAATTCACCACAAAACAATAAAACAACCCACTCCCACCCGTCGCCTTCAAAGCCTCCATGCCGCAGCCACGCGAAGGGTGCGACATGTTCCATGATTTGGCTGGCGGCAGGTCGTTCAGGCCCGTGCGGTCATGGTGACCGACGACGGCCGAGCCTTCGCCGCTTTGGGTCCAGTTGCCGCAGGTGGTGTCTATGGCCGAGGTGTCGGCGCGGCCGTCGGCGGTGGAGCCGGTCAGGATGTCGTGCATGTTCACCGGGTCGCCCCGGCCGCTGATGATCTCGCCTTTTTCAGTCAGCGAGTTTTGCTTGCTGAGCTTGTTGTTGGGGCCGTGCAGGTCGTCAACGCTGGCCGCCATTAACAAACCTTTGGCATTGAGCCACGGGCCGCGTCCGATGCGGTCGCGGGCGTTGACGGCCGGGCTGCCGCCTGCAGGCGTGGCACTCAGGTAGGCGCGCCAGGTCTTGTCACCGGCGCCTGCCGAGCTGCCCAGCTTCTGGCAGTAGGCGTCGGCGCCGGCCAGCCCGCCCAGGTCAGCGCCCTGGCCCGGGTTGGTGCTGGTGATGAAGAAGCTCATCGGGATCATCGAGGGTTTTGCAGCGGGCGACGCCGGCATCGTCGGCGCGCAGGCGCTCAGAAGAACGGCTGTAGAGACAAGAACCAGTGAGATGCGTGGGACCATGAAAAGCTCCTGAGGGGGTTTGGGTGGGGCAGTCACGCCAACACCATAACCGGGCCGGCGGCGCGATTCAAGCGCATCTTTACCGGGTCGGCGCTCTTTGTACAACAATACAGACGAGCCAGGTGTAGCCGACCATCGGCCTGCACCGGCAGATCTGCCCACCCTTCCTCACCGCTGAATCCCGACCTCCCTATGCAAATCCTTTTCATCACCGACCCGCTGGACACCTTCAAAACCTACAAGGACACGACCTTCGCGATGATGCGCGAGGCGCAGCAGCGTGGCCATACGCTGGCGGTCTGCGGGCCGCAGGACATTCGCTGGCAGCAGGGCGAAAAAGTCACGGCCTTCGTGCGCGACATCACGCTGACCGGCACGGCCGACGGTGAAGGCGCGTGGTACACCGCCGCGCAGCAGCACCCCGACGAACGGCCGCAGCCGCTGTGCGAATTCGGTGCGGTGCTGATGCGCAAAGACCCGCCCTTCGACAGCGAATATTTCTACAGCACGCATCTGCTCGAACAAGGCGAACGCGAAGGCGCGAAAGTCTTCAACAAGCCGCGTGCGCTGCGGGACCATCCCGAAAAGCTGGCGATCATGGAGTTTGCGCAGTTCATCGGCCCGACGCTGGTGACGCGTGATGCAAGCGACATCAAGCGCTTTCATGCCGAGCACAAAGACATTATTTTGAAGCCGCTCGATGGCATGGGCGGCACAGGCATTTTCCGGGTGAAGGAAGACGGGCTGAACCTGGGCAGCATCACCGAAACGCTGAATAAAAACGGCGCTCAAAGTGTGATGGTGCAAAAGTTTTTGCCCGAAATTGCCCAGGGCGACAAACGCGTACTGGTAATTGGTGGCGAGGCCGTGCCGTTCAGCCTGGCGCGTATTCCGCAGGGCAGCGAGGTGCGCGGCAACCTGGCCGTGGGCGGGCTCGGCGTGGCGCAGCCGCTGTCAGACCGCGACCTGGAAATTGCCGACGCTATTGGCCCGATACTGGCCGCGCGTGGTCTGCTGCTGGCCGGTATTGACGTGATTGGCGACTGCGTGACCGAGATCAACGTCACCAGCCCGACCTGCTTTCAGGAAATTTTTGACCAGACCGGTTTTGATGTGGCGGCGATGTTTCTTGAGGCGCTGGAAGATGCCGTGGAAGTGGCGGTGAAGGATTCGGCTGATTGAGATCAGGCAACTGCTGTATTACGGTCTTACAAGCGCACCGCTCTCAAAAACTTTCAGCTCACCAGGCGCGAATGCTGTCCAGATTTCATTCGTGGTCAGCGGCGCGGTCACCACCACGGCCACGCGATCAGTCGGGCGCGTGTGGTCGGCAAAGTTGACGCTGACGTCTTCATCACGCAGCGTGGCATGTGCAAACGGCGCCTTGCGTTCGACGTAATACAGGCCGGTAGAGTCCGCGCGCGTCGAGGCATGCGCCCACAGCGCCTGGCCGTTGCTGAGCAGAAAGTTGAAGGTGCCGTGCGGCGCGATCTGCGCGGCCAGCTCACGCAGCGTGATGCTTAGCTCGGCAATGCTCGGCACGTTGGCATGCGACTTGGCCAGCTCTTGCATGATCCAGCAAAAAGCGTGTTCGCTGTCGGTGCTGCCGACCGGCTGAAAGCTGGCGTGCAGGCGCGACGCAAAATCTTTCAGGTCGCCGTTGTGCGCGAAGACCCAATAGCGGCCCCACAGCTCGCGCACAAACGGATGGCAATTTTCCAGCGCCACGCGGCCCTGCGTGGCCTTGCGTATGTGCGCGATGACGTTGCGGCTTTTGATCGGGTAGCGGCTGATGAGTTCGGCCACCGGCGACTCGCTGGCGGGTTGGTGGTCAACGAAATGGCGCAGGCCTTTGTCGTCACTCGCACTGACTGCGTCTGACTGACCTTCAAAAAAAGCAATGCCCCAGCCGTCGGCATGATGGTCGGTGCGGCCGCCGCGCTGCGCGAAGCCGCGAAAGCTGAAGGTCACGTCGGTAGGCGTGTTGCAGTTCATGCCGAGTAGCTGGCACATGGCTAATGAATCTCCTCATTTTTGGGCGGTGGCACACGCAGCCGCCACGCCGCCGCCAGCGCCAGCAGGCACAAGGCGGTCAGCATGAAAAAGGTTTCATTGAAGGCGGCCAGCCGGGCCGGACTGGTCGCGGCATTGGCCAGCGAATCACCATGCGCTGCCAGCCGCCATTCGAGCACGATGCCGCACAGGCTGACACCAATCGCGCCGCCCAGCATGCGCAAAAAGTTGATGGCGCTCGAGCCTTGTGTCAGCAGGCTGGTCGGCAGGGGCCGCAGCGAACCCAGATTGAGCGAAGGCAAAATAAAACCCAGCCCGATGCGGCCCAGCGTGGCCCAGACCACCAGCACCCACAGCGCAGAAGACAAGGTAATCGTGCCCATCAAGGCGAACGAAACGGCTAGCAACGACAGGCCGGTACTGACCAGCAGCCAGGTCGGTTGCCTGTCGGCCAGCCGGCCGACAAAAGCAATCGTGATGGCGAGCACCAGCCCGGCCGGCAGCAAAATGGTGCCGACATGCGAGGCCGACAGCTTGAGGCCCAGCTGCATGTAAACCGGCAGCAGATAAGTCGAGCCGAACAGCGCGATGCCGTAGATAAAAGCCACGATGCTTCCCATCGCGAATGGCGTCGATTCGAACAGCGCCAGATTCATCAGCGGCGCGCGGCTGGTGGCGGCCAGCCGGCGCTGCCATGCAAGAAAGCCGACCAGCGCTGCAGCAGCGGCACTCAGCAGCACAGCCGCCTGCAAGCTGTTGCCGCCATGCAATTCCACCATGCCGTTAAGCAGGCACAGCGTCCCCGTGGCCCCCAGCAGCAGCCCGCGCCAGTCGAGCGCTGCACCCTGCCGGTTGGCGGGCAGACCGCCGGGTGCGGTACCGGGAACATAACGAAAAGCCATCCAGATCGACACCAGGCACAGCGGCACCACCATGAAGAAAATCGAGCGCCAGCCGAACAGATCGACCAGCACGCCGCCGACGCTGGGGCCCAGCGCAGGCGCCAGCACCACGCCCATGCCAAACAGGCCGCTGGCACGGCCCTGCGCGTGCGGTGCGAACGCCCGCATGATGATGATGGCCGGAATCGGCTGCACGATGCCGGCGGCCAGGCCTTCGGCCACGCGCGCGCCCAGCACCACACCGAAGCTGTTGGCGAAGCCGCCGACCACGCCGCCCGCCATCAGCAGCAGCATGCAGCCGACGTAGACGCGCCGGTAGCCGTATCGCGCCAGCAACCACGGTGTGGTCAGCATCGAAGCCGTCATGGCAGCCATAAAGCCCGAAGTGACCCACTGCGCCCGCGCCTGCCCCAGCGTGAAGTACTGGCTCATGTCGGGAATCGCCACATTGACGATGGTTGACGACATGATGGACGCCATCGTGCCCAGCATGACAGCCACCAGCAGCAGCCAGCGGTAGCCCGGGCCGTGGCGCGCCTGAAGGTCGGCCAGCGACGAGGAGGCGCCAGGCGTGGTGGTGGAGTTGGTCAAGGATGAACGGCAAGTTGCCCGTCAGTTCCGCGGCTCGGACCACAGCTTGCCCCCGGTGGCCCAATTTTCGCGCTTGATGTCAGTGATGATGATGTCGACCGAATCGCTCTGGCCGCCGAGAATTTCCACGCTGATGCGGGTCATCGCCTCAACGAGTTTTTTCTTTTGTTCGATGGTGCGGCCTTCCATCATTTCGACATGGTACGTGGGCATGGTTTTCTTTCGATGTTTTCACTTGAGATGATCAGCCTTCAATCATAGGATCAGATGCGACAACTGGCTGGGATCGAATCGATGCCTGTGACATGTCGGCGTTGGCTTACAGCTCTATGCGGCCCTGACGTGTTGCCCATGGCGCGTCGGACAGGAAACTACTGAGTTCTTCAAGGCGTTTTTTGTCCTCCGTTACTCCACCGATGCCGTCGCTTACTACCCCCCCGCCGCTGCTATCAAGCCGCAACTACCGCTGCCAGTGCGGGCAGCCGGTTTTTTTCCGCAACAGCCAGTGCCTGGCCTGCGGCACTCCGCTGGGTTATGACTGCGAGCGAGCCAACTTGTTGCCGCTGATGACGTCTGTGCCGGCCAAGCTGCAGGGCACAGAAAGCGGAAGCGAAGCGACGCCGCTCTGGCAAGCGTGGCAAGTGTCGCCCGCGCCACCAGGCAACAGCGTTGCTTCGGGCGGCCCTACTGACCTCCTGTACAAGCGCTGCGCCAACCTGTCCACACCCGCCGCCTGCAACTGGCTGATAAGCGCCACTGACCCGCACGACAGGTGCCGCGCCTGCCGCCTGAACCGCACCATTCCCGATCTGGCCGACGCCAGCCATCCCGACAACGGATACCTGTGGGGTCGCATCGAGTTGGCCAAACGTCGTCTGGTGTCGTCGCTGATCACGCTGGGCCTGCCAGTGGCGTCGCGCATCAGTGAAGACACTGCGCGCGGCCTGGTGTTTGATTTTTTGCGCTCGCCCATCGACGGCCCGCATGTGATGACCGGGCATGACACGGGCTTGATCACGCTCAATGTGGACGAAGCCGACGACGCGAAGCGCGAAGCGGTACGCAAGGTGTTGCGCGAACCCTACCGCACGCTACTGGGCCATTTTCGGCATGAAGTCGGTCACTATTACTGGGATCGGCTGGTGGTGGGCACAGCCTGGCAGGACGGTTTTAATCAGCTGTTTGGTGACGAGACCCTCGACTATCTGGGCGCTTTAAAGCGCAATTACGACGACGGCCCGCCAGTCGACTGGCCGCTGCATTTCGTCAGCGCCTACGCCAGCACGCACCCGTGGGAAGACTGGGCCGAATGCTGGGCGCACTACCTGCACATGCGTGACACAGTGGACACGGCATTGAGCTTCGGCCTGAGCGTGGAATTACTCGACCTTGAATTCACGCCGTTCACCCTCAATGCGGTCTATCAGCCCGACCACCCTGAGGCCGGGCAATTTCTGGCTTTTTTAAACCACTGGACAGGCCTGACCACCCTGCTCACCGAAATGTCGCGCAGCATGGGCCAACCTGATTTTTATCCCTTTGTGCTGCCGCGTGACGTGGTGGCCAAGCTGCACTTTATTCATCTGGTCGTGACATCAGCCAGTCAGGCGCCAGAGCTGGCAGTGCCAGTGCCAGAGACCGCCAATCAGCCGGAGTTCTAGGCCAAATAGGACTCTAGCCCCCGTAAAACGTACGTAAGCAGCTATGAAAATAATAGCTGATTAATCTCGAAACCGCTTGGTAAACCAGCGCACTGATCACGCGGCAGAACCGCGTCAGTCTGCTGGTGACCTGGCCGCGATGGCGTCGGGGCTGGCCTTCGCCGCCGCTTCATTGACGACCGCATCAAGCGCCTGCGCCACCACGCCCTGCGAATCGACCGGACGCAGCAGCTGCTCCCTGATCAGCCGCTCGCAGGTTCGGCGGGTCATGGAATGGGCCCTGCCACCGTGGCTGACGAACATGAACAAAGTGCCTCTGCTGCTGGCCCAGACCAGCTGGGCGCGCAACCAGTGGCGCCGATAAAAAAGATCAACCCAGGCGCCCGAGCGCAGCGCCAGCAGCATGGCTTCGGCATCGCCCGTGCCATCGGTCTCAGGGGTGGAATCTGGAGCGTCGCCCTCAGGTGATGTTGTCGGCAAACCGGCAGCCGCGACCGCCCGACTATTTTCAGCAGCAGCGTTGTCGTTTTCGACGGCTTTTTCGGTCTTAATTTTGGTTTCGGCTGGATCCCCATCGTTTGCCAGCGGCAGTGCTGAAAGCGACAGGCCCTCATCGTCCTGCGGCCCGCGCGAGTCACCGTGTTCACTTGACAACGCGTCGTCAAAGCCGGCCGCCGCTCGGTCTTCACGCCCCAGCCAAGGCTGCGCTGCCGCCCTGGCGAGTCGCTGCTCGGGCGTTGCCGGCATTTCTTCGGGTGCCAGCGGTGCGTCGGCAGATTCTTCGGAATCACGCTGGGTTTTGAGCCGCCGCAGCTTGAGTACGGGCTGATGAATACGCATCAGGCCTTCGAAAAAAGCCTCGCTTTCGCGCGGGTCCTTGTCCAGCAGTTCCAGCCCTGCATGCAGGCGGGTCAGCAGGCCCGGAATCATCTCGATCAGCTTGGCCGGCTGCCGCATGGTCATTTGCCGCTTCGCGCTCCAGACCAGATCGGGCACCACCAGACCCAGGCCTTGCGGGTCGATCTGGTTGCGGGTGTCTTTAAGCCGGGCCTGCGCCATGGCCAGCGACCAGGCGCCAAACAGAAAGTCCATCACCAGACCGGGCACGTCGTCCAGGTCCGAGCGCCGGCTCAGATCAAAAGCGATCTGGTCGGCCACTGCCTGGCGCTCTTCGGCAAAGCGCAAGGCCTGCAGCACGGCATTGCGCTGCGCGGTTTCTGCCTCGTCCTGTCCATCCCATCCATTCTGCAGCCCGGCCAGCGCATCGCCAAACGGCTGCGCGTCGGCAATCGTGAGGCCGTTGAGTGCGTTGAAGGCGTTCCTGACCGGCTCAAAAAACACGCCGAATTCAGCGCTGTGCTCGTCGTTGTACTTGAAGCTGCGCTGCGCCACACGCTCCATCAGCCGCCGGCCCGCATGGGCCTCATCGCTGAAAAAGCGCGGGTCAACCATGGCCAGCCTGAGCAGCGAAGGCTCGAGCGCCACGATGCCTTCGCGCACCGGCGCCAGCAGGCGCGGGTCTTGCGCCACCTGGCTCACCAGCTGATGCACCACCTCCAGCCCCATCACCTGACCGACGCGTCTGGCTTCTTTCTTCAGTTCAGTGCGAACCAGCGCACGCGCTTTGCGGCGACCGAAGGCGCCCCACACCTTTTCGCTCAGCTGGCTGCCGATGTTGACTGGCCGCTGCCGGTCAGCCAGCGGCGTTTCTTCATGCGCCTGGGAAACTTCCTTGGCACCGTCGCCTTCATTGTCTTCGTTGGCGTCATCGCCACGTTGTAGCCGTGTGTCAGATTGCGGTTCGGGCAGGCCCTTCAGCGCGCGCAGCTCTTGCTCAATGTCGTCGTAATACGCGGACGCCAGGCCACAGTCGGCGTTGGCGCCACCCCGAAGCAGAAAGTCTTGATACGCCTCGTCCTTGACAGCCTGGCTGGACAAGTCGGCGACTTGCGAGGGCTTGCGCATGACCGGCTCGTCGGAGACATAGCCGACAGGCCCCAAGGCGCTGGCAGACGGGTCACGGCTGGAATAAGCGCTGCCTCTTGCGTCGCGTCTTGCGTTATCGCCACCACCGCCACCACCGGGGCCAACACTGCCTCCACCGCCTGCTGCACCCGCGCCAGGCCAATCGCCATAACCCTGTTGACCAGCGGCGCCTCTTCCTCCCGCGCCCTGCGCGCCACCGCCGGGGCCTGCGCGTCCGCCACCTGACGGCGTTTGCAGCACGCGGTATGACACCCCCTGCACGTGGGCCATTTCGAGCTGGTTGACCAGACGCTCATACAGGCGCCTCAGTTCACGCCCCAGCGGCGGCGCCAGATATTTAAGCCACAGCGAATGCACGGCGGGCTCGGCAGGCGCTGCAATGATCAGCTCGCGCAGGGTGGTCGCAAAGGCGTCGGGGCGTAGCGGGTTCATTTCAGGCCGCACATTGGGCAGACCCTGCATCGCGCTGATGAGCTTGTCGAGTTCGGCCAGCGGCAGCTCGACCACCGGCAGCAGCTGCTGCAGCAGGCGTGACGACTCAATCGCCTGCGACACATCGCGGTCGTCGACCAGGCTCATGGAGTCAAGAGCGGTGAGCCTGCTCTGGCTCAAAGGCGCCGCTGCAGTGCCAGGGACCGACTGTGCAGGCACAAAGATGCCGCTCGACAGCAGCGCCGAGCGCGCCGTGTTGGAAAACCCGACGTTAAAGGCTGCCAGCAAGGAAGCAGGGTATTGCGCGGCCCAAAGCGGCTTGTTTTTCTGCAGCTCGCGCCAGGCCGTCGCCATCCGGTCGCGATCAGACATTTTCTGGCTTTGCGTTTCAGCGATCTGCAGACCTGCGACCGCCTCGTCAATGCAATGCTCCAACGCGGTGCAACCTGCCGCTGCGGCTTCTTGCAGACAGGTTTGAAGTAATTCGGGTTGCGAAGCCATCTGGAGACGAAAAAATCCTGTACGGAAAATAAGGTCGGGGCCTAGGCGCAAGTCTGCGCAATTGATGCGCACTGCAAGCGTGTAGATTAAGGTCGATCTGATTGAACCACTACTTTTTAACCTTGTTTGCGCATTTTTTCACGGATTGGCGCGGCGGCTGCGCAGTGAAGTGGTGGGGACGCGACGCATGACGCAGCAGCTTGTCGGGCGTGTAAAACAATAAAAAAGGCCTCTAGCCCAATGATCACATGCGCAAGCCGCTACTATTTTAGTAGCAATAACCCATTGGCTGGTGTAGATTGACCTTGGATCAGTTCTGCTACGACAACGAAGCAATCAACGACCGGCGCCAGCTCAGCAGGCCTTTTTGCGGCGGGCTTCAAGACGTCGTTGATGAGACTTGCAAAGGCACAATGTGTCGATTCAGAGACAGAACTATTCCAATGGGATGTAGAGAAAAACGATCATGAACGAACCCACTATTACCTGTCCGAATTGCAAGATAGAAATCAAACTCACTGAATCGCTGGCCGGGCCACTGCTGGCTTCGACCCGCCTGCAGTTTGAAAAGCAGCTGGCGCAAAAAGACAGCGACATCGCGCAACGCGAACAAGCGACGCGCGACAAAGAAAAAGCGCTGACTGAAGCCATGCGTGGTCTGGATGATCAAGTCACGGAGCAGGTGACCAATCAGCTTAAAACTGAACGCGCACGCGTGGTGGCCGAAGAGTCCAAAAAGGCCAAACTCGCCGCCGCCAATGACATGGAAAGCAAGGTTCGCGAGCTGACCGAATTGCAAGACGTGGTCAAAACGCAAGACGCCAAGCTGGCCGAGGCCCAGCAAGCCCAGGCTGAGCTGATCAAAAAGCAGCGTGAGCTGGACGATGCCAAACGCGAGCTTGAATTGACGATTGAAAAGCGTGTGCAGGGTGGCCTGGACGAGGTGCGCACGACGGCCAAACGCGATGCCGAAGACGGTATGCGGCTGAAGGTGGCAGAAAAAGACCTGACCATTTCGTCGATGCAACAAAAGATTGAAGAGCTTAAGCAAAAAGCCGAGCAGGGTTCGCAGCAACTGCAGGGTGAAGTGCAAGAGCTGGAACTTGAAAACTTGTTGCGTGCCAAGTTTCCGTATGACCTGATTGAACCCGTGCCAAAAGGCGATTTTGGCGGCGACGCATTGCAACGCGTCAACAGCCCTGGCGGCACAGCCTGCGGCAGTATCTTGTGGGAGTTCAAGCGCACCAAAAACTGGAGCGACGGCTGGCTCGCCAAGCTGCGCGAAGACCAGCGCCGCGCCAAAGCCGAGGTTTGTGTATTAGTCAGCCAGGTGTTGCCAAAAGGCGTGGAAACTTTTGACCTGATTGATGGCGTGTGGGTCACTACTGCACGCGCCGCATTGCCCGTCGCCATGATGCTGCGCCAGGGCCTGCTGCAAGTCAGCCAGACCCGCGCACTGTCCGAAGGCCAACACACCAAAACCGAAATGGTCTACCAATACCTCACCGGCCCGCGCTTCAAGCAGCGCGTCGAAGCCATCGTCGAAGCGTTCTCAACCATGCAGGAAGACCTGGACAAGGAGCGAAAGGTCATCATGAAGCAATGGGCCAAGCGGCAGGAACAGATTGAGCGCGTGATGGGCGCGACGGTGGGCATGTATGGGGATTTGCAGGGGATTGCGGGGAAGTCGCTGCAGGAGATTGAGGGGTTGGAATTGCCGGCGCTGGAGATGAAGCGTCCATGAACAAAATGTTGTTGAACGCGGAGATGGCCTGGGAGGCGGAAGGCGCACCTCGCCTGCCCACTTGCAGCGTCATCTATAAAAGTCACTCGCCGGTGCCTTTAATTAATCAAGTATCCCTACAGACCAGGTAATACCTGCGTAAGTAGCCACTTTTTTCATCGCGTATTAGTTCATCGCAATCTCGCCACGCGCATGTCAGAAACCAGGAGATTGAAATGACCAAGCAGAAAGTAAAAGTTCAGCGCTTCGCCAGCGTCTGGGACGCGATTGAAGACACACCCGGCGAAGCAGCGCACATGAAAGCACGCAGCGAATTGATGATCGCAATTTCCGGGCACATCGCGAAAAACCGATTGACGCAAGCTGCCGCCGCCAAGCTGTTCGGCGTTACGCAGCCGCGCGTGTCCGAACTGGTGCGGGGGAAGATTGAACTTTTTTCCATTGATACCCTGGTGCAGATGTTGGCGTCGGCGGGGATGCCGGTGGAGATGAGGTTGAAGTAGGCGGCTTGAATGGCTTGCTCAGTTTGCTTGAATCACAATGCTGGATCGCTTGGCGCACCTGTACGAAATGACAAAAGCCGAGTTTTCCCAAATTTCGGTTGACTTTCCGCTGGCGGCTGACTCAAAGAATATCGCAGCCTTAAATACATGGCTGCAAATAGTAAAAGGATTGATTCAATGATTAACCGACTTACGCTACTTAACTTCAAGAGCATCGGTAAACAGTCATATGACTTTACAGACTTCGACTTGCTGGTGGGCCGAAATAACAGCGGTAAAAGTACCGTCTTGCAGGCGCTAGCAATCTGGCAGTTTTGTGTGGACGAGTTTCACCGGGCCAAGCGTAGCGGCTCTACCGGCATCCAAATTGTGTTGCCTAATTTCACTGCACTGCCGGTGCCGGAATTCAACCTGCTTTGGAAAGACAGAACAGATCGGTTTTATCCAGTAGAGGGCGGAAGCAAGAAGCAGAAGTTCATCTTGATCGAAATCACAGTGGAGTGGCGCGATCCAGCGAACGTATCCCAAGCATTTGGCGTGGAGTTGCGCTATCACTCGCCACAAACCATCTATGCCACCCCCGTCGGTGGATGGGCGGCCTTTCGTGAGTGCGAGAAAACGAGCCACTTGCCCCGCATCGCTTTCGTACCACCCTTCTCGGGTCTGGAACCTAGCGAAAAATGGCTGGATGTGGCACCGACCCGCCAACAAGTGGGTAAGGGGCAGCCTGGCAGTGTGCTACGCAACTTGCTGCTGCGCGTGTGCCCACCTCCGCCGAAAGACGCACTCGGCAAGGTTGCCAGAGGTTATGCGGTGCCTGATGACTGGACAGAGCTTGCCAAAGTCGTTCAGCGTTGGTTTTCGGTAGACCTACTACCCCCACAATACGATTCTGCCAAAGACGTGCATATCGGTGTGGAATACAGGCAAAACGGCAAAACCTACGACCTGATCTCCGGGGGTAGCGGTTTTCACCAAACCATGACACTGCTGGCGTTTTTGTATGGCTACCAGCCCACCACCATTTTGCTGGACGAACCCGATGCGCACTTGCATGTCAATTTGCAACGCGAGATATTGGATTACTTCAAGAAAAAATCAGCGGAGAAGGGGGTGCAGTTCCTGATAGCCACGCATGCGGAGGAGTTCGCCAGGGGCGTGGACGCACACCAGATTTTGTCCTTGCTCAGGCAAGTGCCCACGCGTATCGAGTCCACGCCCGAAGTGTTGCGCGCGATGGCCGAGGTATCGAACGAAGAAATCACCCGATTGCTGGGTTCGCCCTACATTGTCTACGTGGAAGGTGAGACTGACGAGCGCATCCTTCGCGCCTGGGCCCCTCAGTGCGGGGCGTTGCCAGTGATGGACAAAATCGACTTCAAGATCATGGGTGGTGGAACCAAGCAGGACATGAAGAAGCTTGCCGATGAGCACTTTGCGGCGCTCACGCAAATCGTACCCAAGGTCAAGCGTTTGATGCTGTTTGACTATGACAGCGACGACGAGGCATTTCATCCGCCAGCAGCCAACCGGTCGCTGGCGGAGTGGCGTAGGAAGAACATCGAGAACTACTTGCTGGTGGCCCCCGCATGGAGGCGTGCAGCGGCTCAGGTTTTGCAACTTCCAGAGGATGATCTATTTGCGCAGCCCGTCTTGCAAGCCATCGACCAGTTTTTTTCCGATGAAAACCTGACCTTGCCGGCCAGCAAGACTTGGCGAAACGTATCGGCCAACATTTTTCAGGAGGTTGATGGCAAGCGGATTCTCTTCAAGAACGATGCATCACTTTTTCATACGCTACGGCGCGGCGATCCGACGGTCGAGGTGCTCCGTGAGCGTGTGGCGGCAGTCATGACCGCTGAGGAAATTCATGAAGATGTGCACCAGTTTTTTGACAAACTAATTGCCATGGTGCGATCACCTCTATGAAGCTCCCTTCACACAATCACCGACTTCAACTACTCCCACGAATAACCGCCATTTTTTCAGCTGATAGTGCTTCCGAAGCCTCGTTTTACGTAGCGTCCATGCTTGCAGTGACTAAAAATTTGCTGGAATGAGGAGACGCGGCTAGCTGTTTAGTAGCCTGACGGCTTCCTGCACAGATCTAGACGCACCAGGTCTTGTGCGGGAGAGCACGTGCTGGTAAGAGCAGGTGTTCATTTCAGTCGCTCCTCTGGGTATGGTTCAAGTCCAATATGAAAGGCACCCGCAGATGCCTTTTATGCATCAAATAGCCCTCCAGCCCAAGTAATACCTGCGCAAGCAGCTATTAACTCGATAGCGGCGTCTGGCTGGCGTTCGCCTTCACACTCAACCGCCACGCATGCAGCAGCGGCTCGGTATAGCCGCTCGGCTGCTCCAGCCCCTTCAGCACCAGATCCAGCGCCGCCTTGTACGCCGCAGACGTCCCAAAATTCCCAGCCATCTTCTGGTACAGCGGATCACCCGCATTCTGCCCATCAACGACAGCCGCCATGCGCTGAAAGGTTTCGATAACCTGCTCGCGGCTGACCACACCATGCAGCAGCCAGTTGGCGATGTGCTGGCTGCTGATGCGCAGGGTGGCGCGGTCTTCCATCAGCCCGACGTTGTGGATGTCGGGCACTTTGGAGCAACCGACGCCCTGGTCGATCCAGCGGACGACGTAGCCGAGGATGCCCTGGGCGTTGTTGTCGAGTTCTTGCTGCTTGTCTTTTTCGGACCAGTTGGTGTTCGTCGCGGCGGGGATTTGCAGCAAGCCGTTGAGCAGCTTTTCAGCTTCAGCGGTGTAGTCGGAATTCTCCAGTTCCTTTTGCACCGCCGCCACATCGACCTGCAGGTAATGCAGTGCATGCAGCGTGGCGGCTGTGGGTGATGGCACCCAGGCGGTGTTGGCGCCAGCCTTCGGGTGCACAATTTTTTGCTCGATCATCGCGGCCATCAGGTCAGGCATGGCCCACATGCCCTTGCCAATCTGCGCCTTGCCGCGCAGGCCACATTGCAGGCCGACCAGCACGTTGTTTTTCTCGTAAGCACCAATCCAGGCACTGGCTTTCATGTCGCCTTTTCGGATCATCGCGCCAGCGTGCATGGCGGTGTGCATTTCGTCGCCGGTGCGGTCGAGGAAACCGGTGTTGATGAAGGCGACGCGGGCGCTGGCCTCTGCAATACAGGCTTTGAGGTTGACGCTGGTGCGGCGCTCTTCGTCCATGATGCCGAGCTTGACGGTGTTCTCGGGCAGGCCCAGAATTTTCTCGACGCGACCGAACAGCTCGGACGCAAACGCAACCTCAAACGGGCCGTGCATCTTGGGTTTGACGATGTAGACCGAGCCGGTGCGTGAGTTGACGATGGAGCGTTTGCCCCGGCGTTTCAAGTCATGCATGGCGATGGTCACGGTGACCATCGCGTCGAGAATGCCTTCGGGGATTTCCTTGAGCGCTTCACCTTTGGCGCCATACAGGATAGCCGGGTTGGTCATCAAGTGGCCGACATTGCGCAGGAACATCAGCGAGCGGCCATGCAGCTTGAGCAACTCACCGTCGGCGCCGGTGTATTCGCGGTCGCGGTTCAGGCCACGCGTGAAAGTTTTGCCGCCCTTGGTGACCTGCTCGGTCAATGTGGCTTGCAAAATGCCGAGCCAGTTGCCGTAGGCCAGCACCTTGTCGTCGGCATCGACCACGGCGACCGAGTCTTCCAGATCGAGAATCGTGGACAGCGCGGCTTCAATGACCAGATCGCTGACGCCAGCCGGGTCGGTTTTACCGATGGCGGTGCTGCGGTCAATCTGGATGTCAAGGTGCAGGCCGTGGTGCTTGAGCAGAATCGACGACGGTGCGGCGGCATCGCCCTGGTGGCCGATGAATTGTGACGGGTCGTCCAGGCTTGACGACGCGCCCGCGCCCATGCTCACGAGCAGGCAGCCATCCACCACGCTGTACCCGGTGGCGTCTTTGTGCGAGCCGTTGGCCAGCGGCACCGCCTGGTCGAGCACCTGGCGGGCAAAGGCAATGACCTTGGCGCCGCGAACCGGGTTGTAACCCTTGCCCTTTTCAGCACCATCGGCTTCCGATATTGCATCGGTGCCATACAGCGCGTCGTACAGGCTGCCCCAGCGCGCATTCGCCGCATTCAGCGCATAACGGGCATTGAGCACCGGCACGACGAGCTGCGGGCCGGCCTGCAGCGCCAGCTCGGCATCGACATTGGTGGTGGTTGCGATGACCTGCGCCGGCACCGGCACCAGGTAGCCGGTCGATTCGAGAAACGCGCGGTAGGCGGGCATGTTGGTGATGGGGCCGGGGTTGGCTTTGTGCCAGCTGTCCATCGCAGTTTGCAGCCGGTCACGCTCGGCCAGCAGGGCGATGTTTTTCGGCGCCAGGTCGGCGACCAGGCTGTCAAAGCCTTGCCAGAAAGCGTCGCTCGTCACGCCGGTGCCGGGCAGCACTTTTTGCTCGATAAATTCGTGCAGCACGGTGGCCACCTGCAGCTGGTGGCAGGCGGTGCGGGGCGTTGAGTCAGAATGGGAAGCAGTCATCAGAAATCCTCAAAAACTAAAAAATTAAACACCGAAGTTCGGTATCGCTTGCGGTAAACGCATCAAGCCAGCAACAGCGACACATCGCGTAAAGACAGGCCGCTGTGGGCCGGCTGTGTGCCCAATTCTTCAAACGGCAACTGGTAGCGGTTGACCCACAACGTGCGGTAGCCATACCAGGTGGCCGCCAGCGCGTCCCAGCTGTTGCAGCTGACAAAACCAACTGCGCACGCGGGCAGGCCGGTGGCCTGTTCGCCCAGCGCATAGGCCGCCGGATGGGTCTTGTATTTTCGCAGGGAATCGACGCTGATGACGTAGTCCAGCAGGCCAGCGAGCCCGGCCGATTTGACTGCCGCGTTCAGCATGTCCGGGTCGCCGTTCGACAGGATACCAGTGGCGATGCCGCGCGCCTTCAAGTCCTGCAGCACCGCGATGTTCTCGGGGAAGGCCGTCAGATGGCGGTACTGGTTCATCAGCTGCTCTTCGGCAACAGCGCTCAAAGCCAGGCCCAGGCACTTGCAGGCGTAGCGCAGCGCCGCGCGGGTCAAGTCCCAAAACGGCTGGTAGTGCGCGCCATCATTGCTGGTGGTGACAAGCCGGGTGTATTCGATCTGCTTGTCGCGCCACATCACACCAAGCGCCTGGCCGTGGCCGGGGAAGAGTTGCTCTGCCAGAGCGCCCACGCTGTAGACATCAAACAGCGTGCCGTAGGCGTCGAACAGCACCGCCTTGACCGGTGGCTGCGCGGGTGAAGTGACTTGAGAAATTGCCATGGCTCAACTGTAGGCGATGCCCGGCGGGTTATTCACAACCAGAGCCGGGCTTGACCATTGACTGCACTGACGTTAATTTTAATTAAACCGCTATATTTTTAGTAGCTGCTTGCGCACGTATTACCTGGGCTACAGTCCTATTTAATGCATAAAACGTGCTGCGCGGCGTGTGCCTCTCATACCACCGCCGCCGCCTTCTGAATTTCGTCACGGTGCGCCTGCTGGCTGGTCTGATTGACATGGCGCCCTTGCCGCGCGGCTCTTGGCCGTGCCATGCCCCCAAGCGCGGCGGCCCGGGTTTGCAGCAGCAAATCGGCCAGGCAAGCGGGCTTGCCACGCGCCCCACTGGCCAGGTAGTCGGTGAGCAAGGCGCTGCGCACTGCCGATGCTTCCAAGCCGCAGTGTTCAATCAAATGATCGTGCAGCAAATCAACCAGTTTTTCATAGGCAAATTCATGCGTCTTGCCGGTGCGCTGCCATAGCCAGTCGGCAAACGCCATGAAGTTGCCGAAAGCCGAGCCGGGCGTTAAAAGCAGCTTCAGCGCAGCCGAAAACCTGCCTGAATTAGCCGACAGATCCCAGAAGCGGGCAAAGCGGTTCACGCGCTGCAGCGTGGCGAAATCCACCGTGGAATTCTGCAAAATGGTGTACGGCGTCTGCGGGTCATAGACCATCGCAAATTCGGCCGTGTGCCGCGTGATCGGCGTGCCGCGCAGGCGCTTCAAGATGCCAAACTGGATTTCATGCGGCGCAAGCTCATACAGCCGGTCAAACCCGTCAGAAAAGCTTGCCAGCGTTTCGCCCGGCAAACCGAAGATCAGATCGGCATGGACATGCGCCCGACTTTCATTGACCAGCCAGCGCAGGTTCTCGGCGGTCTTGGTGTTGTCTTGCTTGCGTGACACGCGCTGCTGCACGTCGGGGTTAAAGCTTTGAATGCCAACTTCAAACTGCAGCGCACCGGCCGGGAACTGCGCAATCAGCGCTTTCAATCGGTCGGGCAGGCTGTCTGGCACAACTTCGAAATGCACGAACACATCAGATTTTTCGGCAATGCGGTCAAGAAAAAACTGCAAAATCCGCACCGAATTGTCGATCTTCAAATTGAAGGTGCGATCCACAAACTTGAAGTTGCGCGCACCGCGCCAGTACAACGCCTCGACCTCGGCCATGAACAGATCGAGATCAAACGCCCAGGCGGTCTTGTCAAGCGAACTCAAACAAAATTCGCACTTGAACGGGCAGCCGCGCGAAGCCTCGACATACAGCAGGCGCTTGGCCAGGTCTTGCGCCGTGTATTCGGCGTAGGGCATCGCCAGCTCGCTTAAAGCAGGCTGCTCGCCAGTAATCACCTTCATCAACGGTTGCGGCCCCCCACTTGGTAATTTAAGCAGCGCCCGGCACAGTTTCGGAAAACTCACATCGCCCCAACCGGTCACGACATGATCGGCCAGCCGGCAGATTTCCTGCTGCTCAACTTCAAAACTTACCTCCGGCCCACCCAGCACGATCTTGATGTCCGGCCGCAGCGCTTTCAGCAGCCGCACCACCTGCGTCGTCTCCACCACATTCCAGATGTAGATGCCCAGGCCGATCACCTTGGGCTCCAGCGCCAGCAGCTCTTCGACGATCTGTGTCGGCTTTTGCTGAATCACAAATTCACGCAACACCGTCTGCGCCCGCAACCCGGCGCCGCCATGCAAGTCCATATTCGCCAGCAGGCAGCGCAGGCCGAGCGAGGCGTGGATATATTTGGCGTTCAGGGTAGCGAGGATGATGGCCGGAGGGCGCGCGGTGTCGGGGGCAGCGGAGGCAGGCATATCCGTATTATCGAAGCATGTGCTTACGAGCTGGTTTGGCTCCAGCGTTCTGCGGCGGCTGCGCAAGCGTGAGCACCAGCATAAGTCTTGGTCGCTATTAATTCAATAGCTGCCTGTGCAAATAATTCGTGGGCTAATGGCACCTTTCGTGCACAAATCTTTCTCCGGCAAGCTGCAGCGAAAGACGCGAGCTGTTGCGCCTGGCGTAATATTCAGTTTCACCAGTTCTTCGGCGTAAACCGCCATCCTGCAGGAGCGTCAGCATGCCATCCACGTTCATTCAATGCCAGCCCGATATCATGGGGGGCACGCCTGTGTTTTCCGGGTCGCGCGTGCCGGTGCACACGCTGGTTGAATATTTGCAGGCCGGTGAAACCATTGACGATTTTCTGGAAGGCTTCCCAACGGTGGAGCGCAGCAAAGTGCTGGCGTTTCTGGAAGAGGCAGAACGCTACGCGAGTCTGGCCGGGACCTGAACGCCATGCGTGTGTTGCTCGACGAATGCGTGGATTGGCGCTTGTTGCGCGACTTGATGGGTCATGACGTCAAAACGGCGCGCCAGATGGGCTGGTCCGAGCTGAAAAACGGGCATCTACTGCGCCTTACGGCTGAACACTTCGATGTCTTTGTGACGGTGGATCGCAATCTGTCATTTCAAAACAAGGTGATCGATCTGCCGTTGGCAGTGATTGTGTTGGCAGCTCCAACCAACCGCTTGGCGGATTTGCGGCTACTTTTGCCACGTCTGTTGCCGGCGATTGATCAGACGATGTCGGGTCAGGTGGTGCTAGTCAGCTAATTCTTCCGCCTGATCTCTGGCAGGCCGTCTTGCCTCGGATAACCGTAATAAAACCCGGCGCAATCCGACTACTAGAAGGGGCGACCAACTGGCAAGAATTTGAAGTCACCAACGCCGGCCTTCTGCCAACCCCGTCAGGAACTAATGCCTTTACTGCCCGCTCTTACTACCAATATGAATCCCAAGCGCCTCCTTTCCGCTACGTTTTTTATAGCTGCTTGCGCACTCAGTACTTGGGCTAGCAGCCAAAATGGTTTGAATATCGGTGCTTTGACCGGCCCAGCCAGTTCCGTGGTTACTACCAACGAAGTCCGCGCTGAGTTGATGGCCTGGGCGCCCGAGGGCGTCAGCGCGGGCAAGCCGGTGTGGCTGGGCCTGCAGCTGGCGCACCAGCCCGAGTGGCACACCTACTGGAAAAACCCGGGTGATTCCGGCTTGCCGACGATGCTGGAGTGGAAGCTGCCTGCGGGCATTGACCCCGGCGAAATTGCGTGGCCGACGCCTAAAAAAATACCCATCGGCACGCTGGCCAATTACGGCTATGAAAACACTGTGCTGCTGCCGGTGCCGCTGACCATCGCGCCGGGCTTCAACGCGTCGCAACTCGATGTCAAATTGAAAGCCGCCTGGCTGGTGTGCCGCAAGGAATGCATTCCGCAGGAAGGCGATTTCACGCTCAGCATTCCCTTGAAAAGCTCGACCGCTACGAATTCGCAGGCGTTTGCGGCGACCTTTGCCGCTGCGCCCAGACCGCTGGCTGGCGGCAACAGCGACATTCAGGTCGGCAATGACAGCATGAGAATTTCGCTCGCCGGGCTGCCGGCCGCGCTGCAGGGCAAAACCCTGGCCTTCTTCCCCGAAACCGGCAATGTCACCGAGCCGGCCGCGCCAGTGAAGCAAAGCTGGCAGGGCGACCGGTGGACGGCGCAGGTGC
>JANLYY010000161.1:0-9832 GCA_031365885.1 Polaromonas sp. | reverse complement strand
CCGTTCTCACTCACCGGTCAACCCAACGCGATGGGTGGGCGCGAAGTCGGCGGGCTGGCCAATCTGATCAGCGCGCACCGCGACATGGCCAACCCGATTCACCGGGCCGAAGTGGCGGCGCTGTGGGGCGTTCAATCGGTGCCCGACAAACCCGGCAAGACGGCGGTCGAGATGTTTCAGGCTGCCGCCGATGGCGAAATCAAGGCGCTGTGGATTGCCTGCACGAATCCGGCCCAGTCGATGCCCGACCAGGCCACTGTGCGCCGCGCACTCGAGCGTGCCGAACTCGTCATCGTGCAAGAGGCGTTCGCCACCCCATCGAGCTGCGACTACGCCGACCTGCTGCTGCCCGCAACCACCTGGGGCGAAAAAACTGGCACCGTGACCAACAGCGAGAGGCGCATCAGCCGCGTGCGGTCGGCGGTGGCAGCACCGGGTGAGACGCGGCATGACTGGTCGATTACGGTTGAATTTGCGCAGCGGCTGGAAAAGCGTCTGCAGGCTGGAAGCTCGCACCCGACGTTGTTCCCCTACTCGCTGACCGATCAAAACGCCGGCACCGAATCCATCTGGAACGAACACCGCGAATCCACCCGCGGCCGCGACCTCGACATTACCGGCATGAGCTACGCCATGCTCGATGCCGGGCCGCAGCAATGGCCTTTGAAAGAAGGCGAAAGCACCGGAAAAGTTCGGCTCTACGAAGACGGCATCTTCCCGACCGCCGACGGCAGAGCCCGCTTCGTCAATACGATTTACAAGCCCGTCGCAGAACCCCGCGAATCGCGTTACCCGTTTTCCCTCACGACCGGCCGGTTGCGTGACCAGTGGCACGGCATGAGCCGCACCGGCACGCTGGGCCGGCTCTTCGGTCATGTGTCCGAGCCGTCCGTACAGATGAATGTGCAGGACATGACGCGGCGGCTTTTGAAAGAAGGCGATCTGGTTCACGTCACCTCGCGGCGCGGCTCCATCGTGATACCGCTGCAGGCCTCCAGCGAAATCGGCATGAGCCAGGCGTTCATTGCGATGCACTGGGGCGAGGAATATTTGAGCGGCCTGTCGAGCATCGGTAAGCCGCTGGCCGGCGTCAACGCGCTCACCACGTCAGCGTACTGCCCCAGCTCGAAGCAACCCGAACTCAAGCACGCGGCCGTCAAGATTCTGAAAGCCGAATTACCGTGGTCGCTGCTGGCGATGGCGTGGCTGCCGGAAGACGAAAGCCTGGCCGCGCGCGATCAGCTCAAGCCCCTGATGAGGGTCTTCCCGTTCACCAGCTGCGTGCCGTTTTCAAACAACGTGCCGCTGGGCGAGCAAAGCCGTGAACGCAGCGGCGTGCTGTTTCGCGCCGCCGCGCATGAGGCGCCTGCCGATGACGTGCTGGCAAGCATAGAACGCATTTTGGGCCTGAGCGGCCTTGATACGCTGCGCTACATCGACAAGAAAAAAGGCCAGCGCCGCACCGTTCAACTCAAACGCCGTGGCGAAGCGGCCGAACTGACCGGCTTTGTGTTGGCCGGTGACACCAGCGCGCAGGCCTGGATCAAAACGCTGCTGCAAGGCGAGCTACCGGCACAGGCTTATGGCCGGCTACTACTATCGCCCGCAGCGAAACCGCCGGTGGCGGTGCAGTCACGCGGCAAACTGGTTTGTTCGTGCTTCAACGTGACGGATGCGGCGATTGATGCGCAACTGGCGGCAGCGAGCGCTGGCACTGACGAGGATCGTTTTTCGTCACTGCAGGCGGCGCTGAAATGCGGAACCAATTGCGGGTCTTGCGTACCTGAATTGAAGCGCTTGCTGCGCGCGTCGCGTGACAGCGCGAATGCGGGCATGGCAACACAGCGGACGGTTATTCCGATCAGGCAAGTCGCTTAAGGAAGCGAGGAAGCCCCGAACCTGCTGCCTTATTTTTCGGTCACCGTCACCTGAATCGAGGCATACCAGGCTGCCAGGTCGTCGATCTCCTGATTAGTCAACGGCTTGGCGATCACTGACATTACTTCGTTGCTGCGCTTGCCGCTGCGGTAGTTCTTCAATTGTTCAGTGGTGTAGATGGCAGGCTGGCCGGCGAGATTGGGTGCGTTGGGCAACTGACTGATGCCTAGCGAGCCGTGGCAGGTAGCGCACATGCCAGCCTTGGCTTTGCCTGCCACCGGGTCACGCGCCTGCGCTGCACCCGGGACCAACGCCAAGGCGACCAGTATCCAGCGCACGGGGCTGGTCAAGCTACAAAAATTCAACATGAATACACCTCAAAAAAAAACAGCGGACCAAACACATGTTTCGGGCCGCTGCCTGGAAAAGACACAGCCCGGCGCTTGCGCGCCAGACTGGGATAAAACCCGACGCTTACTGGCCGGTGTAGCTGATGCGATAAATGGCACCGGCGAAGTCGTCCGACACCAGAATCGAACCATCGGGCAGGTTGGCCACATCGACCGGGCGGCCGCTGTACTGACGCGTCTCCGGATTGAGCCAGCCATCGGCAAACACTTCGGTCTTGTCGGCCGAGCCGTCCGCCTTCAGGCTGGTGAACATGATGCGCGCGCCAATTGGATTGGTGCGGTTCCACGAACCATGCTGGGCCGAGAAAATGCCACCCTGGTACTTGGCCGGGAATTTCTTGCCGGTGTAGAAGGTCATGCCCAGGTCAGCGGCATGCGCCTCGGTCAGTACCTCAGCAGCGGTGATGTTCGCTGGCAGCGGGTCCTTGTCATAGCCGTTGTCGGTGATGCGCGTCTTGCCCTGGATCCACGGGTAGCCAAAGAACTGGCCCGCCTTGGTAATGCGGTTGATCTCGCCAGCCGGAATGTCATCACCCATGCCGTCGGTCTGGTTGTCGGTAAACCACAGCGAGCCGTCTTTCGGATTGAAGTCATGGCCGACTGAGTTGCGAATGCCGGTGGCATAGACCTCACGCTTGCTACCGTCGAAGGCATTCATGCGTACCATACCGCCGATGCCAACTTCGTTGTAAAGCTTGATCTTGTCGCGTGGCTGCACGTTGTGCGGCTGACCCAGCGAGACATAAAGCATTTTGTCGGGGCCGACCTTGCAGACGCGCGCGCCGTGGTTGTAGCTTTCTTCTTCAACCGGAATCAGCTTGCCCTGCCCGACCACCTCAATGACCGCCACATCAGGGCCTTCATAGAAGAATTCGGCGGCCGGAAAGTTCAGAATCCGGTTGTGCTCGGCAACGACCAGGAAGCCGTCCTTGGTCCAGCAGACGCCATTGGGATTTGTGAATTTCAACGAGGGCGCAAACGATTTCACTTCAGTCGCCGCTTCGCCGCTGTTGCGATTCGTTACAGCCCAGACCGTGGTTTTGCGGGTGCCGACAAACAGCATGTTGGTTGACGGTGCGACCGCCATGTGGCGCGCATCAGGCACCACCGCATACAGCGCAATCTTGAAGCCTGCAGGCATCTTGACGCGTTTCAGATTTTCCTTGATCGCTTCAGCGTTCGCACCGGTCTGCGGCACCATCGGAATGTTCAGATCGGTGGTCGCCACCTTCATCTGTTTGAGCTTGTCAATATTGGCCGGGGCAACCGGTTGCGCCATCACCGCGCTTACCAATCCAACCCCTGTGAGCGCCACAACAAGGCGCCTTATTTTTGTTTGCATCAAAATCTCCTGGTAGTAGTCAAGCTCCGATGAATCACGGGTGAACATACGCCCGTGCAGTGCTTGCCGGAGGATGCTAGTACGACATCTTTTGGTTGGCAAGCGGGCTTTTGCGGGCATTTCCCTAAATATTTTTTCATACGTATAGCCGTTTATATTTATCCCTTGCTAATTACGAATCGCCACACCTGCGCCGGTATTTTTTGGCTTCACGGGTTGTTGAAAAAAAGATTTCAATGGTCGATGAAAACGGCGGCCTCCCTTAAGCTCATAACAGCCGGTTATCAGCCTTCACAGACAATCAATTCATGAGCATCAGCAAGTACATCAAAATAATTGGCCGCGGCAAGGAAGGCGCACGGCCTTTAAGCCGCGAAGACGCTGCCGACCTGTTCGGCCAGGTGCTCGATGGCAACGCGTCCGATCTGGAAGTCGGCGGGTTTTGCCTGGCCATGCGCATCAAGGGCGAAACGCCCGAGGAGATGGCCGGCTTTCTGGACGCAACGCACCAGCGCATGAACCACTTTCCGGCCGGCAATCATTCCAGTACACCCACCGTGGTGCTGCCGACCTACAACGGTGCGCGCAAGCTGCCGGTACTGACGCCACTGCTTGCGCTGCTGTTGGCGCAACGTGGCCTTTCTGTGCTGGTACATGGTACGGCGACCGAATCTTCCCGCGTATTTACATCAGAAGTGCTTGCAGCCCTTGACATACGTGCGCAAGCAGCTATTAAATCAATAGCGCCCGGCGAGGTGGTTTTTGCACCGACCGAGCTGCTGTTGCCGGCCTTGAAGCGCCTGCTGGACGTGCGCCGCGCCGTCGGGCTGCGCAACCCGGCGCACAGCCTGGTGAAGATCATGAATCCGTGCCTGGGCCAGGCACTGGTTGTCAGCAGCTATACCCACCCCGAATATGCAGTGGCTATGGGCCAGACTTTCGAGCTGATCGAAGCCAATGCGCTGCTGCTGCGCGGCACCGAAGGCGAGGTGGTGGCCGACCCGCGCCGCCTGCCGCAAATGGAAGCGTTCATCGGCGGCATTCGCCAGCCGCCCCAGCCCGCTCAGACCGGCACGCTGGCGGCGCTGCCCGAGCTTCCAAAATCAACCGATGCCACCACCACGGCCACCTACATACGCGCCGTCATGGCAGGCGAGCAACCGGTGCCGACACCGATTGCGCTGCAAGTGGAATACATCTTGCAAGTAGCTTCGCAACTCAAGCCAACGCACCATTGATTTCGCCATGACAAAGAACCACCCATCCTCCGTCACAGGCCGTTGCACCCTGGTAGGCGCCGGCCCGGGCGACCCGGAACTGCTGACGCTTAAGGCGCTCAAAGCGATTCAAAACGCCACGGTGCTGTTTGTCGATGATCTGGTCAACAATGAAATCGTCGCCTTCGCGCAAGCCGACGCGCGCATCGTCTACGTCGGCAAGCGCGGCGGTTGCAAATCGACACCGCAGGCCTTCATCGAAAAGCTGATGCTGATGGCTGTCAGCGAAGGCGAAAACGTGGTGCGCTTGAAGGGCGGCGACCCGTTCATCTTTGGCCGGGGCGGCGAAGAGGTCGAGCACCTGCAGGCCGCAGGCATTGAAGTGACCGTAATCAACGGCATTACCGCCGGACTGGCCGCAGTCACGTCGCTGGGCGTGCCGCTGACACATCGCCAGCACGCACACGGCGTGGTCTTTCTAACCGGTCATGCCCAGCCTGGCAAGTCGGCCACCAACTGGGCCGCGCTGGCCGCCACGGCCGCGCAGGCGCGCCTCACGCTGGTGATTTACATGGGCGTGACCGGTTCGCAGCATATTCAGGACGAATTGCTGCAGGGCCTGCCCGCGCACACGCCGGTGGCCATTATTCAAAACGCCAGCCTGCCGACGCAGCGCCACGCCGTCACCATGCTCGGCTTGCTGCGCGCCACGATTGAGCAGCAGCAACTGCAAAGCCCGAGCGTGATTGTGGTCGGTGATGTGCTGCAGGGGCTGCTGGCCGCCGGGCTGAGCGCTGAACCAGCCAACTCGCGGGACTTTGGCTAGAACGCCCTGAACCCGTTGCCGGCGTGATTTCAACGCTGGGGTATCCGGTGGCGCGCCTGCTGCCGGTTTTCATTGTTCATGCTGTCCGGCCGTAGCCCCGCATGCTTGGTCACGCGCCCCTTCATCCGCTTGCGCCACATGCGAAATGACGAGGGCTTGAGCTGCGCGCGCATCAGGTCGATCACCGCCGACTCGTCCATACCAAACTGGGCCTTGATCGCCTCGAACGGCGTGCGGTCTTCCCAGGCCATCTCGATGATGCGGGAGACATCAGCGGCGGCTAGCGGCATCGACAGTTTGGTGATTTTCATAGCACTAGACTACTACGCTCGGGACGCGTACGATTTTCGGTAGCTGATTTGTCACATTCGCTGGCTAGGCTGGACGCTTTGACTGGACCACTCATGAATATCCGTTTTCTGGCGGGCGCGCTGCTCGCACTTGGCGTGGCTGCTGCGCACGCACAAACCTTTTCGTTTGGCCTGTGGGGTGACATGCCTTACGCCAAAGCGGGCGACGAGCCGAAAATTCCGGCGCTGATCAAGAGCATCAACCAGTCAGACATCGCATTTTCCCTCTACGACGGCGACATCAAGGACGGCAGTTCCAAATGCACCGCTGACATCTACTTTTCCGCACTGACGATGTTTGGCCAGATGAAAAAACCGGTGGTCTATGTGCCCGGTGACAACGAATGGACCGATTGCCACCGCCTGAACAACGGCGGCTATGACGCGCTGGAGCGCCTTGATTACATCCGCAAAACCATGTTCAGCACGCCGGGCAGCCTGGGCAAACGCCAGCTGGCGCTGCAGCACCAGGGCAAGCCGGGCGAGAAGTTTGTCGAGAACACGCGCTTCAGCCACCACAAAATAGTGTTCGCCAGTTTCAACGTTCCGGGCAGCAACAACAACAAGATTCTTGACGAGAAAGATTGCACCAACAAAAGCGCCCGCACCACGGCCCAATGTGAGGCCGGCAACGCCGAATACGCCGAGCGAGACGCAGCCAACGTGCAGTGGCTGCAGCAGGCGTTTCAGGTCGCCAAAGACCAGAAGGCACGCGGCGTGGTGCTGGTGTTTCAGGCTGACCCGGGCTTTGATTTGCCCGAAACCGAAGATATTGACGAAAGCAAGGCACCCGGCGTCAGCGGCTACCGCAACTTCATCAACGCCGTCGTCTTCCAGACCGAACAGTTTGCCGGCCAGGTGCTGCTGGTACATGGCGACACGCACTTTTTCAAGCTTGACAAGCCGCTTTACAGCCCCACCAAGGTGCTGCCCAACCTGACGCGCCTGCAGACCTTCGGCAGCCCGCTGATTCACTGGGTGCGTGTGACGGTGGATGCGAAAGACCCGAACGTGTTTGCGGTGCATCCGGTGATGGTGAAGCAGTAAGGCCAGGCAGAACCGACCGACCTGCCGGCGCGCAGGCGACTAAACTGCCGTGTGCAAAAAACTCAATTCTGTAAAGACGCCGCTACATTTTTAATAGCTGCTTGCGCTCATTCCGCCTGGTCTAGAGGCCGATTTGATTTATAAATTCGATGTCGTGGTGATTGGCGCAGGCGCCGCCGGACTGTTCTGCGCGGGGCTGGCCGGCCAGCGCGGCCTGAAGGTTTTGCTGATTGACCACAGTGAAAAGGTGGCCGAAAAAATCCGCATCTCGGGCGGGGGCCGCTGCAACTTCACCAACCGCGACGTGGCACCCGCCAACTTCCTGAGCGACAACCCGCACTTTTGCCGCTCGGCCCTGTCGCGCTATACGCCGCAAGACTTCATCGCCCTGCTGCAGCGCCACCACATCACCTTTCATGAAAAGCACAAGGGCCAGCTTTTTTGCGACCGCTCTGCCGAAGACGTGATCAGTATGCTGCTGGCCGAGTGCGATGTGGGCGGTGTGACGCGCTGGCAACCGTGCAGCATTAAAAATATAGTCAAAAAGGCCGATAGCCCAATAGATGCGTGCGCAAGCAGCTATCAAATACATAGTGATCGAGAGCTGATCCAAACACCGCAGATCGTCATCGCCACAGGCGGTTTGTCGATTCCGAAGATAGGCGCAACCGACTTTGGCTATCGGTTGGCCAAACAGTTCGACCTGCGCCTGATCGAGACGCGCGCCGCGCTGGTGCCGTTGACCTTCGACGGCGCCGACTGGGCACCGTTTGCCGAACTGGCCGGGCTGGCGCTGCCAGTGCTGATGGAGACCGGCGCTACCGACCAGACGCCAAAACAGCGTAAAAAAGCCACCGTTTTCGCCGAAGACCTGCTCTTCACGCACCGCGGCTTGAGCGGCCCGGCGGTGCTGCAGATTTCCAGCTACTGGCGCGCGGGCCAACGCGTGCGCATGAACCTGGCGCCGGGGCAAGACCTGCCGGCGGCGCTGCTGCGCGCCAAGGCCACATCGAAAAAACTCGTCGCCAATGAACTTGCCAGCGTCGTGCCCAGCCGCCTGGCCGACGCTTGGGTCGGCAGCGACGCCACGCTGCAGCGCCCCATTAGCGATGCGACCGACAAGTCACTTCTTGCGCTGGCTGCGCGTCTGGCCGACTGGCAAATCACGCCGACCGGCACCGAAGGCATGCGGAAAGCCGAAGTCACCGCCGGCGGCATCGATACGCGCGATTTGTCGTCGCAGACGATGGAATCAAAAGTACCGGGCCTGTATTTTATTGGCGAGGTAGTGGACGTGACCGGCTGGCTGGGCGGCTACAACTTCCAGTGGGCCTGGGCGTCCGCGTTTGCGTGTGCGCAGGCGCTGACCAGGCCGCCGGGTTGAACGTCTTTCGGCTGCTTACTTGCGCCCGACGCAGTTCGCGTAAAACGTCACCGTTGCGGGCCAGTCGGAGAAGATGCCGATGATGCCGACCTGCTTGTTCAGCAAGTCGAGCACGCGCATCATGTCGCCTTCTTTTCTGATCGCCGAGTCAAACGACTGGTAGTAAAAACCGTTGCTGCCGTCGGCCCGAATGCCCGAGCGCTCGAGTGTCCAGGTGATGCTGTCCAGGCCTGCGGCTTTGGCATCCATCGCGTAACGGGACGGCACGATGTTGCCGCTGCCGTCGGTCTTCAGCAGCACAAAAATTGGTGGTGCGACGATGTTGGTGCCCTGGGCCTTGTAGCCGACCAGCGCGGCGGCGTTGGGAAGATTGGCCACGGTGGCGGCATCGTCGAGATAGACTGCCTGCTTGCCGAAGGCAGGTTCACTGGCAATCCAGTGCAGCAGGTCGGCCTTGTCAAACGACTGCGCCCAGACGCGGCGCGGCGAGACGCCCGCCTGCTTGTATTCATCGATCATCTTTTGCGCATACGCCTGCTGCGTGAAGCCGTCGAAGGGCATCGTCACGGTGAGGCTTTCCAGCTCGGGTGTCATCTTCACGCCGAGCTGCTTGAAGTGCTCGATGCTTTCCTTGTGCGTCATCAGCGTGCCGCTCGTCGGGCCCGAATACAAATCGGTGCACCAGTTCGCCGTGCCGCCCAGAAATTCAGCCACGGTTTTGGCGCGCGGGTCAGACGCGTCCCCGATGGAAAAATCGGTACGGCTGAAATTCGGGCGTTTCGTGCAGGCCTGCAGCTGCTGCTTCAGCGGGCTGTCGGTCATGTCGTCGAGCAGAAAAAACGGCCGGTCGCCGAGCTGAATGCCTGGTCGCTCACGGTTGCCATGAAGGGAATCGTCGCCATCTTCCGCAGCGGCGACCATAGCAGGCAACATGCCTGCGGTGATCGAAATCAGCAGTGAAAACAGTAACTTGCGCATGGGGTGTCGTTGGGGAAAGGTTGAAGCGGCTCAGCGAAACTTTTGCCGGCCAGCTTAAAACGAGCCTGCGCTCGACAATCTGAACGTTACAAAACCTCTGCGACAGCCCGATGACCCG
Source organism: Polaromonas sp. (assembly GCA_031365885.1). Classification (GTDB taxonomy): domain Bacteria; phylum Pseudomonadota; class Gammaproteobacteria; order Burkholderiales; family Burkholderiaceae_C; genus Polaromonas. Next base: position 282 of record JANLYY010000161.1, on the reverse strand, counting down.
CACCTTCTACCATTCGCCACCTGCCAGTTTGCGCTATTGCCCAGACGGAAGCGTCTATGGCAACATCTTTGACTGGCTGAAGACAGTGTGGCGCCCGGCGGCAGGCTGACAGCTGCGCTTTAGCCTATATAATCCAAGGCTTTGCTAGCAAACCCGCGCCCGGCCTGATCCTGATCAGATCAATCAACGGCGCACAATTTTTGGATCAATTTCAACGATGACCACCATCCGTGTAAAAGACAACGAGCCCTTCGACGTCGCTCTTCGCCGTTTCAAGCGCAC
>JANLYY010000151.1:0-4660 GCA_031365885.1 Polaromonas sp. | reverse complement strand
CCTGGCGACCGTCGTCGCTGCCAAGAACCCGAAGCCGGGGCAGGACTTCTTCCCGCTGACCGTCGACTACATCGAAAAAACCTACGCCGCCGGCAAGATCCCCGGCAGCTTCTTCAAGCGCGAAGGCCGCCCGAGCGAGCTGGAAACGCTGACTTCGCGCCTGATCGACCGGCCGCTGCGCCCGCTGTTCCCTGAAGGCTTCTACAACGAAGTGCAGGTCGTGGTGCACGTGCTGTCGCTGAACCCGGAAGTCTCGGCCGACATCGCCGCGCTGATCGGCTCGAGCGCTGCGCTCGCCATCTCGGGCATCCCGTTCAACGGCCCGATCGGCGCGGCGCGCGTGGGCTACATCAACGGCGAATACGTGCTGAACCCCGGCAAGACCCAACTGCTGCAATCGCAGATGGACCTGATCGTCGCCGGCACCGAAGTGGCCGTGTTGATGGTCGAGTCGGAAGCGCAGCAACTGTCCGAAGAGATCATGCTCGGCGGCATCGTGTTCGGCCAGCAGCAGAGCAACATCGCGATCAACGCGATCCACGAACTGGTGCGTGATGCCGGCAAGCCGGCCTGGGACTGGGCCGCACCCGCCAAGGACGAAGGCTTCATCGCCAAGGTCAAGGCGCTGGCGGAGAACCCGCTGCGCGAGGCTTATCAGATCCGCTCGAAGCAAGCCCGCACGCACGCCACCCGCGCGGTGACGGCGGCCACCGCCACGTCGCTGCAAGGCGAGGGCGCAGTGTTCGACAAGGTCAAGCTCGACAACGTGCTGTTCGACATCGAAGCGAACATCGTGCGCAGCCAGATCCTCTCTGGCGAGCCGCGCATCGACGGGCGCGACACGCGCACTGTGCGCCAGATCGAGATCCGCAACAGCGTGCTGCCGCGGGCGCACGGCTCGTCGCTGTTCACGCGGGGCGAGACCCAGGCGCTGGCCGTGGCCACGCTCGGCACCGCACGCGATGCCCAGCGCATCGACGCGCTGGCCGGTGAGTTCACCGAGCACTTCATGCTGCACTACAACATGCCCCCGTTCGCCACCGGCGAAACCGGCCGCGTGGGCACGCCGAAGCGCCGCGAAATCGGCCATGGCCGCCTCGCCAAGCGCGCTCTCGTCGCGGTGCTGCCGAGCCAGGCCGACTTCCCGTATTCGATGCGCGTGGTCTCCGAGATCACCGAGTCGAACGGTTCGTCGTCGATGGCCTCAGTCTGCGGTGGCTGCCTGGCGCTGATGGACGCCGGCGTGCCGTTGAAGGCGCACGTGGCCGGCATCGCCATGGGCCTGATCAAGGACGGCGCGCGCTTCGCGGTGCTGACCGACATCCTCGGTGACGAAGATCACCTCGGCGACATGGACTTCAAGGTCGCAGGCACCTCCGCCGGCATCACCGCGCTGCAAATGGACATCAAGATCCAGGGCATCACCAAAGAAATCATGCAGGTCGCGCTGGCGCAGGCCAAGGAAGCGCGCATGCACATTCTGGGCAAGATGCAGGAAGCCATGGGCGCCGCCAAGACCGAAGTGTCTGACTTCGCACCGCGCCTGTACGTGATGAAAATCAATCCGGACAAGATTCGTGACGTGATCGGCAAGGGCGGCGCGGTGATTCGTGCGCTGACTGAAGAAACCGGCACGCAAATCAACATCGAGGAAGACGGCACCATCACCATCGCGTCGAACGACAGCGCCAAGGCTGATGAGGCCAAGCGCCGCATCGCCGAGATCACCGCTGAAGTCGAAATCGGCAAAATTTACGAAGGCCCGATCACCAAGATTCTGGACTTCGGCGCACTGATCAATTTGCTGCCTGGCAAGGACGGATTGCTGCACATCAGCCAGATCGCCCACGAGCGTGTCGAGCGCGTGTCCGACTACCTGAAAGAAGGCCAGATCGTCAAAGTCAAGGTCATGGAGACCGACGAAAAAGGACGCGTCAAGCTGTCGATGAAGGCTTTGCTGGATCGTCCGGGTCAGGACCAGGACCGCGGTTAATTGATTGTGCTATTAATTTAATAGCTAATTGCGCAAATATCCATTGGGCTAGAGCCTTGAATGATTGGTAAACACCGATGAAAGCCGTTGAAATTACCTCCTATGGCGCGCCCGACGTGCTGCGTTTGTGCCAACGCCCGGACGCGCAGGCGGGTGCGGGCGAAGTGCTGATTCGCGTGGGCGCCAGCGGCATTAACCGCCCTGACGTGTTGCAGCGGACGGGCAACTATCCGGTGCCGCCGGGAGCTTCGGATATTCCGGGTCTGGAAGTGGCCGGCGAAATCGTGTCCGGTGACGCAGCAGCTATGGCTGCGGCGGGCTTCAAAGTCGGTGATCGCGTTTGCGCGCTGGTCGCTGGCGGCGGTTATGCCGAGCTGTGTGTGGCGCCTGTGGGCCAGTGCTTGCCGGTGCCCGGTACGTTGAGTGATATCGAAGCCGCCTCGCTGCCGGAGACCTTCTTCACAGTGTGGAGCAATGTCTTTGTGCGGGCCTATTTACAGGGCGGTGAAACGCTGCTGATTCAGGGCGGCTCCAGCGGCATCGGCGTCACCGCCATCCAGATTGCAAAAGCGATGGGCGCGAAAGTGATTGTTACTGCGGGCAGCGACGACAAGTGCGCTGCGTGTGTGGCGCTGGGGGCTGATCACGCCATCAATTACAAGACCGGCGACTTCGTTGAGCAGGTCAAAAAACTGACCGACGGCAAAGGTGTCAACGTGATTCTGGATATGGTGGCGGGCAGCTATATTTCGCGCGAGGTCGAATGCATGGCCGAAGACGGACGCCTGGTCATCATTGCGGTGCAGGGCGGCGTGAAGGCTGAATTCAATGCTGGCGTGGTGCTGCGCAAGCGCTTGACCATCACTGGTTCAACGCTGCGCCCGCGATCACTCGAATTCAAGACATCGATTGCCAAGGCGCTGCGCGAAAAAGTCTGGCCACTGGTTGCCAGCGGCACCATCAAACCCGTGATTCACAGTACCTTCGCCGCAGCCGATGCCGCCAGCGCGCACACGCTGATGGAGTCGAACCAGCACATCGGAAAAATCGTGCTGACCTGGTAGGTGAGGCTGCAAACGATGAAAAAACTGATTGCAGGCAACTGGAAAATGAATGGCAGCCTGGTTGCCAACGAAGCCTTGATGAGGGCGCTGGCGAATGGGCTGGACGTTCAAGCCGCTTGCGATATTGCAGTGTGCGTACCGGCACCCTATATCGCGCAGGTGCTCGCGTTGACATCTGCTGATTTGCGACTGGCTGGCGTTGCTCTGGGCGCGCAGGATGTCTCGACGCATACCGCAGGCGCCTACACCGGTGAAGTCAGCGCGCCCATGCTGCGCGATCTGGGTTGCCGATACGCCATCGTCGGTCATTCCGAGCGGCGCCAATACCACGCAGAGTCCGACGACGTGGTGGCCGACAAGGCCCGGGCTGCGCTGGCCGCAGGCATCACGCCCATTGTTTGTGTAGGTGAGACGCTGGGGGAACGTGAGGCGGGCCACACGGAAGAAGTGGTAAAGCGGCAACTGGCAGCGGTGATTCACGTCAACGGTCACTGCATCAGCGAGATTGTCGTGGCATACGAGCCAGTATGGGCCATCGGCACCGGAAAGACGGCGTCCCCGCAGCAGGCGCAATCCGTTCACGCGGTGTTGCGTGCGCAGCTTAAAGCTGCTAGCGACCAGTCGGCTCGTGTCAAAATTTTATACGGTGGCAGCATGAACGCAGCCAATGTGGCTTCACTGTTGTCGCAACCCGATATCGACGGCGGCCTGATTGGCGGTGCCGCCCTCAAAGCCCCGGATTTCTTATCAATTATTGCTGCAGCCAAATAGGCATGTGCGCAGCCAGCTATTAATTTAGGAGTAAATATGAACGTAGTCTTGACCATTGTCCTCGCCGTGCAGATGCTTTCTGCGTTGGGCATGATCGGTTTGATCCTGGTGCAGCACGGGAAAGGTGCGGACATGGGCGCGGCGTTTGGCAGTGGCGGCTCTGGCAGCCTTTTCGGTGCCAGCGGAAGCGCAAATTTTCTGTCACGCACCACCGGTGTGCTGGCGGCGCTGTTTTTTGCCTGCACCTTGTTACTGGCTTATTTCGGCAATGCCCAGCCGCGCACCGGCAGCAGTGTGCTCGAGGGCATCGGCATTACCGCGCCGGCATCAGCGGCATCGGGTGCGGCGCAGATTCCGGGTACAACCGCGCCTGCGCCATCTACCGTGCCGGTTCCGGCAGCACCAGCGCCAGCAGCTTCCGGCGCGGGTCAAATCCCGACGAAATAGCGTGATTTAGCCAGTTCCTCGACTGAGGCGCACAACGATTCAGGGTAAACTCTGAGACTGTCTGGAAAGCCTAAACTGCCTGGGTTTACCCGGTTTCCTCATGCAATCCAGACAAGAAAAAACCGCGGACGTGGTGAAATTGGTAGACACGCTATCTTGAGGGGGTAGTGCCGAAAGGTGTGCGAGTTCGAGTCTCGCCGTCCGCACCAGGTTTGGGGCTTAGTCGCGTTGAGGCGCGCTGCTATTTCGGGTCGCGAGACTGGCCCGGCCGATCCGGCGACGGCCCTTCCGAAGTGCGATCCAACATGAATCTCGACCAATACCTTCCCGTTTTGCTGTTCATTCTGGTCGGCATCGGCGTCGGTGTAGTGCCGCAGGTTCTCGG
>JANLYY010000143.1:0-13668 GCA_031365885.1 Polaromonas sp. | reverse complement strand
CGCTGCTGCGCGAGCTGGCCACCCGCGTGTGGGCGTTCGAGAACGGAAAGATGCAGGACTTCGGCGGGACCTTCGTCGAATGGGAACAGGCAAAGAAGGACGCCGTGCTCAAGAAGCACAAGGTCATGATCTTCAGCGAGTTCATGGCCACCGCACGCTACCTGGCCGCAGAGCTTGAAAAAGCAGGCGTCAAGGGCATAGACCAGATCGACTCCGCCACCAAGCGCAGCCGTGGCGATTTGATCCGCCAATTCGCGCCCTATTACAACGGCATGACCAGCAAAGACCTGGCTGACAAGGGCCACAGTGAGACCCGTGTGCTGATTGCCACCGACGTACTGAGCGAAGGCTTGAACCTGCAAGACGCTACCCGCCTGATCAACTACGACCTGCACTGGAACCCTGTGCGCTTGATGCAGCGAATCGGCCGGGTAGACAGGCGCATGAACCCCGAGATCGAGAAAAAGCTCGTCAAAGACCACCCCGAAGTGAAAGCCATTCGCGGCACCGTGGAGTACTGGAACTTCTTGCCCCCTGGCGAGCTGGACGAGTTGTTGAACCTGTACAAAAAGGTTTCCAACAAAACCCTGTTGATTTCAAAAACTCTGGGTATTGAAGGCAAAAAGCTCCTTAAGCCCGATGACGACTTTGCCGCCTTGAGGGACTTTGATCACAGCTACGAGGGCGAGCCCACGTCACTGGAAACCATGCACCTTGAATACCAGCGCCTGCTGGCCGTGCATCCTGACTTGCCAGCCCGGCTTGAAGCGCTGCCAGGCCGCGTGTTTAGCGGCAAAGCCCATTTACAGCCCGGCACCCAGGCCGTCTTTTTCTGCTTTGCTTTGCCAGGAAAAGACGCCTCAGTAACCGATGCCGAAACTGACGCGGATGCCTGGACCATCGCTGCCGGTCGCACTGAATGGCTGCTGTTTGATCTGCAAACAAGCAAGATCATTGAAGACGCCGCTGGCATTGACGCCATTATTCATTGCGAACCCGAAACGCCACGGCGTTGTGAGATTGCGCAACACACACTCGTCGAGGCGCGCAACAAGGTTGAGAAACACCTGAAAAATGGTTACTTCCGCCAAGTGCAGGCCCCGGTCGGCGTTGGGCCTGTGCTTGTGGCGTGGATGGAATTGAATTGACCGCCTGACAGCAGCAGCAAGCTCATTAAAACCAGGACAGCACAGGGACACAACTTTGCATGGCAACCGCATCACACACCTTATCTGACCCCCAAGCCGAAAAATTACGTCACATCCAATCCATTCCCGCCCTGGTCAAGTACCTTGACGAAGAACTCGGCTGGCCTGTAGGCGTAGATGACTGGGAAGAGGCCGTCTTTGACTGGCAGCCTGAAGAGCTCAACCTCAAGTCCGAGCACTTGGTCGCAGTCAAATCCATCAAGCAATTACGTCCTCTGGTCTCGGGCCAGCCCTGGGGCATCTTTTTTGTGGACTTCGACAAAGGCCGGCTGCCCATTACGATTTTGCGCCGTGTGCTCAATGGCCTGGTACCCAAAAGCCGTACCAAAAGCGGCGGTCATCAAAGCTGGCACGCACGCGATCTGCTATTCGTCTCCAGCTTCGGTGAAACGGGTGCGCGGGAAATCGCCTTGGCCCATTTCACAGACGAATCCGACGTGCGCGACCTGACCACCTTACGCGTGCTCGGCTGGGACGAATCCGATACCGCGCTCGAAATGGGCTACGTCGCCAGGACGCTCAAAGACAAGTTGCGTTGGCCGAAAAACACCACAACCCAAGCAGATCAAGATGCCTGGCGCACCCAATGGGCCAGCGCTTTCAGGCTCAAGTACCGCCAGGAAATCAACGACAGCAAAACCTTGGCATTGGGACTGGCAGAGCTTGCCAAACGCATCCGCATTCGCGTCAACGCCGTGTTGGAGATTGAAAGTGACACAGGCCACTTGCATCAGTTGCACAAGGCTTTCAAAGACAACCTGATTGCCGACCTGTCTGCCGACGGTTTTGCCGATATGTTTGCGCAGACCATCACCTATGGCCTGTTCACTGCCCATGCCAGTCGACAAAGCGGCGCACTGGTGGCGGATGACCTGGCCATGATGGTGCCCAACACCAATCCGTTCCTGAAAGAGTTGCTTACTGATTTTTTAACCAAGGCGGGTCGCGCCAGAAACCGCCAAAAACGGGTTGACTTTGACGAGCTGGGTATCAATGAAGTTGTCACCACGCTGCGCGATGTGCCCATGGAAGACATCCTGCGCGCCTTCAACAAAAACAAGCCGGGTGACGACCCGGTGATCCACTTCTACGAAGACTTCCTCAAAGCCTACGACAAAAAAATGCGCGCCAAGCGCGGTGTGTTTTACACGCCTGGCCCGGTCGTGCACTTTATTGTGCGCAGTGTTGACGAAATTCTGAAAACCGAGTTCGGCATCGAAGACGGCCTGGCCAGCACCATCACTTGGGGCGAATACTTGGCGCGGCAACCCAAGACCGCCCATTCCCCGGAATTACTCCCTCTCCCTCCGGGAGAGGGCAGGGGTGAGGGCTCCCCGAATCCTGATGCACCCCCGCGTCCGCCGCTGACCCTACCCCAAGTTCTGCACGCTTGATACTCCTTTCGTCCAAATTCTCGACCCGGCCACTGGCACCGGCACCTTCATCGTCGAAGTCATCACCCAAGTCCACGCCCACATGCTGGCCAAGTGGCGCAAGCAAGGGTTGGTCACCAAAGCGCAGTGGCAACCGCTGTGGGTGGAGTACGTCAAGCAGCACCTGCTGCCGCGCCTTTATGCGTTCGAGCTGATGATGGCGCCGTATGCCATTGCGCACATGAAGATCGGCCTGAAGCTGGCCGACACGGGCTATATCTTTCCCGACGACGGGCCGCGTGTGAATGTGTTTTTGACGAATGCGCTGGAGCCTGCACACGCCATCAATCCGGGGCTGGCGTTTGAGGCGCCGATGCTGGCGCACCAGGCGGCTGCGGCGAACCGGGTGAAGGAGCAACTGGCGGCAACGGTGGTGGTGGGGAATCCGCCGTACTCGGGAGTTTCCAACAACATGTTTCCGTGGATTGATGGATTGCTCAAAGGACAACTGCCGGATGGCACAGTCGTCAGTAGTTACTACCATGTCGATGGCCAACCATTGGGCGAGCGAAAGGTCTGGTTGCAAGATGACTATGTCAAGTTCATTCGTTTCGGACAGTGGCGGATTGAGTGTTCTGGTGTTGGTGTTTTGGGATACATAACCAACCACGCTTACTTTGACAACCCGACATTTCGCGGCATGCGGGCTTCATTGCTTCACACATTTGATTCCGTTAGCGTTACAGACCTGCATGGCAGCGCTAAAAAAGGAGGATCGAGCGATCAAGGCGGGCGAGATGAGAATGTTTTCGATATCGAACAAGGGGTAGGCGTCGCGTTGCTGAGACGCACTGCTGGTTTGTCATACGAAAAATCAAAGGTGACTCGATCTGACCTTTGGGGTTCGCGAATCACAAAATACGAGTCTCTTGCAAGCGGTTTGACAACAGCCAAAATCATTGAGCCTGCAAGCCCGTACTATTTTTTCAAGTATTGGGATGAAACAAACTCAGTGGACTATATGAATGGCTATGCATTGCCGGACATTTTGAGAACAAACAGTAGTGGCATCGTAACTTCCAAAGATCATTTTGTGGTCTCGCTTGACAAGGCATCGTTAATTAGCCGGATAAAGGAGTTTGGTGTGAGCCAGGAGGTGGGTGAAGCACTGCTTCAGCGGTTTGATCTCAGTGAAAACTACGCTTGGAGTGCGACAAAGGCTCGGAACGAGGTGGCACAACTATCCAATTTGGCAGATTTTGTTCGGAAGATCGCCTATCGCCCTTTTGACAACCGAAACATGTTTTATCACCCGAGTCTTGTATGGCGAACGCGAGAAGAAGTCATGCAGCATATGGATGGGTCTAGTCCTGCTTTGATCTCGTGTGGGCAGCAGTCGCAGGAAGACGTGGAATGGTCATTGGCCGGAGTAACGAAGCTTCCCATTGAAAGTTGCGTGATCTCAAATAAAACCAAAGAGATCAATTATTTATTTCCTTTTTGGCTGATGGCTGGCAAGTCCAAAGTCCCAAATCTCTCCTTGAGTTTCTTGGCAGCAGTCCAATCCGCATTGAGTTTGGTTTCGAACGAATACCGCCCCGAAGACCCCACCGCCCCGCTGCACGCCGAAAAAATATTCCATTACCTTTACGCCGTGCTGCACAGCCCGGCCTACCGCCAGCGTTACGCCGCCTTTTTACGAACCGACTTCCCGCGCATCCCCATCCCTGGCTCGCGGGCGGTGTTCGACGCCCTGGCCGCACTGGGCGCGCAATTGGTGCAGTGGCAATTGCTGGAGCATCCAGACGCTACAAAAATAGTAGGTAGTGGCGCACGCAAGACGGGCGCAGTGGCCTTTTTTGGCACTGATTTCTCGTTGCAACGGGTGGCTGAGACGGGTAAATTTCTGGCTGAGCTGTCTGGCGATGTCGGCAAGGTTTACATCAACGCCACCAGTGGCTTTGCTAATGTTCACATGCCCGTTTGGCAGCACACCATTGGCAGCTATCAGGTGCTGCACAAGTGGCTGGCTGACAGGAACAAAGCCAAACGCAGCCTGAGTCAGGACGACATCACTCACTGGCTGCGCGTCTACGCATCACTCGAAGCCACGCAAATACTGATGCAGCAGGTGGATGAGATGATTGAAGCCAACGGCGGCTGGCCCGGCGCTTTTTCACAAAACCACCCGCCACCCGACGCCGCCACACTAGCCGCTGAGCAGATGGTGCAAAAAGAGCAGCTCAAGGCGCAGAAGAAGGCCGCAACTGCTACTAAAAAAGGAGCTGCTGGCGCACATGATTCGTCGGCTACAGGCCTTTTTGGTGCAGATTTTGACCTGGAAGACCTGGCCCGAGCGGCTGGTGGTAGTGGCCTTAACAACAAAAATACGTGACGCAAGTTAATTACTTTGTAGACGAGGCGGGCGACACCACGCTGTTTGGCCGCTATGGCAAAGTGTTGATTGGCACGGAGGCGGTGTCGCGGTTTTTCATCGTGGGGCGACTAGAGGTTGACGATGCGGATGCGCTGGAGGCGGAAATAAGCGCCCTGCGCGCAGAGCTGCTGGCTGACCCGTTGCTGCAAGCTGTGCCGTCAATGAAAGCCGATGCTGGCAAAACAGCCTTATTCTTTCATGCCAAAGACGATGTGCCGGAAGTGCGGCATGCGGTGTTCAAGCTGCTGATGCGCCACGACTTGCGCATGTCTGCCGTGGTGAAAGAAAAGCACCACCAGCTGGCTGATGTGCGCGGGCATCAGGCCGCCAACCTCAGCTACCGCTACAAGGCCGATGGCCATGAGATTTATGACGACCTGATAGCCCGGCTGTTTGGCCGCTTTGGTGAGTTTGGTGCCAAGCGGCATGTGACATTCGCGGTGCGTGGCAGCAAGCCGCGCACGGCTTCACTTAAAACCGTGCTGGACACGATTGACAAAAGCTTCGAAGGCGACTTCGGTTTCGCCCCGCATGGCCACACCACCGTGGTCAGCAGCTACCCAGCCAAAAGCGCGGGGCTGCAAGCGTGTGACTATTTGCTGTGGGCTTTGCAGCGCTTTTATGAGCGCAACGAAGAGCGATACCTGCACGCCCTGTGGCCAAAGTTTATACGCGTGTTAGACCTCGATGCACCAACCCCCAAAACCAGAGGCAAGCCTAGCGTGGGCGCCTTGCCGGGTGGGGTGGAGTTCAATGAAAAACACCCGCTGACTTTGGAAAGTAGAGCGGGTGCCTGGAATAAGGATCGAGAGATATAGGGTGAACCGAATCACCACACCGCATGAAGCCGACTTTTGTCTCTCGAAGCCTTGATTATAAGTGTCCGGGTACTTCCGTCAATTTCAATGATGGCAAGCTCAGGTGGGTTTTCATGCGTAGTAAGCACACCCGCCTTGGGCAGCGACCTGCTTGCCTGTAAGGGGCACATATCGGATAGCGTGCAAACCTAATCTAGCGGTGCGTGAACGCCGGCTTGCGCTTGTTGACGAAGGCGTCCATGCCTTCCTTCTGGTCGCTGGTGGCAAAGGTCGCGTGAAAAAGCCGGCGTTCGAACATTACGCCGTCGCTGAGCGAGCTTTCAAACGCGCGGTTGACCGCCTCTTTGGCGGCGACGACGGCGATCTGGCCATAACTGCAGATCGTCAGCGCTGCCGCCATCGCTTCGTCCATCAGCCCCGCCAGCGGCACGACGCGGCTGACCAGACCGGCGCGCTCGGCTTCCACCGCGTCCATCATGCGGCCGGTGAGTGCCAAATCCATGGCCTTGGCCTTGCCCACCGCGCGCGGCAGGCGCTGCGTGCCACCAGCGCCCGGAATAATGCCCAGCTTGATTTCCGGCTGGCCAAATTTCGCGTTGTCGGCGGCGATGATGAAGTCGCACATCATGGCCAGCTCGCAGCCACCGCCCAGCGCAAAGCCGCTGACCGCCGCGATCACCGGTTTGCGCACGCTGCGAATCTGCTCCCAGTTGCGGGTGATGAAATCATTTTTGTAGACATCGGCAAAGCTGTAGCCTGCCATGCCGCCAATGTCTGCGCCGGCGGCAAAGGCTTTTTCGCTGCCGGTGATGATGATGCAGCCAATCGTGTCGTCGGCGTCGAAGGCCTTTAGCGCGCTGCCCAGCTCGGTCATCAGCTGGTCGTTTAGTGCGTTGAGCTGCTTGGGCCGGTTCAGCGTGACGATGGCCACCTGGCGGGAATCGGGGCCTTCGGTGCGGGTTTCGATAGTCTCAAAAGTCATGACGGGATCCTTCGGTCGGTTGAAATGATTCAGGCGTTCGGCGTCAGCCAGCGCTCCAGCAGCGCGGCGTCTTTTACGATCAGGCGCCAGGTGCTCATCGCGGGTGGCATCACCAGCTCAAGGCGCAGCAGGCGCTGGTCTCTGGCGATCAGGGCGGTCACTTTTTTGGCGCTTCCGGCGTACAGATTCAAGTCGTCAAGGCGGCTCATGCGCCAACAACCCGCAGGCGCAGTACCAGCGCGACTCACGGGTTCAACCCCAAGCCACTCGTCGCCCGCCGCAAAACCTGCTTTCTCGGCCGCACCGCCGCGCAACACCGTTTTGATTTGCACACCATGGTTTTCGGCCACCCGCAGGCCCAGACGGTGCGCCAGCTGCGCGGGCTCGTTCAGCACCGTCACGCCATGCTGCTGCAACAGCTCTTTCAGCGGAAGCTCAGCGCGGCCGTGTACCCACGCGGCCAGCTCTGGCGCGAAAGAGCGATGGCCAAGCGATTCAAGCACGTCAGCGAAATCGGCCTCGCTCATCGGCCCGGCCTGGCAGCGCAGCCACAGCGCGCGCATCGCGTCGTCGAGTGACGCGGCGTGGCCGGAACCTGTGCGCAGCGTCAGGTCAAAACACAGCGCCACCAGCGCGCCCTTGGTGTAGTAGCTGACGGTCGCATTCGGCGTGTTTTCATCTTGCCGGTAGTACTTCACCCAGGCGTCAAAACTCGCCTCGGCCACCGACTGCACCAGCCGGCCGGGCGTTTGCATGACCTGGTTGATGGTTTTGTTGAGCAGCTTGAGGTAGCCCGGGTTGTCGAGCAGCCCGGCGCGGCGCAGTAGCAGGTCGTCGTAGTAGCTGGTGAAGCCCTCGAAAAACCACAGCAGCGAGGTATAGTTTTCGCGGTCGTACTGGTAGCTGGCGAGCTCCGCCGGGCGCAGGCGCTTGACGTTCCAGGTGTGAAAGTATTCGTGGCTGATCAGCCCGCGCAGCGTGGTGGTGCCCTCAGTCACTTTGGGCTCGCCCGTGCGCGGCAAGTCTTTTCGGTTGCAGATCAGGGCGGTCGAGTTGCGATGCTCCAGCCCGCCGTAGCCGTCATCAACGGCATTGAGCATGAACAGGTAGCTGGTGAACGGCGGCTTTTTGTCGCCGTGCCAAAAGCGGATTTCAGCTTCGCAGATTTTCTGCGTATCGGCCAGCAACTTCGCGCCGTCAAAGCCTGGCAGGGCGCCAGCCACCACAAAGCGGTGCGGCACACCGCAGGCGGTGAAGTGGCCGCTCCAGAACGTGCCCATCTCAACCGGGCAATCGACCAGTTCGTCGTAGTCGGCGGCCCAGTAGCTGCCAAAGCCGTTCTTGTCGATTTTTAGCGGCGCAAGCCCGGTCGCCAACGACCAGCCTGTCACCGTCTTCGGCACTGGCAGGTCTAGCGTGTGCGGCAGGCTCTCTTGTCCTTCGACTCTCAAGCACAGGCTGGTGCCATTGAAAAAGCCGCGTTCCGCATCCAGCCAGGCGCTGCGCACCGAGTTGTCGCGCGCATAAACGTCGTAGGTCACCACCAGCGGCTTGGCTGGCGAGCAGTCAACTTCCCAGGTGCATTTGTCGATCTGGCGGCAGGCCACCTCGCGCGGGCGGGCGCCTTGGCGCGCCTGTAGCCTGGACAGGTTTTTGGCGAATTCCCGAACCAGGTAGCTGCCCGGAATCCACACTGGCAGCGCCAGCCGCTGCCGCGCAGCCGGCTGGGCGATGGTCAGCGTGACATGAAACAAGTGTGTGTTCGGCTCTGCAAAGTCAATGCGGTAAGAAACCGGCGCGGCGGCAGGAGGCGTGTTGGCTATTTTTTTTGTCATGAAAAAATCCGGCAGCGATTGCAAAAGAATACTCCACCGCGCCCGTCGGCAGCCCGCCCCGGCAGCCTGGCCTGTCGGCTCATAGGATCCAGACCCGGATCGCTGCCAGCGCGCAGCTGACAGCAGCTACCCCGGTCAGCTGCAACCGCATCGGCAACCATCGACCCAGCCCCACGGCCGGATAGGTCGTGCGATCAACGCCGTAGCATGCCACCAGCAGCACAGCCAGCACCGGCAGCCCAGCGCGCACTGGCAGCAGCAGTGCCAGCCAGCCAAGCAGCGAGGGCACGATGCCCCAGACAAATTGCATACGCGGCGCGGCCTCACCCATCACAAAACCGGTGCCCCAATGCACACCGCCCAGAAACGAGGCGATCAGCGCGCCGTAAGCCACCAGCGCCAGCGCCACGAAAGCTTGCATTTGCGGCGGCACCAGCCACATCAGCAGCGCCAGCCCGACAAACGGCACCAGCCCGCCATAGCCCAGCCAGAGGATGGTTTTATCGAGCGGAAGGTTCATGCGGGTATATGGATTTGGCAAACAGGAAGGGACACGGGCGGACGCTGCGGGTCAGGGCAGCGCAACAGGCAATTACAGCAAATCCGCAAACTGCCCGACACCCTGCTGAACACGCCCGTAAAACTTGCTGAATGAGCGGCAGGCCATTGGCGGTTCCGGAAACAGCCGGGGCTGCTTAGTCAACCTGGCAACGGCGGCCAGCGCGTCACGATAGCCTGGAAAAAGCGTTGCCTGCGCGCTGACATCGCGCGCGCCATGCAGATCCAGCTGGTGCAGGTCGCCGATCCAGATCGCGTCGGTTACCTCAAGCATTGCACCCAGCACAAAACGCCAGCGCCGCTCTGACCACGGCCAGGCCGCATGCGCCGGAAGATGAATGACGCCCAGGCGCACAGCGTCGCCCTGGCGCGGCGAAACACTCCACGGATGGACCAGTTCGACAAATTTACTTGCTATGTTATTAATAGCTGCTTGCGCACGTTCTGCCTGGGCTAGAGGCACAAATGATTCTAAAACAACGCTGTGCAGCGCGGGTTCGGCCATGCCGGCGTGTTGCCCGCGTTCAGGGCCCGCAGCACGGCTCGAGCGCGCCATGACGTCAAGCGCTTCATAGCTCTGATCGATCACGGTGTGCGGCGACGACCACGCAGCACGCGCTGCAGCTGGCGCAAACTTCAGCACATTGTCGGCATTGAAAAGATAGGGCTTGCTGGAAAACGTGCCCGCCACCCATTGCCAGCTCAGGTGGTTGCTGGCCAGGTCGCCATCGAGCAAATGGCCATAGAGCCAGTCGGCACCCGCGCGCCAGTGAACCTTGCGCAGGTGCACCACATAGCTCGCCAGCCACATGCGGGCATGGTTGTGCAGATAACCGGTGGCATACAGCGTGCGAACCGCTGCATCGATGGCGGCAACGCCGGTGCGCGCTTCGCGGATGTCCTGCGGCAAGGTATTGCGGTAAGCGCCCGGCGATGGCAGGCTGCCGTGCATGTCGTCAAGAATGGCGTCGCCTTCCTTTGCCGCAGTACCCCACACATGCTGGAAGAACTCGCGCCACGCAAACTCAAAAACCAGCTTGTCTTCAAAGCCCAGCGCATACCGCTGGTGAATGAAATTGGCCGCTGTCTGCATGCCCAGGATGCCGTGCGTCAGATAAGGAGACAGTCCCGTGACCGCGCCGTCGAGGGCGTTGCGGGTGCGCGAATAACGGTCTGGCTGCACCGCATCCAGGCGGTTCAAAGCCGCTTTTGACGTCGGCTCGAAGGTCTGCAGATGTGCGGGAGTGCCCAGGTGTTCGACCATGCGAACCATACTGGCTGGGACGGTAGGCTCCATGTCGCTGGTGTCGGTGCGCGAAATTTCAAAAAGCCTCGGTGGACTTACTTCGCCTCGGCCAGCTGCTTTTCGACCTGCGGCGCACCGATGGCGCCGGGCACGCGCGCGCCGTCGGCGAAAAAGATCGTCGGCGTGCCAGTAATCTTGTGTTTTTTGCCGAAGGCCAGGTTGCGGTCAATTGCCGCCGTGTCGCAGCTCCCTTTGGGTATGGGCTGGTCGCGCACCATCATGTCCTGCCAGGCTTTGGCGCGGTCTTTGGTACACCAGATGTTTTTTGACTTGTCCGTCGAGTCGGGGCTGAGGATGGGGTACAAAAACATGTAAACCGTCACATCAGACACCTTTTGCATGTCGCGCTCAAAGCGTTTGCAATAGCCGCAGTTCGGGTCTTCGAACACCGCCATCTTGCGCTTGCCGTTGCCGCGCACCACGGTAAAGGCGTCTTTCAAAGGCAGGGCGTCAAAGTCAATCGCGCTGAGTTTTTCAACCCGCTCTTCAGTCAGGTTGCGCTTGGCTCTGGTGTCGATCAGGCTGCCCTGAATCAAAAAATTACCTTCTGCATCGGTGTAGAAAATCTCGGTTTCGTTGACGCGAAGCTCATACAGTCCGGCTATAGGCGCCTTGCTGACCTCGTCAATTTTCGGCAGATTCGGCAGGCGTTCCGTCAGGTTTTTCCGGATCACGGCTTCCTGCGCAAAGCTGGCGCTGAAACTGCAGACCAGCAGGCCGGCAGTGATGATTTGCTGAAGTTTTTTCATGCGCGTTCCTTTTGTCAAAGCGATATTCCTGTCCGTTGTTTCCGATAGCTCACAGCCCGGCGGCTTGCCGGGTCATCCAGTTTTTCAACAGGCCGCTGCGCGAAAAGCCGTTCATGCCCCAATTGCGCAGCGCCTGCCACGCCGCATCCGGCTGCGCGAAAAGGCCGTGCAGTCCGTCGGTCACCGCAGCAGTCGCCGCCACATCCGCCTTGCGCGAACGCTCGTAACGGCGCAGCAGCTTTTCGTCACCCAGCGCACGCCAGTATTCTCGCGCGGCGATCACCCCGGACAGGCTGGCGGCATCGGCCAGTCCCAAATTCAGCCCTTGCCCCGCCAGCGGATGCACCGTGTGCGCCGCATCGCCCGCCAACGCCCAGCCGGGGCCGACCCAATGGGCTGCATGTGACAGACTCAATGGCCAGGCTGCGCGTTCGCTCGTCAGCTGCAGCGCGCCCACCTGCTGACTGCAATCAATCTGCAGCGCGGCGCAGAAGGCCTCGCCAGAGAGTTGTTGCAGCGCGCTGGCCCGCTCCACAGAGACCGACCAGACCAACGCCAAAGAGTTCCCGCCAGGCCCGCCCAGCGGCAGCAGCGCCAGCACATCACCGCCGGCAAACCACTGCCGCGCCACGCTGTGATGCGGCTGGCTGGAAACCAGCCGCGCGGCAATCGCTTTTTGTGCGTACGACTTGATGACCACTTGGGTATTCAATTCATCCCGACTGCTGCTTTTTTTGCCTTCGCAAATCACCGTCAGCGCAGCAGGCGGGGCTTCGTTGACGATTTCAATGTGCGGCTGGTAACGCGTGGCCTGACGCAGTTGTTGCTCCAGTTCAGGCACGTCAACAATCCACGCCAGCGCATGGCCTGCTGGATCGTTGTCGATAGGTTTGGGCAGGTTGCGGGCGTTGAAGTCGAGCTTGCCGCCGCTGTCGCCCCAGACCTGCATCTCCAGCACGGGCGTCGCAAAAGCGGGTTCCGGCCAGGCGCGCAGGGTTTGCAGCAGCGTACGCGACGCGCTGTTGAGGGCGTAGGCGCGTACATCCGCAGGCTCTGTTCCCGGTGACTGCAATGCCTGCGGCGGTTCAACCAGCGCCACGCGTAGGCGCTCGCGCGCCAGCAACAGGGCCAGCGTGTGGCCCACCACACCGTCGCCGCGAATACAAACATCAAAAAACCTGGACATAGCCCATTTTAGAAGCCAGTGCAAAATTGCGGCCTGGCGCGCCAGATGGCCGCTGCGCACGGCGGGCCATGTGCTGGCGCACCAACCCACTACAACAGGATCTGATCATCGTGGCCAATCCAATCAACCAACTTCCTGATGCGGGCACTGCACCGTTTGCCGACAGGCCCGCCGACCCGCGCGCCGTCATTTCGCAATTGATCGTCTACCCGATCAAATCCTGCGCCGGGGTCCAGGTGCAAGAGGCGCTGCTGACGGAAACCGGACTGGAATTCGACCGCGCCTGGATGGTGGTCGACGAGCGCGGCGACTTCCTGACCCAGCGCGAGCTGCCGCGCATGGTGCTGATCCAGCCGCAACTGAAGTACCACGAGATGATTCTGCGCGCGCCCGGCATGCTGGCGCTGCATGTGAAGCTCGATGAAGTGGAGGCACCGGTGCGGGTGCGCGTGTGGGACGACGAGGTGGCGGCCTACGACATGGGCAAGGTCGCGGCCCAGTGGTTCACCGACTTCCTCGGCACCCCGGCGCGGCTGGTGCGTTTTGATCCTGACCACCAGCGCATGTCAGACCTGAAGTGGACCGGCGGCGTTGAAGCGCTGAACCAGTTCAACGACGGATTCGCCTTGCTGGTGATCAGCGAGGCGTCGCTGGCGCAGTTCAACGAAAAAATGCGGGCTGGCGGTTCGGCTGCTGTCGGCATGACGCGGTTTCGGCCGAACATCGTTTTAAACGACGAGGTCGATGCAGCCGAAGGTTCTTCAATGGCACCGCACGACGAAGACCGGCTCGATGTGCTGCACATTGCCACCAGCGAAGGTGTGGCGCAGCTCAAACCCGTCAAGCCGTGCCCGCGTTGCCCGATTCCCAATATCGATCCCGTCACGGGCACCAGCAGCCCAGAGGTCGGCGACATGCTGCAAACCTATCGGCAGGATGCGCGCGTCAATGGGGCGGTGACGTTCGGCATGAATGCGATTGTGCTGAGCGGCGTCGACCAGCTGCTGAAGGTCGGGCAGACCGTCAAGGCGAACTACCGTTTTGATTAAAAACTCCCGTATCGCATACACTTCACCCCCTGTTTTTGAAGGTTTCTCATGAGTTTGAAGTGCGGCATCGTCGGCTTGCCCAACGTCGGAAAATCCACCCTGTTCAATGCCTTGACCAAGGCGGGCATTGCGGCTGAAAACTATCCGTTTTGCACCATCGAGCCCAA
>JANLYY010000136.1:0-27152 GCA_031365885.1 Polaromonas sp. | reverse complement strand
GTCAGCCAACTCGACCAGAGATTTCTGCAGATCAGTCAGCAGCCCGCCAATCAAATCGATTTCGCCGCGCAGCCACAGCCGCACGTCGGTGGCGACCTGGTCGTTTCTGGAGCGGCCGGTGTGCAGGCGCTTGCCGGCGTCACCAACGATCTGCGTCAGGCGCGCCTCGATATTCAGATGCACGTCTTCCAGATCCAGCTTCCATTCAAAGGCGCCCGACTCGATCTCTGAGGTGATTTGCGCCAAGCCTTTTTGAATTGATGCAAAGTCGTCGGTGCCAATGATTTTTTGCGCCGCCAGCATGTCGGCGTGGGCCAGCGAGCCGGTGATGTCAGCCTGCCAGAGCCGCTTGTCGAAGAAAACACTGGCGGTGTAGCGCTTGACCAGGTCACTCATGGGCTCCGAAAACAGGGCAGACCAGGCTTGGGATTTTTTGTCGAATTGGTTCACGGCTGTTTTCTTATTCATTGGTCCGGTTCAGGTGAGCAGCAACGCGTGGGTCGCCGGGAGGCTGTTTCTAGTGCAATACTTGCGGCTGTAATTTTATCTGCCTGCAGGCCGCAAGCCATAACCAAGCAGTGCAGGCATTTGTCCTATCGCCCCAACCAGCCACAACTAGCCACAAGCAACCATGCCCTCACGCCCCGAGTCGCAATTGTTCGATGAGACATCCGTCATGGGTGGCTTTGTCGCGGTCGGGGGCGAGCCTGCGCTGCGACCGCCCACACCCGCCAGCATGTTCGACGCCTGCCATGTGGGCGTGGTGCTGCGCGCGGTGCTGTTTGTGGAAGCCGTGGTCGCGGTGGCGGCGATGTTCGGCGCTTCGCAGGCGCTGGACTGGCTATTGCGTTTTTCATTGCTGACCGGCGGCGTGCTGCCGGCCACGCTGGCCTGGCTGATTGCGGCCTGCGGTTTGAAATCGGGCTTGCGTCGGCTGACTTCGTCGCTGCAGTGGGTGGTCGGCATTGCGCTGGGCGCCGCCGCCGGGTTGTATGGCTGCGCCATGCTGGTGTTGATGGGCTTATCTGGAATGGTCGAGCCCGCGCCGTGGTGGGCCAGTGCGGCGGCCGGTGCCTTGCTGTCGGCGATGCTGCTGGCGGGTCTTTTCTGGCGTGCCAAGGCGCGTACGCCAGCGGACACTACCGCGCGGCTGGCCGAGCTGCAGGCACGCATCCGGCCGCATTTTTTGTTCAATACCCTGAACAGCGCGATTGCCCTGGTGCGCGCCGAACCTGCCAAGGCCGAAGCCGTGCTGGAAGACCTGAGCGAGTTGTTTCGCCAGGCGCTGGCGGACCCGGCCGAATCGGTGACGGTAGGCCAGGAAATTGCCCTGGCGCAGCGCTACCTGGAGATTGAACAGATCCGCTTTGGCGACCGCCTGCGCGTGGTCTGGAGCCTGGACAGCCATGCCGATGCTGCCAAACTGCCGCCGCTGCTGCTTCAGCCGCTGGTGGAAAACGCCGTCAAGCATGGCGTCGAGCCGAGCACGGAAGGCGCGCAGCTGCGCATCTCCACGCTCAGGCGCGGCAGCACGGTGGTGATCAAGGTCACCAACACCACACCAGCCGGTAGCGGCGAACGCGGGCATGGTCTGGCGCTGGCGAATGTGCGTGAGCGGCTGGTGCTGCTGCATGACGTGCAGGCCAGCTTCCGATGCGCCTTCAAGGACGGTGTGTTTCAGGTTCGACTGGAGATTCCCGCATGAAACTCAGGGTGCTGCTGGTGGACGATGAATCGCTGGCCCGTTCCCGGCTCACCACCTTGCTGGGCGATTGCGTGGCGCCCGGTGCGGTCGTCAGTGCCGAAGCGGCCGATGCGAAGCAGGCGATGAATGCCTTGAAGCTGGGCACCTTTGACGTGGTGCTGCTCGACATTCGCATGCCAGGCATCGATGGCATCACCCTGGCCCAAACCATTGCCGCAATGCCGCAGCCACCGGCGGTGGTCTTCGTCACCGCGCATTCCGAACACGCCGTGAAGGCTTTCGAGCTGGAAGCGATTGACTACCTGACCAAGCCCGTACGGCTGGAACGGCTTCAGCAGACGCTACAAAAAGTAGAGCGCCATTTGCAGGCAATAAGGGGGCTTGGCGCTGATCTGGCTGATGATGTGCTGGTACTGCAGGACCGGGGACGCACCGAACGGCTGCCGCTGTCGGAGGTGCTGTACCTCAAAGCCGAACTCAAGTACATCACCGTGCGAACCGCCTTGCGCAGCTACGTGTTCGACGGTTCGCTGAGCGAGCTGGAAGAGCGGCACGCCGCCTGGTTCATGCGTATCCACCGCAATGCGCTGATTGCGCGGCGCGCCGTGCGGGCACTGGAACGCGATTTTAATGCCGAAGAAGGCGAGGGCTGGGCGGTGCGGCTCAATGGCATCGACGAGTTGTTGCCGGTGTCACGCCGGCAACTGGTTGCTGTGCGGGAAGCGCTGGCGAATGGTCGCTGAAGGGCTGTTGAAACGGTGTATACAGGCTGCGATAGCGCTGTCGGCGGCGTTTGTCCGGGGTTCGAGTCCTACAGCCTTTTCTGCCCATGCAGACCTAACATTCGATAATGCACGGCGCGACCAGCCAGGTCTTTTTCGCAGCGTCGGCGACCTTAAATAATCAGGGCTTCATCCTCATGACGATGCATACCGTTGAAGATTCGCCAAGGCTCGCGAGTAGCGGTCCGGCGCTGGAGCCGGTGGTGTTGCCGGTCGGAGCAGGAGCGCCTAGCCATCCCCCGCCTGAAGCCGAGACACAGCCCGAACCGCAACCGGAGCCCGAGCCCGAGCGTGTCCTGCTGCACATGCCGGTTGATATTCGCAGCATGTCGCTGATGGTGCTGGCTATTTTTGCCAGTCTTTTCGTGCTGCACTGGGCCAAAGCAGTGTTGATTCCGGTGATGCTCGGAATTTTGTTCAGCTACGCGCTGTCGCCCATCGTCAACTGGATGGAGCGCCGGCGCGTTCCACGCTGGCTCAGCGCGGCGGTGCTTTTGTTCGCGATTCTGGGCGGAACCAGTGCCACCGTCTGGGCGCTGCGTGACGGGGCGACGCAGCTGGTCCAGTCATTGCCGGAGGCAACACAAAAACTCGCCGGTGCGCTGCGCACGCGAGCCGGCGCCGCGCCCAGCCCGCTGGACACGGTGCAGAAAGCCGCCGCACAGCTGGAACAAGCCGCGCGGGGTGAAGCCCCGGTCAATGCGCGCGGCGTGACACGTGTGGTCATCGAGCCGGCGCGTTTCGACATCAAAAACTATCTCTGGTCTGGCGGCATCGGGCTGGCCGCGCTAATGGGCCAGACGGTGGTGGTGATTTTTCTGACCTACTTTTTGATGCTGTCCGGCGACACCTTCCGGCGCAAGATGCTCAAGCTGGCCGGTCCGAATCTGAGTGACAAAAAAATCACGCTGCAAGCATTGCATGAAGTCGCTGACCAGATTCAGCGCTATCTGCAAGTGCAGGTGCTGACCAGTGCCGTGGTCGGGGTGCTGACCTGGCTGGCGCTGCTGGCACTCGGCCTCGACAACGCGGCGGTGTGGGGCATTGCAGCCGGTGTGCTGAACCTGATTCCCTATGTCGGCTCGCTCATCATTGCCGGGGCTTCGTCGATGGTGGCTTTTTTGCAGTTCGGGACGATCAACATGGCGCTGCTGGTGGGCGGCGCATCGCTGGTCATTCATGCCATCACCGGCAACCTGCTGACGCCGTGGCTGACCAGCCGCGCCAGCCGCATGAGCCCGGTCGCCGTATTTGTCGGCATGCTGGCCTGGGGCTGGTTGTGGGGCGTCTGGGGCTTGCTGCTGGGTATTCCTATTTTGATGATGGTCAAGGCGGTTTGCGACCGGGTGGAAGACCTGAAGCCGATTGGCGAGTTTTTGGGCTCCTAACTCTATTTAGAACTAAATTTAAAAGCGGACGAAAGAAAAAATAATGGAATTGTTGACTGACCCGCAGACGTGGATTGCTTTTTTTACCTTGACTGCGCTGGAGCTGGTGCTGGGCATCGACAACATTGTGTTCATCTCGATTCTGGTGGACAAGCTGCCAAAGGAAAAGCAGGAACTGGCGCGCAAGATTGGTTTGTTCATGGCCATGTTCATGCGTATCGGTCTGTTGCTGGTACTGTCGTGGATCATCGGTTTGACGGCGCCGCTGTTCACCGTGGTCGGGCAGGAGTTGTCAGGCCGTGATCTGATCCTGGTTGGTGGTGGACTGTTTTTGATCTGGAAAAGTACCGGTGAAATCCATCAATCTCTGGAAGGCGAAGAGGGCCATGCGTCCAGCGCTGTCAAGGCCACCTTCACCGCCGTGATTTTGCAGATCATGGTGGTTGACATGGTGTTTTCGCTCGACTCCATCATTACGGCGGTCGGCATGGTGGACAGCCTAGCAGTCATGATTGCGGCGGTGATCGCGTCGGTCGGTTTGATGATGCTGTTCGCCGGTGCTATCGGCCGCTTCGTGTCGAAGCACCCGACCATCAAGATGCTGGCACTGTCGTTCCTGGTGCTGATCGGCGTCGTGCTGATCGCCGAGGGCTTTGACTACCATGTGCCAAAAGGCTTCGTGTATTTCGCCATGGCGTTCTCGGTCATCGTCGAAATGCTCAATATCCGCATGCGCAAAAAATCGGCTGCGCCCGCGCATTTGCATGCCTCGTACACAACTGGGTCACGGCCCGACAAAACCGCTAAAAAATAGCGGTTTTACACTAAGTTTGGAAGTGTTTTTGGCCTGTAGCCCAGGTAAAACTTGCGCAAGAAGCTATTATTTATATAGCAGTACTTTTGTGAGTCCAAGGTGATTGCGGCATGCAAGCACCCGGTTGCCGGCACAGCGCCGCGTTAGAAGCGCATGATGTTGGCAGGCTGGATCAAACAACCCAACCGTCTTTTTATTGCTCCCATGGGTTGGTTGCCCATGCCCTACTGAAGGATCTGCATGCAAGTTTTTTTGAACACCGACCCGAACGTTGATGGGCGTCACGAGATGTCCGAGCACCTGAGCAGCGTGGTCAAAGATGCACTGGGTCGTTTTGGTGAAACCGTGACACGGGTGGAAGCCCACCTCGCCGACGAAAACAGCCTGGCCAAACCGACGCCAGACGAAATTCAATGCACGCTCGAAGCCAGGCTGGTCGGCCTGGACCCGGTAGTGGTCAAGCACCGCGCCGGCAACGCCCACCAGGCCATCAGCGGGGCAGTCGGCAAGCTCAAACGCTCGATTGCCACCGTGCTCGAAAAGCACGTCCCGCGCCATGACGGCCGGCTGGGTGCGGTGGTGCCCGACGAGCCGGTGTAGGGCATACGGCGCCACGGCAAAACGCGGCAACAAGCTCGGTTTAACAGCGTTTTAGGCCGCTAGCCCCCGTAATACGTGCGTAAGAAGCTATTTATTTGATAGCGTCAAAAGTGGAGTCTAATACCGGCGTTTGATCGGCTTTCGGCTGTTCAGACGGCACGGCTGGCGGCTCCGACCCCCTGACCAGCACATGACTGGTCGATGGAAGTTCAGTAAGCAACAGCACCTCGCCTTCAGCCAGTTCCCGGCCTGGCCGGAAGGCGGCATCGTCTGCAACGCCGGCACGTTGCCAGCGCAGATGAATCACCCGGTCTTGCACCGACACGGTCAGCTCCACGGCAGGCCAGTGTGCGGGCAGGCAAGGACTCAGCGACAGCTCGCCCGGGCGCAGTTTCAGGCCGATCAAATTTTCCAGCGCCGCGCGGTGCAGCCAGGCGGCCGAGCCGGTGTACCAGCTCCAGCCGCCGCGGCCTACATAGGGCGGTGCGCCGTAGATGTCACCAGCCATCACATACGGCTCCAGCTCATACACCGGCCCGCGTGTCGGGTGTTCGCTGCGGTGGGCCGGGCTCAGTGCCTTGAAGCTCTCCCACGCCGCCTCTGCGTCGCCGGTGTCGGCTTGCGCCATCATGGCCCAGACGGCGGCATGCGAATATTGGCCACCGTTTTCGCGCACACCCGGCGGGTAGGCCTGGATGTAGCCGGGGCTGTTTTCTGAGCGAGCCAGCGGCGGCGTCAGCAAGCGAAGCAGGCCGGCGTCGGCATCAATAAGTTCCCGGTTCATCGACGCGATGGCCGGGCCGGTAAAGGCCTCGCTGGACGCGTCTGAAAGCACCGACCAGGCCTGGGCAATCATGTCGATGCGGCACTCTTCATTGCTGGCTGAGCCCAGCGGCGCGCCGTTGTCGAAGAAAGCCCGGCGAAACCAGGCCCCGTCCCAGCCGTGGCTGTGCAGCGCTTTGATCCAGCCGTCGCGGCTTCGATTCCACGCTGCGGCACGGTCAGCTTCCCCCCGGGCCGTCGCCAGTGGTGCGAAGCGGCTCACCACGCTGCATAAAAACCAGCCCAGCCAGACCGATTCGCCCCGACCTTCGTGGCCGACGCGGTTCATGCCGTCGTTCCAGTCGCCGGTGCCCATCAGCGGCAGGCCGTGTTCGCCGACGGCCAGGCTGTGGTCGATGGCGCGTGCGCAGTGCTCAAAAATGGTTGCCGACGCATGGCTGGTGTGCGGCGCGTAATAGGCATCTTCCGCGCCTTCGGGAATCGCGGCGCCATCGAGAAAATGCACCTCTTCGTCAAGAATGCTCGCGTCGCCGGTAACCTCGATGTAGTGCGCGCAGGCAAAAGGCAGCCACAGCAGGTCGTCGGAAAAATGCGTACGCACGCCCTCGCCGCCGGGCGCATGCCACCAGTGCTGCACGTCGCCTTCAACGAACTGGCGCGAGGCGTTGAGCACAATTTGCGCGCGCAGGCGCGATGGCTCGAAGGTGGCAAACGCCATCGCGTCCTGCAACTGATCCCGAAAGCCTGACGCGCCGCCGGCCTGATAGAAACCGGCCTTGGCCCACAGCCGCGATGTTAGCGTCTGGTAGATCAACCAGCGGTTGACCAGCGCGTCGAACAGCGGGTCGGGGGTATGCACCTGAATTTTCTCGAGCAGTCCTGACCAGTAGCTTTTGACCTTGATGAGGGCTTGCTCGATGTTGGTCGATTGCCATTCGCGCGCCAGCAACTCGGCTGCAGGCGCGGTAGCGGCATGGCCCAGCACAAACGCGAATTCCAGCGTCTGCCCGGGCGCCAGGGAAAAATCAGCAGACAGCGCAGCGCAGCTGTCCAGCCCGCCGGCAGCCTGCGCGCCAAGCACGTTCCGCAGCACGAAGCGCCCGGCAATATCAAAAAATTCGTTCCTGTCGCAGGTCCACTGCTGCGATACCGGTCCCTTGATTCCCGACAGGCCCAGGAAAGCTGTGTTGCCACCAAACCCGGCGCGGCTTTCACGTTGCTGCGCAAATACCACCGGCATGTCGCCTGCTTTCCACGCCTGCAGCGTGCGCCGTTCCTGGCGCGCGCCGCCCAGCTGCCACTCGACCATCGCCAATGCACGCAGCCTGCGCCTGGATGGCGACTGGTTGTGCAGACGGACGCGAACAATCTTCAGTGCATCTTCTCGGTCAGCAAAATACGTCGTTTCGACATGCATCCGCCCGTGTCGGGTGTCGAACACCGAATAGCCCTGACCGTGGCGCACGCTGAAGCTCTGGCCGCTGGCCGCCGAACCAGTTTCCGTCGTCGGCGTCAGGGGTAGCAACGCGCGCGAGTCAGCGTCTTGCAGCAGATAGTGCTCAAAGCAAGGGTCTTGCACCGGGTCGTTCGACCACGGCGTGACCTGATGCAGGCGGCTGTTGGTGGCCCAGGTGTAGCCAGCGCCTGACTCCGACACCTGAAAACCGAACGACGGGTTGGAGATGACATTGACCCAGGGCCGGGGCGGGCGATGCTGGCCGTCGATGATGAAGTGAAACTCTCCGCTGGCAGCATCGAACTGCCTGGCAGGCGTTGCCGGGATCAACCCGTGCGTGACCGAGTGCAGTGGCATCACGGAAATCGCGGTGGGCATTCCGGGTGCCGCAGACGTGTGCATTTGCTGCGCAGCTTCCAGCAGAGCGGCGACCTGTTGCTCCAGCGGCCTGCCATCGGCAATAAAAACGACACGCGCCAGCGCCGTCAGCGAGGCTTTCTCGAACGGCGTCACGTCCTGGTCGCGCAGCAGGTAAAAGCCCGAACTGTTGCTGCCGGGAAAGCTGTTTTCGACCTGTTGCAGCGTGCGGTCGCGCAGCGCCAGAATCTCGCGCTGAATCGGCATCAGGTAGGAATTGACTTCACTGTTGAGGATCACCAGGTCAGCGGCAATGCCGCCGAATTCCCACAGGGGTTGCGCCCGAAGCAGGGTTTGCACCAGCGCCATGCCGCCGCTGGAATGGATGCGGACCAGTACGATCGGTTTGTCGCCCGACAGCCCGAAGCGCCAGAGGTGGCGCTGGTCGATCAGCCCGCGTTCTGCGGACGGACGGGCGGCGGTGTAGAGCAGGGCGGTGTTCAAGTCCTGCAGCGCTGCGTTTTCTTCCGGGTCCACGCCCACATCGCGTAGCCGCACCTGGGCCATGGTGGCGGCCATGCGGTTGGCGCGCTCGACATTCATCGGCTGCAGATATTTGTCAATGCGCGGCACCAGCTCCTCGGTGGTGGCAGCGGCGGCCGTGGCAAAGGTCAGGCGCGCCAGCGTACCGGCCGGAATGCGAAGCTTCACCCGCAGCCCGGCCACCGGGTCTAGGCCGTTCACCGGCGAGCCGTCGGCCAGCTTGCGCGGCTGCAGCAAGGCGGCATCTGCCACTTCGCGGTTTCGACCCAGATACGCCCTGCGGTCGGCAATGAAATCAATCTCGCGGACGTTGGCGTCGGAGTCAGCCAGAAAATGCGCCACCGCCATCGTCGGGTCACCGTGCAGGCGCGGCTTGCGCGACAGCAGCAGCGCACGCCAGTGCGGATGCCAGTCGGTTTGTAAAAAAAGATTGGAAAACGCCGGATGCGCCTCGTCCGCTTTCGGGTCGGCCAGCACCGCTTCAAAGCAGGAAATCACGTCTATCGTCATGTCGTTGCGGGACAGGTTTTGAACCGTGACGGTGCGTATTTCAATGTCGTCTTCCGGACTGACCAGCACGCTGGTCACCACTTCCAGGTCTTTCGACGTGGTTTCAAAGTGAACCCGGTCGGCCAGAAAGGTCGCCTTGTAGGTCCAGTCGGGATGGGGTGCCGGGTGGAAAGTCACCGAATTCATCGGCACATCGCCGGGGCCCCGCAGATAGATGAAGCTGCCGCAGGCGTCGCGCAGCAGGTCATCGCGCCAGCGGGTGATGTTGGCGCGCCCGCCTCGCGAACGCCAGCGGCTCACCCCGGCGCCATTAGCACGCAGCGCCACGCTGTAGCGGCCGTTTGATAGCAGCTGGGTCGGCTGCCAGATGTCGGCCTGCGGATCGACTTCACGCGAGTGGTAGCGCAGCGCGTCCTTGTCTTCTTCGGGTTCGGGCAGCGTGCGCGGGTCGGCGCTTTCGATGATCTGGCGCGGCGTTTTTTCATGCAGCAGGGCCGCATACGCCTGCACCACTGGCGCCTGTGCAAACCAGCGGCGCGGCGCGCCGTCACACAGCACATTGCACAGTGCCACCAGCGACATGCCCTGGTGGTGCGCCATGAAGTTTTTCACCACGCTGAAAGGCTGTGCATTGGGTTGCCGGGACAAGGTGAAGTCGACCGCATCCATGAAGCCGCAATCGCCTCGCGCGCCCAGCTTTTCCAGCACGTGCAAGTTGGCAATGGCTTCGTGCGGCGTGAACATGCAGGCCATGATCGTGGCGTAGGGCGCTACCACTTTGTCAGTGGGCGGCGTGCGCCTGAGCGCCAGCCGGGGCACGCCGAAGGGCGAGTACTGGTAGGCCAGCGAATGGTCTTGCGCAAAATAAGCTGATTCGGACACGCCCCATGGCAATTGCTCTGACGCACCAAACGCCTGCTGCTCCTTGACAGCTGCCAGACCCGACACATGCAACAGCCCCTGGTCGGGCTCGGTCATCACGAGGCAAGGCATCAGGTATTCGAACATCGACCCCGACCATGATTTCAGACCGGGCGTAACGCCGACCGTGAGAAACGACCGGCCCAGCGCTGGCCAGTGGCGGCGCGGCACGTCGCCCTTGGCTATCGCCAGATAGCTGGTGAGCCGGGATTCGGAGGCAAACAGGTCGTAATAGCTGTCGTCCAGTGTCTGTTCGTGGACGCGCAGCCCGATGTGAAAAAGATGCCGCTTGGTGCTGTAAAGGCCGCTGAAGTCCATCGCCATACACAGCCGCTCGCAGCGCTCGCCCAGGCGCAGCAGGCTGGATGTTTGCTCGGAAGATGTTTCTGTCTGGCTCGCAAGCTCTCTGCAGGCTTGTGCTGCAGCGATCAGGTGGCCGGCCAGATTGCCGCTGTCAACGGTAGATACATAGGCCGGATTCAGCACTTCGAGCGTGCGGGTTTCGTACCAATTGAAAAGATGCCCGTTGTGTTTGGGCAGCCGCTCGACCGAGGCGAGCGTGTCTTCCAGGCGCGAGATCATCTCGGCATGGGTGATCCAGCCAAATTCACGCGCCGATGCGGTTGCCAGCAAATAGAGACCGATGTTGGTCGGCGAGGTTCGGTGCGCAATCGTGGGTTCGGGCTCAAGCTGAAGGTTGTCCGGCGGCAGGTAGTTGTCTTCAGGGCACACGCAGCGCTCGAAAAATTGCCAGGTCTGCTGCGCCAGCGTGCGCAGGTAGTCAGCGTCGCCGGCGCTGAGCGCGCGCACGGCTGATACCGCCGGCAGCTTGCTGGCCCACCAGGCCGTCACCGGAGCCGCAGCCCACAGCAGGAAGATCAACATTCCAGCCGACGGATGCGGGCTGTAAACCACTGCAGCCACGGCCAGCGCCAGACAAGCCAGCGATGAAAGCGCATGCCGGCGCACAAAGGCACCTAGCGCGTATTTCGCCTGCGCCTGCGCCTGGTCGGCGGTGGTCCATTGCAACAGGTGTTTGCGGCTGAATGCTATGCGCCACAGCGCCCGCGCAATTGCATCGAGCATGAGCCCGGCCTGCACAAAAAGCTGGCTGAACTGCCACGCGGTGGCCGCCACACTGCGCACCACGTCGCGCGTTCCGACATGGAAAAAATGCAGCAGCGCGATGGAGCGACGGGTCGGCACAAGTCCGGCGATTGCGCCCAGCAGTGGCCCGGCCAGATAGGCGCCCAGCGTGAAGCCCAGCGCGACCATCACCGGCAGTGCGCCAGTAAAAACAACCCATAACAACAGCGCCAGGCAGGCCGGCGCCAACAAGGAGCGGCGCAGGTTGTCGGCCATGCGCCACAAACCCAGCGCATCAATGCCAAAGTACCTTGCGTGCAACATCAATGGCAGCAACTGCCAGTCGCCGCGTGTCCAGCGATGAAAGCGCGACGCCGCCACGCTGGCGTGGTGCGGGTGGTCTTCCATCAAGGCGACGTCGCCCACATAGCCGCAGCGGGCGATGCTGCCTTCGAGAAGATCGTGGCTCAAAATGCTGCCTTCTGGCATGCGGTCGTCGAGTGTGGCGTGAACCGCCGCGACATTCAAAAGTCCTTTTCCGGTGAAGGTGCCGAGCGAGAAAAGATCCTGGTACAAGTCAGCCGAGCCGCTGCTGTACGGGTCAAATCCGCCCTGGCCGGCAAACATGACATTGAAAGGCGAACGCTCAGCTTGCGTTGACAGCGGTGTAACCACGCGGGGCTGCAAGATGCCATAGCCAGCGGTCACGCGGCGGCTGCTCCGGTCGATTTGCGGCGTGTTCAACGGGTGCGCGGCAATGGATACCAGGTCTTGCAGTGAACCAGCCGGCAGACCGGTGTCGCTGTCAAGCGTCAGCACATAGCGTATGCCTTCGGCCAGCCGCATGTCGGAGCCAAGCGGCATGAAGTTTGATGCCGATCCGGTTGCCAGCTGGCGTATCAGCAGTTCAAGCTTGCCTCGTTTGCGTTCCCAGCCGATCCAGCGCCGTTCTGTGGCAGACCAGCTGCGCGGGCGGTGCAGCAGCACGAAGCGCGCCGCCGTACCGGCTGCCGCCGGATAGCTGCGGTTCAGCGCGCGAAGTCTGTCCATCGCATCGTTCAACAAAGCTGCGTCTGAATCCAGCGTTTCGGTGTTGGCATCGGCCCAGTCTGTCAGCAGCGCAAATTGCGCGTTGACTTCGCGGCTGGCGAGCCAGTGCAGGCTGAGCTGGTGAATAAGGGCACTGTTCGATGCACTGCTCGACAGCATCGACGGAATTACGACCAGTACGCGGTGTTCGGCCGGAATGCCGGCGGTGAAATCAAGGCGGGCAAGGGGCTGAATTCGGGTGGACTCCGCAACCAGCCGGTGAATCAGTGCGGCCACGCCCTCAGAGGCAGGAAACACCATCAACAAGAGCGCCACACCGGTTTGCCAGCTGATGACGTCAAGCCCATGGACAGTGAGGACTAGCGCGGCGAGCGTTCCTGCAGCCCACGCCGCGGCATACAGGGGTAGCCGCCAGGACGGCTGAATTCGCACCCTGCGACTCCTCCGGCCTGACCGGGAAGGAGGCCGCAAAGCCAGTTCCAGCTGGGTACGGCCGGGGCCAATCAGGTAGTAGCCTGCCGTTCGGGCCACCATGGAGTTGTTGGGCTGCCGCGCCGCTGCCAGAACGGCTTCCGCCACCATCCGCTCGGAGCAGCCGATTTGTTGCGAAAGACGCTCCATTGCACGGGTGATCTGCTGGCGCGTGAGCTCGCTTTCGCGCGAATAGCTCGGCAGTCGGCGCAGCACCTGCAATGAATGGCTGACAGGCTCGATCAGTTCGGCCCAGTCGACCTGGCCAATCAGGCGCAGCGTGGTGATGATGTTGCTGACGGTCAGGTTGGCGTCCACCTGCGCCGTCTGGCCTTCACCGATCAGCGCCAGTGCATCGGGGCAGTGCTGTTCGGTCCAGCGGTACAGCGGCGCAATGGATTCGCCGCGCTCGACCGGCATTCGTTGCCACAACTGCGTCAGGTAGCTGCGGGTCAGCCCGAGCCGCTGCATGGCGGCGTACAGGTCGTCCAGATCATGCACGCTCAGGTCGTCTGCCTTGTCCCAGGCAGCATGCGCCACGTCGCGCGCGACCTTGTTGCGCGCAATGCGGTCGGCCATGCGGCGCAGATTTTCCAGCAGCACGACGCGAAGCGTGGTCGAAAAAGCCCACAGTTCACCCAGTGTGAGCTCTTCAACTTCCTGGTAGGCGTGGAGAAAGGCGGTGAAGAGAACCGGGTCCAGCACGCTGTCGGTATGGGCCACGTAAGCCCAGGCAATGCCGTACACACGCGGCAATCCCTCCAGCGGCTTTGCTGTCAGCTTGGGAAGGTCTGCGTAATAGCGGTGCGGAACGCCCTCCTGAATTTGCTGGAGCTGTGCCTCGATCAGGTGAAAGTTGTCGAGCAACCAGTCAGCCGCCGGCGTGACGTAGTGGCCACTGCGCGATGTCAGCGCAATGAAATCGTAGGCTTCGCGAAGCGCGGCAATATTTTCATGGACCCGAGGAAAAAAAGGAGGGATTCGATCTGAAGTGCCGCCCAGGCGTTGCGGTTTGATCGTTTGCGCGCGCGCCAGACTTCGGCCATGCTCTTCAAAGCGCTGAGCGCCGAATAATTCGGCCCTTATCGGCTGCTGGAGTTCGTCCTGTACTGCAAGAATATGCCTGGCATAAACACTCAGATTGTCAAGACGTGAAGTGACCGCAGTAGCCACACTTTCAGGCTAGCGCAAACACGCTGACAGCCACCACCAGCGCCGCGACCGTCACGATACGTGGCGAGATGGCGGAGTGCGCCGAATCCAGCGCCGTCTGTAACGCGAAAAACCGGCTTCGCGAATGGGCACAGTGGCTCATGTGCGACGCAAGTTCCGCTGCGTCGGTGCTGACAAAATCAGTACTTTCGGCTGATGGAAAACGGGAAATTATCTTCAGGGTAGTCATGACGTTCTGGGCTCCAGCGTTGTGCCTTGGCAGCGCATGGCGTTGCTATAAACGCTGTTTCTGCCTTGAAAATAATGCTACGCATCGTATCGCTTCCATGCCATCGGAAGACGCTGTAGTTGATCTAGGACAACGCCTACAGGCCATGCACCGTAATGTGAAAAGACACATGTGCCGCCGGCATTCAACCCGTATTACGCAACCCAGCCGCTATGCCGTTGATGGAAATGTGAATGCCGGTCTGGATCCGCTGGTCGGTTTGACCACTCCGGTAGCGCCGTATTAATTCCACCTGCAGATGATGCAGCGGATCGATGTACGGAAAGCGGTGCCGGATGGAGCGCTGCAAAGCCGCGTTACCAGACAGGCGCTGCTTGTCGCCGGTGATCATCGCCAGCGCCTGTGCGGTGCTTTTCCACTCGGCTTCAATGGCGGTAAATATTTTTTTTCGCAACCGGGTATCGCCTACCAGCTCGGCATAGCGCGACGCCAGCGCCAGATCGCTCTTCGCCAGAACCATGTCCATGTTGCTCAACAGAGTGCGAAAAAACGGCCACTGTCGGTACATGGTTTGCAGCACGGCCAGCGACCCCTTGCGTCCGTCCGGTGTGGCATCCCGCGCCAGCCACGCGTCAACGGCCGCACCAAATCCATACCAGCCCGGCAAGGTCAGCCGGCATTGACCCCAGCTGAAGCCCCACGGAATAGCGCGCAGGTCTTCAATTTTTTGGCTTGCCTTACGCGATGCGGGACGGGAGCCGATATTGAGTTCGGCAATTTCCCGAATTGGTGTCGAGCTGAAAAAATACTCGGTGAAGCCAGGCGTGTCATAGACCAGCGCACGGTAGGCCGCCATGCTGAATATTGAAAGCGCTGCAGCGGCTTTTAGAAAAGCAGCACTGGCCGGCTTGGTCGGTTGCAGCAGCGTGGCTTCCAGAGTCGCGGCGACCAGCGTCTCCAGATTGCGGCGACCAATTTCGGGGTTGGCGTATTTGGAGCCGATGACCTCGCCCTGCTCGGTCAGGCGAATCTGGCCGCGCACGGTGCCCGGCGGCTGCGCCAGGATGGCCTGGTAGCTCGGGCCACCGCCGCGGCCGACGGTGCCGCCGCGGCCGTGGAACATGCGCAGGGTTATGTTGTGGCTGTTGGCCAGCGGGTCGAACAATTCAACCAACGCGATTTCCGCCCGGTACAGCTCCCAGTTGCTGGTGAAAATGCCGCCGTCCTTGTTGCTGTCCGAGTAGCCCAGCATGATGTCCTGCTCGCTGTACTGGTCAGGACGGCTGCGTTGCACCAGCTGAGCGATGCCGGACAGGGCATAAAAATCCCGCATGATGGGCGCGGCA
Source organism: Polaromonas sp. (assembly GCA_031365885.1). Taxonomy (GTDB): domain Bacteria; phylum Pseudomonadota; class Gammaproteobacteria; order Burkholderiales; family Burkholderiaceae_C; genus Polaromonas. Next base: position 11,938 of record JANLYY010000136.1, on the reverse strand, counting down.
TTGCGCAGGTCTTCAATAGTTTCAAACAGCGGTACCACGATCAGGTCGCAGGTCGCCAGGCCGTCCAGCGTGTGCGTCATCAGGCCGACTTCTTTTTGCAGCAGCAGCACCTCCAGCAGATCACTGACGGTTTCTGTGTGGCTGATGATGTAGTGGCGAATCGCCTCATTGCCAAAACGCGAGCGCGCCACGCGGGCGGCTTCAAAAATCGCGATCTCGCTTTGCGCCAGGGCGGTGTACTCAGCACCAAACACCCGCAGCGAGCGCGAGTCGTTCAGCAGGCCCATCAACAGTGCGCGTTTTTGCGACTCGTCCAGTCTGGCGTAATCGGCCTCCAGCCGGGCGACGGCCAGCAGCTCGGCCACCACCGCTTCGTGCTTGTCGGAGCTTTGCCGCAGGTCCAGTGTGGCCAGGTGAAAGCCAAATACCTCGACCGCGCGTATCAGCGGATGCAGCCGCTGCGCCACCAGCGCCTGGCCGTGGTAGGTTTTCAGCGATATCTCGATGGTGCGCAGATCAGCCAAAAAATCCTCCGCTCGTGCATAGGGATTCTGCGGCGCGATGGCATGGCGCGCCGCATCGCCACCCGTCAGATTTTTCAGCGTGGCGGCCAGCCGTGCGTAAACGCCGGTCAGGGCGCGGCGATAGGGTTCGTCCTTGCGGTGCTCGCTGGTGTCCGGAGAGCTTTCGGCCAGCGCGCGCATCTCGGGGCTGATATCGACCAGCATGGCCGACAGTGACAACTCGCTGCCCAGAAAATGCACGTCGGTCAGGTAATGGCGCAGCGCAACTTCGGCCTGGCGGCCAAGCGCGTAGTTAAGCGTGTCGGCGCTGACGTTCGGGTTGCCGTCGCGGTCGCCGCCTATCCATTGGCCCATGCGCAAGAAGCTGTGTACGGGGTGAGTGCCCAGTTCGCGCTCCAGGTTGGCGTAGAGCTTGGGTATTTCGCGCAGAAAAGTCGCCTCGTAATAGCTCAGCGCGTTTTCAATTTCGTCATTGACCGTGAGTTTTGAAAAGCGTAGCAAGCGGGTTTGCCACAGCTGCATCACGCGGGCGCGCAGCTGCGATTCGTTGACTGCCAGCTCGCGCGGGCTTAACGCGTCCTTGGCTGCCTTGGCGGGACTGGTTGCGTTGACCGCCCAGGCAATCGTCTTGATCTCGTCGCGTGCCGTCAGCAACTGGGCGATGTCACGCTCGGCATCGAGAATGCTTTTTCGCTGCACTTCGGTCGGGTGCGCCGTCAGCACCGGCGAGACAAAACTGTGCGCCAGCGTCTGGGCGATGGCTTTCGGCGCGATGCCGGCCCAGCGCAGGCGCGCCAGCGCGACGTCAATGCTGCCTTCCTGCGTGTCACCGGCCCGCTCGTGTACCGCGCGGCGGCGGATGTGGTGCCGGTCTTCGGCCAGATTGGCCAGGTGACTGAAGTAGGTGAAGGCACGAATCACGCTGACGGTCTGGTCGCTGGACAGGCCCTTGAGCAACTTTTCCCGCGCCTTGTCGGCCTCAGGGTCGGCATCGCGCCGAAAGGCCACTGACAGTTTGCGCACCTGCTCGATCAGCTCGTAGGCCGCCACGCCGTCCTGCTCGCGAATCACGTCGCCCAGCAGACGCCCGAGCAGGCGGATGTCTTCCATCAGCGGCCGCTCGTTGTCCCGGGTGTTGCGCGCGGTTTTGGTGCTGCTGGTGTTCAGGCCGGTCGGGCTGGCGGCGCGATCTGCGTTGCCGACTGGCTGGCTGGCACCCCTGGACGTGCGTGTGGAATTTCCCATGTTGACCCTCGGTGATGGCTCTGTGTGGCCGCCCGCTTGCGTACGGGTTGTGCAGAAAATTACGCGAAGGTGCATGCTAGCATCCAGTTTTCCTACTGATTACGAACAGGTTACGCGTGTCCGAAGCATCAACAAGCACCTCGACAACCGGCATGAAAGTCGTCATCGCCACACGTGAAAGCCGGCTGGCGATGTGGCAGGCGAGGCATGTCAAGGCGTTGCTTGAATCGAGTCTGGGCTGGCAGGTTGAATTGCTGGGTATGACCACGCAGGGTGATCAGATTCTTGACCGCTCGCTGAGCAAGGTCGGCGGCAAGGGGCTGTTCGTCAAGGAGCTGGAAGTGGCCCTCAGTGAAGGCCGGGCCGACATCGCCGTGCATTCGCTGAAAGACGTGCCGATGGATTTGCCCGACGGCTTTGCGCTGGCCTGCGTACTGGAGCGTGAAGACCCGCGCGATGCCTTTGTTTCCAACCAGTTCGCATCACTGGCTGAATTGCCGCAGGGCGCGGTAGTGGGCACGTCGAGTTTGCGTCGCCTGGTGCTGCTCAAAGCTTTGCGGCCTGATTTGAAAATTGCTCCGCTGCGTGGCAACCTCGACACCCGCCTGCGCAAGCTCGATGCGGGTGATTACGACGCGATTGTTCTGGCTGCTGCCGGTTTGAAGCGTCTGGACATGGACGCCCGCATTCGCTTCGCTTTCGAGCCCGATGACATGCTGCCTGCAGCCGGGCAGGGCGCGCTGGGTATCGAAGTGCGGTCTGACCGGGCTGACTTGCTGCAGGCGCTGGGCTCGCTGGCTGACCAGGCGACCTGGCTGGCGGTCACGGCCGAGCGTACCGTGTCGCGCGCGATGGGCGGCAGCTGCTCGATGCCGCTGGCGTCGTTCACCACAACGGTTACGGCGAAAGATGGCGGTCAGGCGATGCGGCTCCGCGCTGCCTGGGGCGACCCGGCATCGGCTGAAAGCCTGCCGGGGCTGCCGCTGGCAGCGTTGGTTCATGCCGCGCAAAGCGCAGTCGTGCGCAGCTTTGTAGAGGCTGAGGCGCTGGGCGAAGCTGTCGCCGCGCAGCTGCGCGCGGGTGGCGCGGTCTGGAAGGCGCCTGAAGCCGCCGCTTCAACGCCGTGACCGCAGGCGCTGGCGTGAGCGCAAACCTCAACACCCTGGCACGCGTCATCGTGACCCGGCCCGCGCGCGAGTGTCAGCACTGGGTCGAGCAGCTCCAGCGCAGCGGCTTTGCTGCCGAGGCGCTGCCTTTGATCGAGATTGGCCCGGCTACTGATTCACCAGATGTTCAAGCGCTGCAACACGCCTGGGACATGCTGGGGACTTATGCTGCCTGTCTCTTTGTCAGCGGCAACGCAGTGAGCTACTTTTTCAATAGAAATAGGTCTCTAGCCCCCGTAAAACATGCGCAAGCAGCTATCAAAAACGTAGCGGCTAAATCTTCAACCAGTCTGCCGCCGCATCTGCGTTTCATGGCGCCGGGGCCCGGAACCGCAGCCGCGCTGCTGGCGGCGGGCGTTCCAGCTTCGCAGATTGATGGGCCGGCGCCCGATGCAGCACAGTTTGACTCGCAGTCTTTGTGGGCCACCGTGGGCGCGCGTGACTGGCAGGGCCGGCACGTGCTGATCGTGCGGGGGCAAACGATTTCTGGCCAGCGCGATGCGTCGGCAAACGCTACCGCGCCGGGGCGGGACTGGATCGCGCGCCAATGGAGGGCGGCTGGCGCCACGGTGGATTTTTTGCCGGTTTATGTGCGCCGGGCGCCGCAACCCTCCAATGCCCTGCTGCAACGCGCACGGGCCGCGTGCAGTGATGGGTCGGTCTGGCTGCTCAGCAGTTCAGAAGCCGTGGACAACCTGGTGTCGATGGGCGGCATTGACTTGCGGCATGCGCGTGCCGTGGCGATGCATCCGCGAATCGCCGAGGCGGCACGGGCCGCCGGCTGGGGTGAGGTGCTTGAATCCCGTCCGCAGCTGGAAGACATCACGGCAGCGCTTGGGAAAATGGCAATAGGCACGTCGATAGAATCGGGTCATCCATGAGCCCGAGCCCCCACGATCAGCCCCTGCCGCCTGTGCCACTTCAGTCGTACGTGCCAGCCCCGCCTCTGGAAGGGGGTCTGACCATGATCGTGCCGCCCGAGCCCGCCGGAAAATCAACGGGGTTGTTGCTGCTGGTCGCCCTGCTGGCTGCGGCGGGTTTGCTGGCTAGCGGTTTGCTGTGGCAAAAAGTCAGCAACATGCAGGAAGAACTCGCGCGCCGCAGCACCGATTCCGGCGCGCAGGCGGTTGAGGCGCGGACGCTGGCGCGTCAGGCTGAAGAGGCCACGCGGGAACTGGCGGCGCGGCTGGCGCTGCAGGAGACGCGCATCAGCGAAGTCAACCTGCAGCGCACGCAGCTTGAGGAACTGATGCAGAGCCTGTCGCGCTCGCGCGATGAAAATCTGGTGGTCGATTTTGAATCGGCCTTGCGGCTGGCTCAGCAGCAGGCGGAGCTTACCGGCAGCGCCGAGCCGCTGCTGGCTGCCCTGCGCTCGGCCGACCAGCGCCTGCAGCGTGCCGCGCAGCCACGGCTGAACCCGCTGCAGCGCGCGATCGCCAAAGACATTGATCGCATTAAAGCCGCGACCCTGACTGATGTGCCGGTGCTGCTGATCAAGCTCGATGAACTGGTGCGCCTGGCCGATGAACTGCCGCTGGCCAATGCCATGCCGGTCAGTGGTGCGGCGCGGGCAGCGCCATCGCCGCTGCCGGTAGCTTCTGCCGCGCGCATGTCGGTTTCAGCGCCGCTGGCCGCCAACCCGGCTGCGGCGACACCGGTTGAAAAATTGCTCGCCTACTTGACGCCAGCGGCCTGGTTTCAAAGCATTCTTAACCATGTGAAGAGCGAAGCCGGCAAGCTGCTGCGCGTCAGCCGCATTGATCAGCCCGAAGCGGCCTTGCTGGCGCCCGAGCAGGCGTTTTTTCTGCGCGAAAACTTCAAGCTGCGGCTGCTCAATGCGCGGCTGTCGCTGCTGTCGCGGCAAACCGATGCGGCGCGCAGCGACCTGGTGGCTGCTAACGCCTGGCTGGTGAAATATTTCGACGCTGGCTCGCGAAAAACCCAGTCGGCTGCGCAGTCAATTCAGCAAATCCAGGGCCAGCTCAAGACCAGCGAATTACCGCGACTTGACGAGACCATGACTGCATTGGCCACTGCTGCGGCAGGACGTTAAAAAAGCAATCCCAGCATGCGCGCCGCACTCTGGCTTTTGGCCCTGTTTGGTATTGCTGTTTCGGCCGCGCTGGTAGCTGGCAACAACCAGGCGGTCATCACTCTCTTCTGGCCGCCGCACCGGGTTGACTTGTCATTCAACCTCGTCGTGCTGCTGCTGGCGGGCCTGTTTCTTTTGCTCTACCTGGCTTCGCGCGCGCTGACCGCCGTGTTTTCATTGCCGCTGGAAGCCCGCCGCTGGCGTGCGCAGCAAAAAGAACGCGCCATGTATTCATCGCTGCTCGATTCTCTGGCGCATCAATTGGCGGGGCGCTTTATCCGCGCTACCCGGTCGGCGCAAAACGCACTGGCCCAGGAAAAAAGCCTGGTGCAGGTGGTGGACGAATCGGGCTACGAAGTGGGGCACAGCGCAGTGCGCTCGAACCAGTTGCGCTCGCTGGCGCATTTGCTGGTGGCTGAAAGTGCCCAGTCGCTGCAAAACAAGGCGCTGCGGGATGAGCATCTGCAACTGGCGCTGAAAGTTTCGTCACACCGCAACGCTTTTGAAGTGCGCGAAGGCGTGCAGTTTCGCGCCGCCCGCTGGGCCATGGACGACCGCGACCCTGGTGCTGCACTTGACTGGTTGGGCCAGTTGCCGCAAGGCGCGGCACGCCGCACGCTGGCGCTGCGCATGAAGCTGCGCGCCACGCGCCAGTTGCGCCAGACACCGCAGGCGCTGGAAACCGCGCGGCTGCTGGCCAAACACCGGGCCTTCTCGCCAGAAGCCGGGCAAAGCATCGTGCGCGGTCTGGCGCTTGAATTGCTGAGCGACGCGCATGACCCGGCCCAGCTGCAGCGCGCCTGGGAATCGCTGGACGCGAACGAAAAAGCCATGCCCGAGCTGGTGGTGCATGCCGCCTCGCGCCTGACCGCTTTGAACGGCGACGCCGACCTGGCCCGCGCGTGGCTGCTACAGGCCTGGGACCGCATGATGCAGCCGCGCTCGGACATCGGCGACAACTTGCGCGTGAAAATGATTCTGGTGCTGGAGGCGGGGCTGCAGTCGCTGGACGCCGCCTGGCTGGCACGCATCGAGGCGGCGCAGCGCAGCCGCCCGCGCGATGCCAATCTGCAGTACTTAGCCGGCATGGCCTGCCTGAAGCTGCAGCTGTGGGGCAAGGCGCGGCAGCTGTTGACGCAGGCTGCGCAGGGGCTGCAAGACGCCACGCTGCACCGCAACGCTTGGCGCGCACTGGCGGTGCTGGCTGAGCAGCGGCAGGACGAGGCGGGGGCGGCAGAGGCGTACAAGCGGGCGGCGCAGATTTAAAGACCTGAGTCATCAACAAAAAAAAGGCCCGCATGCGGGCCTTTTTGTTTTGTCAGCCGGGCAATTCGCCAGGCTGATTTCTTTGACACCTGATCAGGCTTGTGGCTTCTCGAACGGCAGCGGCATGCTGGCCAGGTCGCGTTTGGTCTCAACCAGTACCAGCGGGCCTTCGGTGGATGCGGCGACCGCCTGGCGTTCACGCGGAAAGTGAATCGGCCTGGCTTCAGCTGCAATTGCCGCCTGGACTTCGGCGATCTTGTCGGGATTGGAGTTGACCCATTGCAAACCAGACGACTGCGCCACCTGACTCAAGTCCTGCATCGGCAAGTCATACGACTGAACCTTCGGCAGGCTTGCGCTGGCGGCGGCTGATGCGGCTGCAGCTTGAGCCACCGGCGTAGCAATGGGCGCTTTAACTGGCGCCATAACCGGCCTGTTGACCGCCACAACTTCCGGCGCAGGCGCTACAAAATTAGTAGCTGCTTGCGCAAGTTCCGCCTGGGCTAGAGGCTGATTAGGCTCCGCAAAGACGGCGGTTGCGCTATTTTCGGCAGACTGCTCGCTGTCATGGCCGTTGCCGGTGGCGTTGCGTTCACCTTCACCGCGCTCGCGGCGGTCACGGCCGTAACGGTCACGGCTGCGGCGTTCGCGCGGCTGGCGTGACTCGCTGCCAGCCTCGTTGCCTGGCTGTCCGTCTGCTGGCTGGGCCTCATCGCGCGGCGCCTGGGCGTGTACGTCTTGCGTCAGAGCAAAGCCGTTGCGGGGCGTGTCAACCGCGTCCGCGCCGGGCAAGTCGTTCATCGGTGCGCTTTCACCCATCAAAGTGACGGCTACGGCGTCAGGTATGGCGTTCTGGCCGTCTGATCGTTCACCACGATCACCGCGTTCGCCCCGGCGGTCATTGCGGCGACCACCGCGCTCACCACGTGCTTCCCGGTCGCCCTGCGGGCGCTCTCCCTGTGCGCGCTCACCCTGGTTCTGGCCGGCCTCACCGGTCGCTCTGTCCGGGCGACGCGGCGATGCCGCTGGTGCGTCGCCCCCCATGGCCGCTGCCATCGCCGCCTGATTGGCCGCTGCAATGTCTTGTTCGACCGAGTCACGCGGGGCATGCTCGCCCCGGTCGCTGCCATCACGACGATTGCGTCCGCCACGGCTGCCTTCGCTGCGCGGTTCGCGGTTTTCGGTGCGGCCTTCTGCGTTGCCGTCGCTGCGTGCTTCACCGGCGGAGCGTTCCTGGCGTTCCTGACGACCCGCATCGCCGCGGCCTTCCGGATTGCGCTCGCGGCGTTCGCCGCCACGGCCGTCAGTGCGACCCTCACCGCGACCATCAGCGCGACCTTCCGGACGTCCTTCAGGACGACTCTGGCCTTCGGCACGATTTTCGGGACGGCCCTCCGGGCGTCCTTCCGTGCGACCCTCCGCGCGGCCACGTCCACCGCGTCGGCCATCACGACCACCGCGTTCGCCGCGCTGTTCGCCACGCTCGCCACGCTGCTCGCCACGTCCATCGCGTCGGGCTTCGCCAGCACGCTCTTCGGTTTTAACCGGCGTGACCGGTGCGGCGGCAGGTGCCGACTCAGGCTCATTGCCAAACAGGTTTTTAATCCAGCCAAAGAAGCCTTTTTCAGCCGGCACCGGTACTGCAGCCACCGGTGCGGGGCGCGCTGCGGGCTGCACAGCCGCTGGAGCAGGCGCGGGTGCGACGGGCCGGGGCTGCGCGGCAGGCGCTGGCGCATCAGGTAACACGCCCTTGATGATGGGCTCCTGCCGGTTGTGCTTTTCCTGGCTGCGGCGCGTGACCAGCGTCGGGTCTTCAATTTCTTCGGCCATCTTGTAGCTGGCTTCGATGTTGTCCAGACGCGGGTCGTCATGCTTCAGGCGCTCAAGCCGGTAGTTCGGCGTTTCCAGCGTTTTGTTGGGCACCAGCAGCACGTTGATGCGCTGCTTCATCTCGATCTTGGCGATTTCCGAGCGCTTTTCGTTCAGCAGGAAAGACGCCACATCGACCGGCACCTGGCACAGGACCGACGCCGTGCTGTCTTTCAGCGACTCTTCCTGGATGATGCGCAGAATCTGCAATGCCGAGCTTTCGGTATCGCGAATATGACCCGAACCACCGCAACGCGGGCACGGGATCGATGCGCCTTCAGACAGGGCAGGGCGCAGGCGCTGGCGGCTCATTTCCATCAGGCCGAATTTGCTGATGGTGCCGAACTGCACGCGGGCGCGGTCTTGGCGCAGCGCGTCGCGCAGACGGTTTTCCACGTCGCGGCGATTGCGCGACTCTTCCATATCGATAAAGTCAATGACGATCAGGCCGCCCAGGTCACGCAAGCGCATCTGGCGCGCGACTTCGTCGGCGGCTTCCAGGTTGGTGCGGGTGGCGGTTTCCTCGATGTCTCCGCCCTTGATGGCGCGGGCGGAGTTGACGTCAACACTGACCAGCGCTTCGGTGTGGTCAATGACTATGGCGCCGCCGGAAGGCAACTGCACGGTGCGGGCGTAGGCCGATTCGATCTGGTGCTCGATCTGGAAGCGGCTGAACAGCGGCGCGTCGTCGCGGTAACGTTTGACGCGGTGCTCATGCTCGGGCATCACGTGGGCCATGAACTGCTTGGCCTGCTCGTACACGTCGTCGGTGTCGAACAAGATATCGCCGATGTCGCTGTTGAAGTAATCGCGAATCGCGCGAATCACCAGGCTCGATTCCTGGTAAATCAAAAACGCGCCCTTGCCCCCTTTGCCGGCGCCTTCAATCGCCGTCCAGAGCTTGATCAGGTAGTTCAGATCCCACTGCAATTCAGGGGCGCTACGGCCTATGCCGGCGGTGCGCGCAATGATGCTGGAGCCAGCCGGGTATTCCAGCTGGTCCATGTTTTCCTTCAGCTCGGCCCGGTCTTCGCCTTCAATCCGGCGGCTGACACCACCGCCGCGCGGGTTGTTTGGCATCAACACGACATAACGGCCGGCCAGCGAGACAAAGGTGGTCAGTGCTGCGCCTTTGTTGCCGCGCTCTTCCTTTTCGACCTGAACCATCAACTCCTGACCTTCGCGGATCACGTCGCTGATGCGCGCCTGGTTGACCGGTACGCCAGCCGCAAAATAATTGCGTGAGATTTCCTTGAACGGCAGAAAACCGTGGCGGTCTTCACCGTAGTCAACAAAGCAGGCTTCCAGCGAGGGCTCGACGCGCGTGACGACTGCCTTGTAGATGTTGCCCTTGCGCTGTTCGCGGCCTTCAATTTCGATTTCGTAGTCGAGGAGTTTTTGTCCATCGACGATGGCCAGCCGGCGCTCTTCGGCCTGCGTGGCATTTACCAGCATTCTTTTCATGATGATCTTCCTTGTCGTTCTTTTGTCTTTTTGATCAAAGAACTTTTCTCGTCTCAAGCCCAAATGGGCCAACGATGCCAAAGAAGACGCTGTGCGAACGTGGGGAATTGCCGGAGAGCTTTTGACAGCACGCGGGCCGACTGAAAAATCAGTCAGCCAGGTGGGGTCTGGGCGTAGGCGCGTGGATGAAGGGGAGCAGGTATCCAGCAGGTTTTTGCTATTAAAAACATAGCATCTTGCGCACGATTTACCTGGGCTACAGGCTGATTTGTACCCCAAAGCAGGCCGATAAGGCGCTGCAGGTACATAGAAATCAGCTTGAGCCGTGTTGTCATCAGCGCACTACCTGTTGAAGGATTTGTTCTCACCTGGATCCGCACGCAGCCACAAGTGCAAAACTGGCAGCTGCATGCATGGAATTTCCGTAGTTGTATCGCAAAACGTCGACTCGTCTGCCGCGCAATTTTTCTGCCGCGAGGTGCCTGGCACCCGTCGCTTGCAGTTGACCGCCGGCAAGGCATCGACCTTCCAGCGAGGCCGCAGTGGGCCGTTTGATGGGCTTTAAATTGGTGTGGATTAAAATCCAGACAAATCAACCACTTGCAGTGCATCGCTAGTGAAACACATTATAGGGGTAGCTTCTGGCAAAGCCAAAGCGCCTGGCAAGCGTTCCGAACGCACGCTCCAGCGACCATTTGGCGCGGGTTCCAGGCTCTACCCGGCAGCCGCTGCGACCGCCAAAACGCATACCCCAAGCGCCCGGTCGGCGGTGCAAATGAGTTTGCCAAACCCCGGCCGCACGGCCGCCGCACCTACCTCAGTGCCGCAGGCCACGCTGGTCACCGTTGATGAAGATTACGCCGGCCAGCGGCTCGACAACTTCCTTATCAGGCAGCTCAAGGGCGTGCCCAAAACCCACGTTTACCGCATTATTCGCAGCGGTGAAGTTCGGGTTAACAAAGGCAGGGCGCAGGCTGACACCCGCGTGGAAGCCGGAGACCTGGTGCGTCTGCCGCCGGTGCGCACGTCCGAACGCGCGGACCAGAAAGCGCTGGCAATAGCACAAGAAGTGGCACGCCACGGCGCCAGCTCCACCGTGGGTGGCTACGCGCCAGCGGCCGAGTTCCCGATTCTTTTTGAAGACGATTTTTTGCTCGCCATCGACAAACCGGCTGGCGTGGCCGTACACGGCGGTAGCGGCGTCAGTTTTGGCGTGATCGAGCAGCTGCGCATGGCCCGGCCGCAGGACGATTTTCTGGAATTGGTACACCGGCTGGACCGTGACACCAGCGGCGTGCTGTTGATTGCCAAGCGCCGCATGGCGCTGAAACTGCTGCAGGAACAGTTCCGCGAACGTGAAACTGACAAGGTGTATCTGGCGCTGGTCAGCGGCACCTGGGCGGCGAACCAGCGCGTGATCGACAAGGCGCTGCATAAATACCTCATAGACAACGGCGAACGGCGCGTCAAGGTGGTCGCGAATGACCACCCGGACGGCATGCGTTCGGTCACGCTGGCCAAGGTCAAGGCGGCGATTCCCGCCAGCCCGGCTGCGCCCGGTACGACGTTCACGCTGCTGGAAGTCACCATCAAGACCGGCCGCACACACCAGATCCGCGTGCATCTGGCCGGCGAGGGGCACCCGATTGCGGGCGACGACAAATACGGTGATTTCGAATTGAACCGGGCGCTGCAAAAATCGGTGGACGGCAGCCCAGCGCTCAAGCGCATGTTTTTGCATGCGTGGAGTTTGAAGTTCAACCATCCTAAGACCCGCAAGGCGATTGCGCTCGAAGCTGCCTTGCCGCCCGAGTTGCAGCAATTTTTGCCAGCACGCAGCGAATAACCACGGCTGCGCATCGGCACACGCGCGGCGACAATAAACCTATGGAACCTAGAAACTTTGACCTGATTGCCTTTGACTGGGACGGCACGTTGTTTGACTCGACCAAGATCATCGTGCGCTGCATCCAGGCGGCTGTGGTGGATGTGGGCGGCAAGCTTCCCAGCGATGAGGCCGCAGGCTACGTAATCGGGCTCGGTTTGATGCAGGCGCTGGCCCACGCGGCGCCCGACGTGCCGCAAGAAAAGTACCCCGAACTCGGCGCGCGCTACCGCCACCATTACGGGCTGCATGCTGATGACCTGGCGCTTTTCGACGGTGTGTTGCCGCTGCTTGACGCGTTGAAAAAACGCGGGCATTTGCTGGCTGTGGCGACTGGAAAATCGCGCCACGGTCTTGACGATGCGTTGAAAAATGTCGAACTTCAAGGCGTGTTTGATGGCTCACGCACGGCCGATGAAACCGCCGG